>JAZQDP010000110.1:0-2049 GCA_045546875.1 Thermoguttaceae bacterium | reverse complement strand
TGCGTTGGGACTTAGCGAACGCATACTTCACAACGATATTATGACAAACGAAATTAAGAAGCTGGCCGAAGATCGCTTCTATTCTGTCATTGGTCTTGTAAAAGATACCAAAGGCGAAATGAAGTATATTGAACAAACCGGCAAACTTCCGGAAGAATATGTCGAATATGTTAAGAGTATGCGCGAAGCGGTGGCGAATGCGCTGGATCTTTACTTCTCGTCAAGGGACTATATGAAGAAGGCGGCGCCGAATACATACGCAGCCATTGAAAAAATCTTCGACGTCCCGGCGCTTCGTTTCTTGAAAGATATTCGGCCTTCGTCGGCAACGGCAATGGAAGAAATCGAAACGGACGTCTTCATGCCTTCTAAACAAAAACCGTTCGGAAATGTAATTGAATATTACGAGAACGGCAAAAAGAAGTATATTGAGGTTGCACAGCCGATTTATGAAGCAATGCACAAGTTAAGCCCGATCCAGCTTGGATTTGTTTCGAAGGCGCTATCGGTTATCGGTGCGCCGGCGAAAGTGCTACGCTGGGGGGCAACAACAACGCCAAACTTTATCATTCGAAACTTCATTAAAGATCAGTTTACGGCGTTTGTGCAGACAAAGGACGGAATGAGAACGAACCCGTTACACACGATCAAAGCCTTAACGCAGATCGTCGGTAAAGGCCAGCTTTATAATGAATGGGAACGTTCGGGCGGTGCTGGCGGTGGTTATTATGACTGGTCGGAAAAAGGCGCGCAAAAATACCTTGAAGAATTAAAGAACCCTAAAGGGCGCGTTTTCCGTGCGTTAAAGATAATGGAAGACACCGGCTGGAATGACTGGAAGCGTTACGCAAATATAGCAATGTCGCCGTTCTCGGCTATTGTGAAAGGTTGGAACGCAGCAATCGGAAAACCGTCGCAAGCCGTTGAAGAAGCGACGCGACTTGGCGCGTTCATGAAGGCAAAACAAGCCGGATTGTCAGACTTGGCCGCAGCAGTTGAAAGCCGCGAAGCAACGGTCGACTTCGGACGTGGCGGCGAAATAAGCCGTCTTATAAACCGCATTGTCCCGTTCTTTAATGTCGGGCTACAATCGGCAAACAAACTTGTCCGGACAGCAACGGATAATCCGAAAGCGTTTGTTTTTAATTCGCTGGCGACGATCGCCTTCCCTTCGATCGCAATAACCGGTTATTATCTTTATGGTGCGCCGGACGACGAACGGAAACGCTGGTTGCAAATTCCGGATTATGTTCGCGATAATAACTGGTGCTTTTTTATTCCTGGACGAGAAGAACCGGTAACGTTTCCGAAGCCGTTTACAGTCGGTTATATGGGGACAGCATTCGAAGACTTTATGATCTGGGGTTATAAAGGTGAAAAGCCGGAAGCGCGCGAATGGTGGGAACTTGTTTCCGGTATGATCGGATCAATGAGTCCCGTTCAGACTTCCGGATCGCTTTTAACACCGGTCGGACAAGTGGCCGTTGAAGCCGTAACGAATTATAACTTCTTTATGGGGCGGCCGATTTATCCGAAGTGGCTTGACAGTTTGCCACCGGAAGAACGCAAAAACAAAAATACGTCGCAGCTTGCGACTTATATCGGCGAAAAAGCCGGGATATCGCCGGCCATTGCGGATAATACCATTTCCGGTTTATTCTCAACAGTCGGTAAACAAGCCGTAAAACTTAGCGATACAATGTTGGATCAGTTTAAGCGTTGGAACGGTGAACAGGTGCCGGCAAGGGTGACAATATTAAAAGACATCCCTATTGTCGGCGCTTTATTTGGGACTATTCCGGACGGAACGCGCAGCAAGTCTTATCAAGAATTTGCGACAAACTACGGGCGTTTTATGCAGATAAACACCGCATACAATCAACGCACGGGCGAAGCGAAGTCTTTGTATAAGCAGCAGCACGCCTTCGAACTGGAAGCATATCGGACAATTAAAGGAAGCAAAAAGCAGATCCAGAAAGTCCAGAAGGAAATTAACCGGATATATGACGATCCGCGAATGTCGGCCAAAGAGAAAACCGAAGCCGTTAT
>JAZQDP010000109.1:0-2202 GCA_045546875.1 Thermoguttaceae bacterium | reverse complement strand
CATTCGTTCTTTCAATCTTAATACTATCCCCGTCGTTTACCGAACAAGCGTAAATTTTCTTCGCAATAGCACCCTTGCTTTCGCGCGCCCAAATTTCCAACGTCTTATCTTTGATAAGCGCCGCATAATATTCGCTGTTCGTCACTGCACTATTGCGGAGCATAAGCGTAATCGCACCGCTGACCTTTGCAGACACCGAAGCATTATTAAACATAGGTATACAAGCAAATTCCGCTGTATCCCACGCACCGTTCAAAATAGATTTGCCGTCAATGGTAAAAACGTTTTTGTCCGTCCATTCCGTTTTCGTATAGTCAACGCCAAGACGAACCAGCTCGTATCTTTCCACAAAATTGCCGCCCTTCCCAACAGCCAAAGCTGCGCCGCCTGGTAAAACGTCCACCTTAATTTTGCCGTTTTTCACCTTATACGATTGTCCAGAAATCCAATCCGTTATCACTGTACCGTCTTTTATCGACAACTTTTTCGCATCCAAGGTAACGCCCTTGATCGTATCCGTATTTTGATTGAGTACGACCATTACTTTTCCATCTGTATTCATACGACCAAAAGCGTAATAGTTTTGTCCCTCGTTTACTTCCAACTCGATAAATGCGCCCTCCGTGAAAGTGTTTTTGTACGTTTTTCGAAGGTTGGTAAGGTTACGATAGTAATTATAAATATAATAATCCCACTCACTTTCCGTCCAGTTAAACGAACCGAATCCCGAAGGCGGGCCACCCGTAAGCCAAGGATAGGGATTGCCCTGCACCCCGACTTCGTCTCCGTAATAAATAACGGGAGCGCCCACGTAGGTTAAATTCAAAAGCGTTGCCGCAAGCAAAGATTCGTAATTTTGACATTCTTGATAAATTCTGGATCTATCGTGCGTGGAAAGGGAATTATAGCTGCTATTCGCCATATCCCTCGGTAAGCGCACAACGCCGTTGTACATACTGTTTGCAAGCGCGCCGACCGTCGTCGTGCCCGAAGTCCAAAGACGAACGGGGTCGGTGTAATTATAATTCCAATAGCTGTCAATCGTACCGCTATTTTTTAAAATGTCCGCAGGCAGTTTATTCAAGCGAGAATCGGTTGCCGTTTCACTGATAAAACCAATTTCTTCGTCGATACCTTTTACGTATTTACGGATATCGTTTAAAATTTGATAAGAATTATCCCAATTTCCGACCTGCGTACCAGCAAGCATAGCGCCTACGTCCAAACGCCAACAGTCAATATCGTATTCCGTCAAGTATAATTGAATCACTGATTTCGGCTGCGCGTACAGCCAATCACGAGCAGCTTTCGACGAGAAATCAATTTCGTTGCCCCATCTGCCTGCCAAAATTTCGCCGTTTTCATCATACACAACCGTATAACGCAAATCATCTTCTTCCGTAATATCAATCGGGAAAATATCCGCCGCATCGCTGATTTTACCCGTTGCAACGTAGTATTGCAACACTGCATCCAAAGAAATTTTGATGCCGTTTTCATGCAAGCCGTCGATAAGCGTATGCAAGGAATTAGAATTACCAAACGCGCTATCCACCATTGTTAAATCGTATGCGCCGTAACCTGCGTTGTGGTTGGTATACCAAATGGGATTGATTTGCAATGAATCTACTTCCATGCTTTGCAGATAATAATTTTTTTCGGTAATACCGTCCAAATCACCACCAAACCAATCGTTTGCGGAAAAGTGGGTATTTCCCCACGTCATTTGCCTTACCGTCGTCCAATTCCCCGACGTTGCGCCGCTAAAACTTTCTTGATAAATCTTATCGTTCGTAACGTCGCCGTTATTAAAGGAATCCGGCATCACGGAATACCAAATAGCCCCGTGCATCCAATCGGGCGTGGAATAATTGATCAATACCGACCAGTCGGACGTGCGATACATAGGCTCGTCAACAAGAACTTCGTTTGTTGCGTCAAACCACACTTTTTCAAGTTTATTTTCACATTCGAAATGGTAGCTATACGAGCTGCCCTGCTTGGGAAGCGTACAAATCCAATATTCGTAATAACCGCTTTCGTCTTCACCCTCACGTTGCATCTCCACCTTATTGTAGGTACATTTAGACGCTTCCCTTTCCTTCACGTCCATTGTAAAGCATAGCCAAGCCGAAGTCAAGTTTCCTTTCTCCGCGCGAAGACGATAGGTAACGTTGTCCTGGTCCGTGGGCGAAGTTTCGC
>JAZQDP010000108.1:0-1928 GCA_045546875.1 Thermoguttaceae bacterium | reverse complement strand
ATTTCCACGTGGACGTATTGTTGTACGACCCCATTTTGACAGCGGAACAAATTAGGGAAATAGGGGCAACCAAGGTCGAGCTGAACGAGCTTTTGCGCCGTAGCGACGTGGTATCCATCCACGCGCCTGCCATTCCTGCGACGGAAAATATGCTCAACAAAGACAATCTTTGCTTGATGCAAGACGGCGCGATATTAATCAACACGGCGCGAGGAACGATTGTCAATGAAGCGGATTTGATTGCCGAATTGAAAAAAGGCAGGATTTTCGCTTGCATCGACGTTACGAATCCCGAACCTCCTACGAAAGACAACGAACTTCGCGCACTGAATAACGTGGTACTTACCCCCCATATTGCAGGTACTTCTACGAACGGTTTGAAGCGTGTTGCGTTGCACGTATGCGAAGAAATTGCTCGTTTGTTGAACGGTGAAAAGATGCGTACGGAAGTGAACTTGGACGATTTGGCAAAATTGGCATAAGAAATGGGAGTAAAAATGAAACAATTTGCAATTATTGGATGCGGTGCAGTTTCGCAATTTCATGCGAAAGCAATTCAGGAATTGGAGAAAGGGAACTTGTACGGCGTCTATGATACACGGCGGGAAAACGCTGAAAAATTTGCAAGCGGTTATAAGGGCTGTAAGGTTTTTTCAACGTTGGATGAGCTGTTTTCCTGCAAGGAAGTAGATATTGTCAATATTTGCGTACCCAGCGGTTTGCATGCGGAGTTGGCGATTAAGGCGGCGAAAGCGGGCAAGCACGTAATCGTGGAAAAACCGATGGCGATCACGAAGGAACAGCTGGATAACGTTGTGCAAGCGGCGGAAGCAAATAAAACGAAAATAGCAGTTGTTACGCAGCTTCGTTTTACCCCGGCTATTCAAAAGGCGAAAGAGGCGATTGACAGCGGTAAGCTTGGCAGAATTTTGCTTGCGGATTTCAGCGGGAAGTATTACCGCTCGCCCAAATATTACGCGATGGGCGGTTGGAGAGGCACTTGGGCGATGGATGGCGGTGGCGCGCTCATGAATCAAGGCATCCACGGGGTTGATCTTATCCAGTATCTAATGGGCGGTGTAAAGAATGTATATGCTCTTTGCCGTACCCAGGCGAGGGATATTGAGACAGAAGACAGCGCGTATTTGATTGTAGAGTACAAAAACGGCGCAATCGGTTCTATCCACGGTACGACGGTTGCGAACCCTGGCTATCCCAGAATGTTGGAGATTACAGGTACGGAAGGTACGATTAAAATCGAAGAAGACGAGATTAAGGCTTGGGACGTTGCGGGAGAAAAGGTAGAGGTCAAGGATACGCAAATTAAATCCGGGGCTGATCCTATGGCAATCAATTGTAAATACCATAAAGCGCAGTTTGCCGACCTGATTGAAGCAATCGAACAAGATAGAGCGCCTATGGTGGACGTCTACGAGGGCAGAAAGCCTGTGGATATTATTCTTGCCGCATACGAATCGAGCAAGACGGGAAAAAGGATTGATTTAGAATGAAAATAGTAAAGACGAGCGGTACGTACGTTCCTGAAAAGTTAAAAGCCCCTTTTGGATTTAAGGGCGGATTTTTATCCGAGCTTTGGCAGGTGGTTTGCCGCATCGAAACGGAAACCGCATACGGTGTTGGCGTCGGCGTGCAAAGCGTGCTTTGGTCGGATGCGGCGGTCTTCACAACAAACCCCGAAAACGTGGGCAATCAATACATGTACGACGTAACCATGTACGCGTTGAAGCTGTTGGAAGGCAAGGAAGGGGAAACTCCTATCGAGCTGATTGACGGCATATATGAAGAAACTCTTCGCTTTGCCAAAGGCTTGACCAACGTGAAGGAAAACTTGCGGGAAACGTTTGTGAAAAATGCGTTGGTGGCTGTGGATAACGCATTAAGTCGGATCGTAGCCATGTCGTTCTGTG
>JAZQDP010000107.1:0-2633 GCA_045546875.1 Thermoguttaceae bacterium | reverse complement strand
TCCAGACCCAGCTTGACGGCTCCCATGCGTTTCATCGGACCTTCGTATTCGATGGTGTAGGTTTCCGTTCCACCGACGGTCTTCCACAGTTCAATCGCTTTCTTCCAGTCAACGCGACCTTCGCCGATGATCTTGTTGTCGGATTCCTTGATGTGAATCGTCTTGGTTCGTCCCGGATACTTGGCAATGAGCTTGTAGGGATCAGCGCCGCGATTGACGCAGTGTCCGAGGTCGATCTGAAGCTGAACGCACTTGCAGGAGTTGTCTGCAAAGACTTCCCAGCTGGAAAGATTGTTTTCCTTGTCGACGATGTCGAAGTCGTGCTGATGAGCGTGATAGCCAACATACAAGCCGGCTTTTGCCGCTTCTTCAGCTGCCTTGGAGAAGTTCTCCGCCGCTTTCTTCCAGCCGTCTACGCCGTTGTTGCCCATGCCGGGGCAAATGATAAACTTGGCGCCAAGTTCAACGTGGAATTCAATCGTCTTTTTGAGTTCTTCCAGATTCTCAATCTGACCGCGACCGGTGTGAGAACCGGTGCAGAACAGACCAGCGTCGTCCTGAAATTTACGGAGTTCTTTGGCAGACTTTCCGCCAAAACCGGCGTATTCAACGCCTTTGTATCCCATAGCCGCCAGTTCTGCAAACCGTTTGGCGGGATCGTTGGAAATGCCGCCAATGGAGTACAGCTGCAAGCAAATCGGAATATTCTTTTTCTCTTCAGCGAACGAAAACGCTGGAGCAAAGAGTGATCCCAACGCGAATGCGCCGGTTCCAAGTAATAAATCTCTTCGTGTAATCATTTTTGTAGTCCTTTTTGGGTTAAGGGGGGGGAAAGGAAGTTAGTGGTAAGTGATTAGTGGTTAGTGAGAGGATCGCTTTGCGTCCTTACCACTTAATACTTACCACTCAATACTATGAACTATCGCGCTCTGCCGGAATTTGCCAAGTCAGAACAGAGTTTTGGCCAACCGCCAGACCCGTTGTCTGTTGCCATGGCAGAAGATTCGCATTTTACTCCAACGAGAACTTCGTCATCCAGGGTAAAACAAAGCACGTTTGGCTTGACAATAACAGCGGCAGAACGAATTGCCGACTCGAACTTGCCCGTCCAACGGACATCGCCGCGTCTGGTAGATATTCCGTACATCATGCCAGTGTTATCGCCAAAGTAAAGCATGTGGTCTTCGCCCAAAACAGGAGTTGACTCAATCATGCCGCCGGCTTCGTACTGCCAGCGCATTTGGAGCGTCTGACCGTCAACGCAACACATGTAAGCGCCCGGTTCGCCCAAACGGCGGGAGAACGTACAGCCGATATAAATGTCGCCTTCGCGGTCAACAACTGGAGAACCCAACATCTGTCCTGGCATTTTGCATTGCCATAAAACAGAGCCGTCCGGTCCGAATCCCTGAAGGATGTTGTCTCGGCTGGCAACGACGAGCGTTCCGTCCTGCAAAACAGCGGGAGACGTGTTGAGGAACCCGCCGGTGTACCCGACTTCGTGAACCTGATCCCAAAGGGAAACGGCTTTCGTCTCTTGCATGTCAAGCGCAAACAGGAACCCGCTTTCAGATCCAACGTAAAGCGTATGACCACAGATCACTGCAGGCGCGTCCAACTTGGTGCGGGAACGGAAATACGGTTTTTGCTGTTTCTTCCCGTCAAGATCAACCAGCGTCAATCCGCCTTCATAAGAGCAAATGAGCGTATCGCCCGTGGGAGCAACAATCGGCGAAGCGAATCCCAGCGGCTCGCCAACGTCGCACGGTTTGTATACCATGCGTCCCTGACTGTCAATGCAGTGCAGGAACCCGTCTAACGAATGGAATCGATAGCAACCTTCTTTATCCAGAACGATAGCGCCAGGAACGTGACAACCCGTAGCGTATTCCCACGCGACTTGCGGCTGATCTTCGGAAATGTCAAGGCAAATTACTTTGTTTTGAGAATAAAAGACCAATCGTCCCTGAGTGTCAACAACCGGAGCGTTGCGAACGGGTCGAGCAGTTTTGCTCAGCGGAATTTCTTCCGGGAACGCCCAGAGACAATCGCTGGGGCGAACCTTATCCGGTCGGAGCGGTTCCGGCGGAAGCGGCGGAGGAACGTCTCGCTTGGGAGCGGAAACTGATGAAGCCGGCTTTTGAGGAATGCCATACTTGTTGCGATTCGACTGACTAATCGGCTTTAAGCCCGGATGTTCCTGCTCAACAGTTTTTGTTCGAACTCGCGATTCTCCCGGCATACGCTGTTCCGGTTCAGCAGGTCGTGGCGGAACGGAAGGTTGCGCAGACGGAGCAGGACGTCGCACCGGAGGATTGGCATTTTGCGGCGGAACCTGTGCGCGAGGCTGGAAAGTATACGTCATTCCCCCCGCCGGTTTGGCAGAAGTAGATGCAGACGTTGTTGATTGCGGCTGAACCGGCTTCGGAGGAGTCGGCGGCGCTTGAGGAGGTTCAGGAATGCTTGGCTTTGGCGGTTCCTGCTCTACTTTTGGAGCGGGCTTTGGCGGCTCTGACACGGCAGGAGAAGGAGGTTGAACTGGAGTCGGTTCATGCTTATCTTCTGCTGGCGGCGTCGGGTGGAGGAACGGACGGGGGGGGTGGGAAACCGGCGGCATCGGGTCAGCAGGGTGG
>JAZQDP010000106.1:0-3285 GCA_045546875.1 Thermoguttaceae bacterium | reverse complement strand
CATCGCGAACGTTGGTAAACGACAACCGATAGAATTGGGATAAAACGTTGGCGAGCCGGGGTGCGTAAGCCCCCGGTAAAATACGACCAATAACCTAATATAGTTCCAATACATCGCGAACGATTGAAAATAACGACTAATAACGCATTGATAATACATTGAAAAAACAATATAATCAATATTGTATTCATTTAATTGGACGCTATCGCGTCCAATTGTTCCGGGGGTTAACGCACCCCGGCTCGCCGGTCAATCGACGAAACAAATATCAAAATAACAATAGCGACCAACGGGAGCGAATTTTGGCAAACGCGCGGTAGCGCGGATTGGGAGCGGCGCCTCGCCGTCCGGGGGCTTACGCACCCCGGCTCGCCAACTTACGCACCCCGGCTCGCCTAACAATCGACGAAATCAACGTTAAAATAACAATAGCGACCAACGGGAGCGAATTTTGGCAAACGTGCGGTAGCGAGGATTGGGAGCGGCGCCTCGCTGCCGCACCCCGGCTCGCCAATAAAACGACATTCAAACGACCAACCAACACAACCCAATAATATCATGGCAAAGAAAAAAGAAACCGTTAAAGTCGAAACCATTATTCATAAATCGTCAAAGCGGAAGAATATACCGCCGGCAGAAGCGGAAAGTCTCGTTGAACCGGCGGTCGAAAAAGCCGTCGAATTGCGATATCCACGCAACGTCGATTTAGATCCCCAGCTCGTCTGGAAAGGAAAAGACGCGCAAAACGATTCCGACCTCGTGGTAAACGCGCCGACAATTTACATTCAGGAGAAAATACACCCCAAGTCGCTCGTTGACGACTTGCAGGCGCGCGCCCAGCAGGAAGAGCCGGAAGTCCAGTTTTCACTCTTTGACGATTTCAACGGAATTCCAAAAGACGTCGATAAAACCGAATTCTATCAGCACGACCAGCATTGGACGAACAGAATGATTCTCGGCGATTCGCTTCTCGTCATGGCGTCGTTGGCGGAAAGAGAAGGGCTAAGAGGAAAAGTCCAGTGCATTTACATGGATCCGCCGTACGGAATCAAATTCAACAGCAATTTCCAATGGAGTACAACCAGCACGCAAGTCAAAGACGGGAAGATTGACAACATCACCCGAGAACCCGAACAGGTCAAGGCGTTTCGAGACACGTGGCGATACGGCGTCAACAGTTACCTGTCCTATTTGCGGGATCGATTCGTTATCGCAAGAGACCTCCTCGCCGATTCCGGGTCTATTTTCGTACAAATCGGAGATGAAAACGTACACCGCGTTCGCGCCGTTTTAGACGAAGTGTTTGGTGAAGATAATTTCCACGCACTAATTACAGTCCGTAAAACTGGGGGGCTTGGGACTAAAGGTTTAACGTCAGTTGCGGATTATGTTTTGTGGTACGCGAAAAGAATAGAGTGTCTAAAATACCACCAATTATATTTTGATAAAACGGCAAGCTCAACGATTGAACAATATAATCGTGTATTATTACCTGATGGAACGATTACTTCCATTACGAAGACAAAACCATTTCCTGAACAGGGTAAAAGGTTTTCTGCAACTTCTTTACATACAATGTTTGCTGGGGTTGAATCCTGCCTTTATTCATTTGAATTAAATGGAAAATCTTTTAAACTTCCCCCAAGTCGACAATGGTCAACAACCTTACCTAATATGATACGTTTAGCACGTGCAGAACGTATATATACAGGCGGCGGTACACCCCGGTATATTCGATTTGCAAATGATTTTGCTGCAGTAGAATTCAACAATTTATGGACGGACTTGATGGGGTCTGACGATAAAATTTATGTAGTTCAAACATCTACTAAAATTATAGAGCGCTGCCTTCTCATGACGACCGATCCGGGCGATTTGGTTCTTGATCCGACGTGCGGGTCTGGTTCGACGGCATACGTTGCGGAACAGTGGGGTCGTCGTTGGATAACGATCGATACGTCTCGGGTTTCCCTTGCGTTGGCGCGAGCGCGGTTGATGGGCGCGGCGTATCCGTATTATCTTTTGGCGGATTCGGTTGAAGGTCAGGCGAAAATCGGCGAGATGTCTCATCGCGCGCCGTCAACCCAGCCGGTTCACGGCGATATTAAACAGGGGTTTGTCTACCAGCGCATTCCTCACATTACGCTCAAGTCGATTGCCAACAACGCTGAAATCGACATAATCTGGGAACAGTACGAACCGAAACTGGAAGAGCTTCGCAAACAGATTAATCAAGCCGCCGGCAAGCAATGGGAAGAATGGGAGCTGCCCCGCGAGTCGGAGTCCCCGGAAATCCAGAAACTCCTTGACCAGTACTGGCAGCTTCGAATTGAACGTCAGAAGGAAATCGACGCTTCAATTGCCGCCAAAGCGGAATTCGAAAACCTTTACGATAAACCGGTTGAAGATAAAAAACGCGTTCGCGTTTCCGGTCCGTTTACGGTGGAAAGCCTGTCGCCGTTCCGAACGATGGAAGTCAACGCCGACGACTCCGTCCGCGACCCGATGGAACGCGTCGCCCGGGAGTTCCCCTCCGCCGGATTTGAACAGATGATTCTCAAAAACGTACTCACGTCCGGCATTCAGCAAAGCGACAAGAAGGACAAAATCGTCTTTACCAGTTTGACGCCGATGCTCAACAAAGAGCTGCTTATTGCGGAAGGCACGTATATGGTCGGCGACGATATCAAGCGGGTGGGGCTGTTTCTCGGTCCGGAGTTCGGTTCCGTTTCCCGTCAGGATTTGGTTCGCGCAGCAAAAGAGTCCGGCGAGCTGGGGCACGACGTTTTGATTTCTCTGGCGTTCAATTACGAACCGCAAGCCAGCGGCATGGACAAGTACGGAAGAATCCCGATTTTACAGGGTAGAATCAACGCCGATCTTCACATGGCGGGCGACTTGAAAAACACGGGGCGCGGAAATCTGTTCGTCATTTTCGGCGAGCCGGATATTGAAATTCTGCCTGCGCCGAAGTTCCAGATTCAGGTTCAGCTTAAAGGCGTTGACGTCTACGTGCCCAGTTCCGGCGAGATTCGTTCTGACGATCCGGACGGAATCGCCTGCTGGTTTATTGATACGAATTACAACGACGAGAGTTTCTTCGTCCGTCAGGCGTATTTCCCCGGCACGACGAACGACCCGTACGACAAACTCAAAAAGACGCTCAAAGCGACAGTCGATCCGGAAACGTGGCAAACCCTCAATACGACGCTTTCCGTCCCGTTTGACAAACCGAAAACCGGCAGAATCGCCGTTAAGGTGATTAACCACCTCGGCGACGAGGTA
>JAZQDP010000105.1:0-4930 GCA_045546875.1 Thermoguttaceae bacterium | reverse complement strand
TGGCTCTGGTAATGTTCAAATTGAAAGCCGACAACACGCCTCAAACAGAAGAGGAATAACTTTAAATATACTGATACCTTGAGTTTTTCCGAAGTTAAGTCTCTAGCTACTATCTAGCTATTAGCGATAAGGAAAGCTACTAGCCATTAGCTATCAGCTATTAGCTTGATAAACCAGATTCGTGCATTATCGCAAGAAACAAGAATAACCAGGCTAGCGGCTAGTGGCTAGGAGCTAATAGCTCATTTTTCGGGAATTTTCAAGTAGAAAAAGAATATATTAGTCCGGAATCATTTAACAATGATTATTATTCCAGTTCTTTATCAGGTCAATTTTTACAAAGGAAAGTAAGTATGAAAAAGACAATTGCATTGTTGATTGTTGGCGTTTTGTGCTCAGTCGCGATGGCGGATGACGCCGTTGTTACCCCTCCAGAAGGGTTTACCGCTCTGTTTAACGGCAAAGACTTAACCGGCTGGCACGGAGCAGGTCAGACGTTTGATCCCGCTAAATTGGCGGCGATGTCCCCGGAAGCTCGCTCTAAATGGCAGGAAAAAGAAGACGCCAGCTTCAAGGCGAACTGGCGCGTTGAAAACGGCGAACTGGTCAACGACGGTCGCGGGTCCTACGCTGGAACGATTAAACAGTACGGCGATTTCGAACTGCTCATCGAATACAACACGGTTGCCAAAGCCGACAGCGGCATTTATCTTCGCGGCACGCCCCAGGTTCAGATTTGGGACTACACCAAAGAAGGCGGAAAATGGAATCTCGGCGCTGACAAGGGTTCCGGAGGTCTGTGGAACAACAAAAAGCACGCTGCCAATCCGCTCGTTTTGGCTGACAAACCGTTCGGCGAATGGAATCAGCTCCGCATTATCATCAAAGGCGACGTTGTCAACGTTTGGCTCAACGGAAAACAGGTTGTAAAAGACACCGTCATGGAAAACTACTACGATCGCAGCAAACCGCTTCCGGCTGTCGGCGACATCCAGCTTCAGACCCACGGCGGTCAGATTCGCTGGAGAAACATTTTCATCAAGGAACTCTAAACAGTTCTGAAAGAGTTCAAGTAGAATAATAAAGAGCATTTAGCGTATGGAGTCAGATGAGCAGTTGTTGCTTTCTGACTCCATACGCATTGAATAGGCGAGCAGAATTGTTGTAAAGCCCCCCTTGCTGTTAGCTTGGGCGTTCGCGGTTCCCTTAAATGGTAGACGTTAGAAACAGGATGAAGAAGCTAAAAGTCAGGGGCTAATAGCTATCTGGCAACCGCAGAGTCGAATTATTTCAACCCGTCTGCAAGGTTGTCAGACTCCCCAAATAATCAATAAAGTCGGTAAAATCGGTAATTAAAAAATATTTTTAAGTGAATTTGATAAAAAACTTTAGATTTTTTCTAAAGAAATGAACACAGGTTGGAACTTTTCCGATTATAATAGTTCTAATATCATACGGAGGAGTATAGTTTTAAAGATTTAAAAAATTATTCTTCGCAAAAGTAAAAACAGAAGCTATACTATGCTGTATGAAGTAGTATAAGATAAGGAGTCTAGTAGTATAGACTTAAAAAACACAGGGCAAACACTTCATTATTTCAGATCCGTTCGGGTCAGATTCGTAACGTACATTCATCCCGCGTCGCAAGGCGCAACACACTCATTTTATAAAGGAGTTACTCCATGAACCTTTGGAGCTCATTACGTTCGTTATTCAGCGTTGCCAACAATAATAAAAATTCCAAAACCACTCACAAGGGAACCAAAGCCCTTGAACTCAAGCCTCGCAATCACATCATCGAGCAGTGCGAAGACCGCGTTCTGTTAAGCGTCTCCCCCACCGGCTTGGACGACGTCTACGGTTCAGAAGCGATTCGCCAAGCGATTGTTAGCGTTTCCAATCTGGATCGCTACGATTCGGTCGATATGTCGAGCGTAACGAAATGGGTCGTCGGGGTAACCAACCGGACGGACATTTCCGCTATGGCGGGCAAGTACGGCGCCACGAACTTGGGCGGCACGGTTCTCAACAATGCCTACGTTTGGGAATTTTCTTCCAACACGGCTTGGGAAACGGCGGCAAATTACCTCAAAGGCGCAACCGGCGTCGATTACTTCTACCCGTTGGTTCCGCGTTCTCTCAAGCCAACCGCGATTGACGACCCTCTGTATGAATTCCAATGGAACTTGGGTGACTTCTCCGTTGGCAACGCCGGCATTAGCGTCGAAGGCGCGTGGGAATACGCCACCGGCACGGGTGTGTCGATTGCCGTTCTGGACCAAGGCGCGGAATACACCCATGAAGACTTGGCGGCGAATTACAGCCCTGACTTGTCTTACGACTTCCTAGCTGGCGATGCCGACCCGGCGCCGGAAGACGCAACTGAAAATCACGGCACTGCCGTTGCTGGCATTATCGCGGCAGACAACAACGGCTTGGGCGGCGTTGGCATTGCATACGATGCCACTTTCGGCAGCGTTCGCATTGTTAATTCTGAAGAAAATTACGAACAGTACATCGCAGACGCCAACGCCACGGCAAACGCATTAAATTACGCCATGGATTCGGTTGACATCTACAACAACTCTTGGGGAATGAATGTTTATGACCCCATTTACGGAATAGCGATGTACTCACACGTTCCGCTGGATCCGTTAGAAATGGCGGCGATTGAAACGGGCGCGGCGCAAGGTCGAGGCGGCAAGGGCGCCATTTACGTCTTCTCTGCCGGCAACGACGGTGAGGCGAATATTGACGTCAACATGACTGGGTACACCAATTCTCGTTACACGATTACCGTTGGAGCAGTTAATCAAGATGGCACAAAATGCGCGTACTCCAACACGGGCGCATCGCTGTTAATCGTTGCTCCGTCTGGTGGAGACTCTACGTATGATGACGATTATGTTTTGGTTAGCTCCACCACTGCCACAACGACGACAGACCGCACGGGCGAAGCAGGGTACAATAACGAAGAAGCCGACGAAGAATTGGCGGCTCTGATTCCCGATTACGAAGACCTTAACTACACCAACTCGTTCAACGGCACCTCGGCGGCGGCTCCAGTCGTTTCGGGCGTTGTCGCCTTGATGTTGGATGCGAACCCGAACCTGACCTGGCGAGACGTGCAGCAAATTCTCGTTGACACCTCCGTTCAGGTAGACGCCTCAAATGAAGATTGGGTTACCAACGGGGCGGGATATAATGTCAGTTATAATTATGGCTTTGGTCTTATCAACGCGAAAGCCGCAGTTGAAGCCGCGTTGACGTGGGAAAACCTGCCGCAGGAACTCCACCGTAGCTATATCGCTTCGGATAGTTCAACCACCATCGGCAGACAAACCGTTTCGACCATCAACGTTGAAGATAAGAGCATTAGCGCGTTGGAATCGGTTCAGGTTACACTTGACATCGTTCACCCGTCAGAAGGGGACTTATTAATCGAGCTTATTTCTCCCGATGGGACGGTTTCTATTTTGGCTCAGCCAAGAGAAGTTCTCTGGGCGGATGGCGGATACGACAACTACACCTTTACCACCAAACGTTGCTGGGGCGAACAAGCTAACGGCGAATGGAAACTCCGAATTACAGATTACGGCAGAGAGCAATCCGGCGTTTTGAACAGCTGGTCGATTGACTTCTACGGCAACCAGGGCGACAGCGCTCACGTTGGTCCGGACATTGTCTCCGTCTTCCCGGACACGGGCGATTCCCTGCTTAACTCGCCCAATTTGAACTACGCTCCCAACCAGCTTACCCTGCGGTTTACCGAAGGGCAAACGATTGATCCCAAATCGCTGGACGCAATCAAACTGATGTACCGTCAAAACGAAGGTTCCGAATGGGAAGAAGTTTCGATGGGTTGGGTCGGCATTGGCGAACAGCCGAACGAAGTCATTGTTCGTCCGGCGTCAACGTTCCTTGACGGCATGTATGAACTTGTTATCAAGGGAACGGGCGACGTTCAGCTGATGAACTCCAAGGGCTTTGAGTTCCGTTACGACCCAGAAAAAGGCGTAGGAGACGATTACACGCTCGATTTTGTTATGACGCTCCCGTTACAGGTAACGGCGGTCGTTCCGATGCCGGTCGCTAACGGCGCGGTACAAAAAGACAAGGTTGAAGTTTACTTCAGCGCAGATAAAACAGACAATGCCAACTATTCAAATACGCAGTACTATACCCTGTTTGCCACGGGCGATTCCGTTACGTCCAATGACGATTATTACGTCAATCCGGACTCTGTTGCGCTGGACACAGTTATTGACGCTGCTGGTCATACTGTCATGCGTGCAACCCTGACGTTCTCCGACGACATTAACAAGCTCTTTGGCGTTTACGGCGCATATCGCCTCAAGGTTGGAGAGGTTTACAACAACGGCTCTACAGAGCTTTATGGCGAAACCGACGGCGAAGATTTTGAAGCGGGCGATGCTTTCAGAACCTCCAAAGACGTTTCCGCTAATTTCGCCAATACGAACGACGTTTATTCTTCTTTGGTTATCAACGGCAATATTGATGTTGCCAAGGCAAACGAAGCGATTCAAGCGATGATCGCCGCTGGCGGCATTACCGAAGAAGAAATGGCTTCCTTAATGGAACAGATTTACGATTACGCCAACCGTTGGCCGGGCGGAAACGATGAACCGGGGCATGAAATGAGGACAACTTCCCTGGAAGACACCGCCAACGTCGAACAGCATATCATGAACTGGGATTTCGACATCTATGATGCCGAACCGGGCGTGGTTACGTACTTCTATAGCTTCCCGAAGACGGGAATTAATGAATTAACAGGCGTTAAATATAACAACTACGTTACAGAACAGCAAAAGGCGTCTGTACGCCAAATCTTTCAGCTTCTGGGCGACAGTTGCGGCATCCAGTTCTTTGAACTCAAAACGCCCGATGACGAAGTCGGATCGTAGCC
>JAZQDP010000104.1:0-5485 GCA_045546875.1 Thermoguttaceae bacterium | reverse complement strand
AAAATTGCAATTATTGGAGCTGGCGGCAGAATGGGGCAGCGGCTTATTGCTATTGGAACTCAAGACGAACGCGTGGAACTTGTCGGAGCGGTTGAATTTGCCCAGTTCCCAAATCTGGGGCAGGACGCTGGCAGCGCTGCTGGCGTTGGAACGATTGGCGTTCCGTTTACGTCCGCTTTACCAGACGGTACGGCAATTGACGCGGTTATCGACTTCTCTCAGCCCGCTGGCGCGGACGCAACAATCGATCAATGCTTTGCCCGGAAAATCCCTCTCGTGATGGCAACAACGGGTTTGTCTGACCAAACGAAAACTCATATTGTTGAGGCAAGCAAGACGATTCCTGTAGTTTTTGCGCCCAGTATGTCACCGGCAGTTAATCTTGCCATGAAGTTGACAAAAATTGCCGCTGCTGCGTTAAAAGATCTGGACGCCGACGTCGAAATTATCGAAAAGCACCATCGATTCAAAGTTGATGCGCCGTCTGGAACTGCGTTGAAATTCGGTCAAATCATTTCTCAGGAAATGGGGCAGGACAAGTCCGTCTATGGACGAGAAGGGGCTGTCGGAAAACGCGAACATTCAGAAATCGGCTATCACGCTGTTCGGATTGGCGATAACGTTGGTGAACACAATATCATTTTTGGCATGCTGGGCGAAACGCTCGAAGTTACCGTCAAAGCGTCCAATCGAGACTGTTACGCTAAAGGCGCTTATGCCGCAGCGATTTGGCTGCAGGGAAAACAGCCCGGCTTGTATTCCATGGACGACGTTTTAGGGCTGAATTAGCAATTGATAAGCTCTTTATTCCTATGCACTACGCACTATGCACTATGCACTTTACAAAGGAGTATTAAACATGAAACAATTATTTTCTCTTGCTACTGTTTTGGCTGTTGTAACGCTTTTCCTCGGTTGCGGTGGAAATCCATACGGAACGGTCAAGGTTTCTGGAAAAGTTGTATACGAAGACGGTTCAGCTTGGACAACTCCAGATACGACCGTACACTTTGTTTCCCAGCTTCCCAACAAAGATTCCAAAACGTTTCCGCGTCAAGGTTCCGCAACGCTTAATGCGGATGGCTCTTTTGACGGCGTTACAACCTATAATTATTACGATGGCGTTATTAAGGGACCGTGCAAAATCTATTTGTCTGTCAGAAAAGCCCCGTCAGACGATCCAAAAGCAGCGCCAGACTATACAGAACAAGAACTGGCAAAGATCGCAAAACCCGAATATTTTAAGCCTGACCTGACTCCCATTACGATGGATATTAAAGGCGGCAAGATCGAAATCAAGGTTGCGAAGTAGAGGCAAGTTGACGCCTAACAACGTTGGATTTTTAAACACGAAAAACACGAAATAAGCGAAATTAACGAAAGATTTTTAGAAATTAAAAATCATAGCTAATAGTTCCTTTAAAATAATCTTTTCGTGTATGTTTCGTTCTTTTCGTGTATTTCGTGTTAAAATATTTATTGCTAGACTACTATGCGTTTCCAAGTCGTTCGCGGCGGTATTTACCTGACGTAACGTTTTCGCACCAGTCAGAATGTTCCAAGTACCATTTGACAGTAAGTTCAATCCCGGTTTTGAAATCAACGGCAGGCGTCCATCCCAGTTCTTTTTGAATTTTTGACGAGTCTATGGCATAACGTCTATCGTGTCCCGGGCGATCTTTGACAAACGTTATGAGCGACTCGCACGGGCTATGGGGCAGGTCAGGGCGGAGTCGATCGACCGTCTGACAGATTTCTCGAACGATTTCGATGTTCTTTCGCTCGTTGTTTCCACCAGTGTTGTACGTTTCTCCCGGCTTTCCATTTGCCAGAACTGTTCTCAGAGCGCTGCAGTGGTCGCCAACGTAAAGCCAGTCTCGAACGTTCTGTCCATCGCCATACACAGGTAACGGTTTACCCTCAAGACAGTTGAGAATCATCAGCGGCAAGAGTTTTTCCGGGAACTGGTACGGTCCGTAGTTATTGGAACAGTTCGTTACCATCGTCGGAAGACCGTACGTATCGAAATACGCTCTGACAAAATGGTCGCTAGACGCTTTGGAAGCAGAGTAGGGCGAATGAGGATCGTACGGAGTCTTTTCTGTAAACTTCGCCGTTGGGTCGTCCTCTGGAAGCGAACCGTAAACCTCGTCGGTCGAAACGTGGAGGAACCGAAATTCATTCTTTTGCCCTTCATTTAGATTCAACCAGTACGCTCTGGCGGCTTCGAGCATTCGGAACGTTCCGACGACGTTTGTCATGACGAACTCTTCCGGTCCATCGATGGATCGGTCAACATGACTTTCTGCCGCAAAATGCACCACGCCGCGAGGACTGTATTCCGCATAGATCTTTTTTAAAATGGACGAATCAGTAATATCGCCATGGATAAACGTAAATCGTCCATCGTTGGCGTCGATCAAATCCTGAAGCGAATCCAGATTGCCGGCATAAGTTAGCGAATCCAGTACAACGACAGGCGTTTTTTCAACCGCAAGCCAGTCGTGAACGAAATTGGAACCGATAAATCCGGCTGCGCCGGTAACAAAAATAGGTTGCATAATTTATAATTGACAAAAATTTTCCAATAAGTGCAGTCCGTTAGCCTGACTTTTTTCTGGATGAAACTGACAAGCAAACAGATTATCCTGATGAATCATGGCGCAGAAGTCTATACCATAATTACACTTTAACGCAATAACAGCGTCGTCTGCAGGTTTAACATAATAAGAGTGAACAAAATAAAACCAGGAATCAGGAGCGATGCCTTTTAATATCGGACAATCCTCCTGACTGCTATTGGCAAAGCTAACCTGATTCCAACCCATGTGAGGAACTGTATACTGATTTGGTAAATCAAACTTGACAACGTTGCCGGGTATAATCCCCAAGCCCTGATATTCCCCGTTTTCGTAACTAATATCAAAGAGCATTTGCAGTCCGAGACATACCCCTAAAAATGGTTTGCCAGAATCAATAAATTGTCGAATAGGCTCAACCAATTCCAGACGTTTCAATTCGGCAATAGCGTCCCGAAACGCGCCAACGCCAGGCAGAACAACGCGATTTACTTTGGCAATTTCTTTCGGAGAACTAATTACTCCCGCTTGCACTCCAATACGCTCAAACGCTTTTTGGACGCTGCGAAGATTGCCCATTCCGTAATCAATAATTCCTATTTCCATAATTATTAACATTATACCAACCAATAATTCATCAACAAGGGGGACGACAAGATTGAGATGCAACGAGAAATATCATCACTTGTATTTTTTCAAACCGTCTAAATCGCCTATGTTTCCATTTTGCCAAAAAAAAGACGTCAATTTTGCTTTTTTCTATAAATCCCCCTTGTTTTTCTTTTCTAATAGTTTATAATTTAAACAGATAAAGAGTGTTGTGTTCTCTTTTAGGGCAAAAGTTATTTTCTCTGGAGCTGACTTACCATGAAACGAAATTCACGATATTCAACAAACATTAGCGGTTTCACGCTCGTTGAGTTGTTAGTTGTAATTGCCATTATCGGCGTATTAGTCGGATTGTTGCTTCCTGCTGTTCAATCAGCTCGAGAAGCTGGCAGAAGAATGACATGCCAAAATAACATTAAACAGATGGCTTTGGCTTGCAACAACTACGAAGCCCAAAATAAAAGCTATCCGTGTGCAATCAATTATGCTGGAGCTAATGAATCGGCTATAAAAGCGGAAGCTGCAAAAGCGTCTACGACCAGCGGACTGCGAGAAAACTGGATTATTAACGTTATGCCCTATATAGAGCAGGGCGCGCTGTACGATTGGCTTCACGATAAAATGTACGAAGGCGTTTCAACTTCTTCTGGAAGCGGAAGCGGCAGAGGCAGAACCGGGTCAACCACTGCATCACAGGGCAAAAACCTGGAAGACGCCCCCCTCAATTTGGAAGATGCTGGGCACGACGTCAATGTTAAGGCGTTTATTTGTCCTTCAGATCCAAATGGTTCAGAAAAATATTATCCGACATCGACATCTTCCACTCCAATTGGATGGGGAAGAACTTGTTATGGCGCTAACGTCGGATTAGGAAAACTGTCAGATATGTACGATACCAAATATTGGCAAGATCGTTTTTACAAAGGCGTTATGGGACCAATGCGTTCCTGCACCAACGCTGAAATTGTAGACGGCGCCAGCAATACGATTCTGGTTTTGGAACTTCGCGCAGGCGTCAATGAAGACGATGTTCGCGGTACATGGGCAATCGGACCTGCCTCGGTAGCAGTGCGACACGGTTGGGGGAGCGAAGCTAACGGACCAAATGCAGTTTATAAAACTGGATCTAACTACGACGGCGACAAATTTTCAGCCTGTTCCAAAGTTATTGGAAAAACTGGCGCCATTAAACTTGGTCAAATGAAAATGCCATGTACAACTGGTAGCGATGTTATTCAGATGGCTCCTCGCTCTCAACATCCAGGAGCAATTAACGTAGCTTTTTGCGATGGCAGCGTCCATACTATTTCAGATTCTGTTCAAAAGACGTCTGGAATCAGCACATCAAAGCCAAGTAAGATTACAGACCTGTCCGTTTGGGATTTCCTTAACCTGTCCATGGACCGTCAGCCCTTGGGCGAAACGAATTTCTAAATCTGGCTAATGTTTACCAGATTTGTTAAATCAAAAATTTAATCGAAACTATTTTGGGGGCGCTTCCCGCGGTGGGAGGCTGAGATGCACCCTTTGAACCTGATCCGGGTAATGCCGGCGTAGGAAATTACGTGAGCTTTTAGATTATTTAACCATCAATTAATTTGATTTTTAGACTGTTCCAGGGCGTTCTGTTGAACGTTCTGGAATCATCTTTGCTCCGCAATTTCCTTCATTTTTTAATGAAAGGAAAATGTTATGGCTCTTTCAGAAAACATCATTTCTCGAGCAATCATTGAGTCCTACAGCTCCAAGCTGTTGTCTAATTTGGAAGTCGACGTCGCTATGGTTGGCGGCGGACCGTCTGCCTTGACCGCAGCGCGCATTCTCGCCAAACGCGGGAAGAAGGTTGCTGTCTTCGAGCGTCATCTGGCGCCCGGCGGCGGCGTTTGGGGCGGCGGGATGCTGTTTAACAACGTTGTCGTTCAGGACGACGTGCTGGACATTCTGGACGAAATCGGCGTTGGTCACAAGCCGGTTGACAACGCGCCGGGATACAACACCGTCGATTCCGTCGAATTGGCAAGCGGGCTGATTTTCTCCGCTATCAAGGCGGGAGCCGTTGTCTTTAATTCCATGGCGGTGGAAGACGTCGTCTTCAAAGACGGGCGCGTCAGCGGGCTGGTTCTCAACTGGGGACCGGTTCAGAAGTTGGGCATGTTCGTCGATCCGCTGATGGTAACAGCCAAATGCGTCCTCGACGGAACAGGTCATCCGTGCGAGGTTATCAATCTGGCAACTCGCAAAGCCCAGATCAAGCTCGACACCCCGACCGGCGGCATTTTGGGAGAAAAGCCCATGTG
>JAZQDP010000103.1:0-8442 GCA_045546875.1 Thermoguttaceae bacterium | reverse complement strand
GCAAGGGAGGATCGTGAACCTGGTCAGGGGTTAACGCCAGCAGCCATAAGCGACACCCTTTCTGTGCATCGGGTTTCCCGTTCGGAGTCCTTTTTTTAATTAGCAATTAGCAATTAGTAATTAGCAATTAGGACGCAAGCGTTCCTCTCCTATGCACTAAGCGCTAATTACTATGCACTAATCACTATGCACTAATCACTCTCCCATGGCAGACGCGTCTACAGATTATATGGTCGTTGCGCGGCGATACCGTCCGCAAACATTTACCGACGTTATCGGTCAGGAACACGTCGAAACGGCGCTGTCAAACGCCATTTCCAGCGGTCGAATTGGGCACGCTTATCTGTTTACCGGGGCGCGAGGCGTTGGGAAGACGTCAACAGCCCGAATTCTGGCAAAAGCTCTCAACTGCGTAAACGGACCGACAACACAGCCTTGCGGTCAG
This sequence comes from Thermoguttaceae bacterium, assembly GCA_045546875.1. Taxonomy (GTDB): domain Bacteria; phylum Planctomycetota; class Planctomycetia; order Pirellulales; family Thermoguttaceae; genus RUG11551. The sequence goes on along the minus strand of JAZQDP010000103.1, from coordinate 7,997 downwards.
TGCGAATCCTGCCTGGCAATCGCGGCAGGAGACGACCCCGACGTTCTGGAAATTGACGGCGCTTCTAACCGCGGGATTGACGAAATCCGCGCGTTACGGCAAGGCGCCAATATTCGTCCAACCAGAAGTCGGTTCAAAATCTACATTATTGACGAAGTCCACATGCTTACCCGCGAGGCGTTTAACGCCTTGCTTAAAACTCTGGAAGAGCCGCCGGCTCACGTCAAATTTATTTTCTGTACGACTGAACCGACGAAAATACCGATTACAATTCTTTCGCGCTGTCAACGTTTTGACTTTGCCGGAATTCAAACTCAGCAAATTGCCCAGCGTCTCAAATCCATCATTATTCAGGAAGGCGCAACGGCGGAAGAAGACGCGGTGGAAATGCTGGCTCGTCGCGCTGCCGGGTCGATGAGAGATGGGCAATCTCTGTTGGAACAATTATTGGCGTTTGCGCCAGAACATATTACCGTTGCAGACGTCCATAGCGTTTTAGGAACGACGGATGAAGATTTTACCCTGAAACTCATTCAAAATCTGTCGCAAAAGAACACTCACGACGTTCTTACAGCGTTCGATTCCGCGATGAGTCAGGGGCGCGATCCTGCTATTTTTCTGGAACAGTTGTGCGGTTATTTCCGGGATATGATGGTTCTCCTTTCTGGCGGGACGAAAAATCAGTTGCTCTATACGTCTCCGAACTACGAAGGATTGCTTCGCCAAGCGGGAAATTCAATGGGAATTCAAACCGTTATGGCGGCGCTGCAAATCATTGATCATACGTTGGACAGGATGCGGTTTACTACGTTGGGCAGAATTCTGGCAGAGCTTGCCCTGACGCGCATTTCTCGGCTTAACGATTTGGATTCAATTGCCGTTATGATTCATCAGCTGCGAAGCGGAACAATTGCTCCAGCACAAGAGAGACGCGATAATGCTAACGGCGCCAGAACGAACGCCCCGCAACCTCGCAGCGCTGCGCCTAACGCTCCTGTATCGGGTGGTCGTACGTTACGAATACCCGCAGGGTTTTCTGGCGCCAATATTCCTCCAGAATTAAACGGCGGCGCCCAATCCAGCCAAGCAGATTCCGCTCCGCCTCAACAGCCTCCACAGAATCGCCCTTTCGTTGACCCCAACCGTGCTTTGGGCGGCGGGTTGAAAGGGGTCTTTGCCCAAAAAAACGCTTCTAATTCTACCTTCGTCCCGCCGGCTCGAGAAACGCCGCTGAATCCAGGGAATAGTGAGAATAATTCAGCTGTTAAACAAGATACCGTTGACGCTAAGCGGGAAACTGTTACAGACACCGAAGAACGCTTGCGAAATTCCGAATTCCCAACTCCGAATTCCGAATTAAACAGCGCGCCTCGCTCAATCAACCCCGAGTCCTTAAAAGAAGAACTCGACGCTATTCTGGAGTCCTTTTTAGAAGGGCTTATACTGGATAACGCCAGATCGTACTGTGCGGTAAAAGCGGTCAATCCCAATACGATTGAAATAACCTATAATTGGAATCACAGTTTTGGATATAAAAGCTGGGACAATGCGGAGAATTTCACGAAACTGCAAAACGCAGTCAATCGCCATTTTGGACGAAATATATCCATTGAACTCAAACTGCTTCCTAACGCCAATCAAGGTCCGACCCCGGAAGAACAGCGTCGCTCTCAAAGTAAATTTGTAAACGAGATTGCAAATCGACCTCTTGTGAAGGAGATTATGCGTCTTTTCAAAACCGATGTCAAATCGGCGTTCCCAGAAGCATACCCTCTTCCCGACAGCTTCAAGCAGAAGGACGACTCTTCGTCGGACGAAATAGAATCAGATGCGTCAACAGCTCCCATTGACGATGATTCGGACGATTGATAAAACGATTGATTGAAAGACGGTAACGAAGCGACCAACAGGAGCGCAGTTACGCTTTGAACCGCTAGCGGTTCAACTCTTTTTTACACATACGCACCGATGCACCCGGATCGCGTATGACGTTCACAGCCGGAAAATTACTTGCCTCCCCTGTTCAGTTATTGATGAATGATTTTAATAATTATAAATAATTCGTTATTTTAACAATGCAAAGAAAGGGGCATACAATGACATCCAATCGAAACTTTATTGTTCTGATGATGCTGCTTATGGCAGTTTCATTTTTTACGGTGAGCGCTTATTCCAATAGCCCGGAAGATATTTATTATCAGGGCTGTCGGTACTATAAAGGCGACGGCGTTTCTGTTGACAAGCAGAAAGCTGTTGAGCTTTGGCGAAAGGCGGCGGAATTGGGAAATGACAAAGCCCAATACAATCTGGGCGCCTGTTATAACGACGGCGACGGCGTTGAGCAAAACAAAGAGGAAGCGGTAAAATGGTTTCGCAAATCGGCGGAACAAGGCAACGCAGAAGCGCAATTCGACTTGGGTAATCGCTATTCTGCCGGTGACGGCGTTGAACAGAATTACGAGGAAGCGGTAAAGTGGTTCCGCTTGGCGGCAGAGCAGGGGATTGCGCAAGCGCAAAACAATCTGGGCGCCTGCTATAATAAAGGCGCCGGCGTTAAGCAGGATAAAGCGGAAGCGATAAAGTGGTTCAGCAAAGCGGCGGATCAGGGGCTGGCGGAAGCGCAATGTACTCTGGGCGTTTGCTATTATACCGGCGACGGCGTTGATCAGAATAACGAAGAAGCGGCAAAGTGGTTTCTCAAAGCCGCTCAACAGGGTGATCCACAGGCGCAGTACAATCTGGGCATTATGTATTTCGAGGGCGACGGCGTTGCAAAAGACGTTTCAGAATCGGAGAAATGGTTAAAAAAATCGGCTGATCAAGGAAACGCAGAAGCCGCTGAATCGCTTAAAAAACTGGAAGAGTTGAAATAATCGACTCTCGTTGTATGAGTCAACCGATTGCACGTGATTGAACCTGGTTCGTGGACGTTTCTCCCGCCCCCGTTGGCGGGAGAGTCAATCCGTGTTGCTGCGCGTTTGCCAATATCTGTTCCCCGTTGGTCATTTGCCCTGTTTTGGTATTTTAACTTATCTTAACTATTTTACTATTTCCTAAAAAATTCTCAAAATTTTTTGTTCAGATCTTCAAAATTAAAAAATCTGATGTATAATATATATTAAGTATAGAACTATAAATATTTTCCTTTAATTTATTATGGAGTAAAAATATGTCCAAGTCCCAAGACCGTTTTTCCTTCTCACGTATTTTAACGCTCGGTGGAATTGCTTTTCTTACGCTGGGGCTTTTTCTGTCAAGTTCAGCTCAGGCGGATTTGATTTACGCAGTTCGCGTTAACGCATTGAATGCGGCTGGAAATTATAATTACCGTGAAGGCAACGATATGTACGGTAATTATAATTTCAGCACTGGCGACGACACCAACACTGTTAGATGGTGTACGCAGGCAAACAGTAAGCCTTATACTCTTGCGAACGATACGATTCCAGTCATGCTTTGCGATTTGGGAACCGTTCGAACAATTAATGCTATTTCGGTTTCTCCATACAGCGCGACTAGCAATATTGTCAAAGCGATGACGGTGGAATTCTATGATTCGCCCGCGATCAATGCAACGCCTGTTTATACTCAAACGTTTACTGGAATTCCTCAAAGCTATATGAGCTTGCCGCTCACAACTCCAACGAATGCGAGATTTGTCAAGATTACAATGACAGAAAATTACGGCGGCGATCGCTTTGGAGTTGGGAATCTTATGTTTGACGTTGTCTCTGAAGGTACGCCAACTTCCGGAACGGTCAACGTTCCCACGTATCAAAACTGGCCTGTCAGCAACCTGTTTGACGGCAATATTACGACTCAATGGGTTACCAATGTTGCAGATGCTACTAACGGTTACTATAACGGAACGAATCCAAACCCGGTATTTACTTTTACGTATGACGGACCTCGAACGCTTACAGGCATTGGAGTAAACGGCTATAACGTTTCTGGCAACTCGCTTAAAGACTTTAATCTGACTTTCTATGACGCCAGCGGAACGCAGATTTCAGTTGCCGATCCATCTCAATACCGCTTTACGATGACGCATACAACGAATCAGACCCGAGACGAATTTACGTTCCCAACCGTTGAAAATGTGTCGAAAGTTGAAATGACCCTTACCAGCAACTACAAAGGCACTGGCAGTGGCGGAGACCGGGTTGGTTTGTCAGAAGTGTCTTTCTCTGTTCCTACTAACCTTGACGCTCCTACTACGCCTGTAATTTATAACGCTCCAATGAGCTCTGACTCTACTATTGTTCGTCCAACATCAGCGCAATTTCTTACTCCTGCGTCGGAAAGAGCGTCTGCTCGCGCTTTGACATATCTGTTTGACGGAACAGGAAGCTCCGGAGGAGCGGAATGGTATACGATTGATACAAAAGTTGGAAGTAACGTTATTCCTGATTATTATACAGTTGGATATACGCCTGTTATTGAGTTCACAATGTCAGAACAGGCGGCGTACGACAGTTTCTCTGTTTGGGGATACGGCAATCAAGGGAATCTGATGTCAGATTTTACTTTGGAGCTCTATGACAGCGCCGGCAATCTGGTTTATGCAGACGAGTATTTAATTGATTCCTATATTAATAAGTCTCAATACGCAACTTTCTCCTTCGGAGATACTTACGCGTTTCAAAAAGCTGTTCTGACGGCTTTGGATAACGGATACAATTTTTACTCCGGTTTTACCGGCGGCGACCGGGTCGGGTTTAGTGAAATTGCATTTTATCAAGTACCGCAGGAACCGTATTATTATGCAAACACGGAAGACATTTCCGCTGATAATTGGACTATTGACGGCTCAGTTAAAAGGGGCGTTATCTTTACCGAAGGCGCCTCGACTGCAACGTTTGCCAATCCGGTAATATTTAACGGAGACGGTTCGATTGAAATTGGCTCTGGAAAGAATCTGACTCTTTCCGGCGTCGTTTCCGGGAACGGATCCATTACCAAGACCGGCGCAGGTGCGCTGACGATGACCAAAGCCAACTCGTATAGCGGCGGAACAACGATTTCCGAAGGAACGGTTAAATTGACCGATGCCGGTACGCTGGGATCAGGCGAAGTTTCATTAAACGATAATACGACTTTGGAATTTGCTCACGAATCAGACCAGACGGTTAGTAACAATATCTCCGGCTATGGTTCTGTTTCCAAAACCGGAAATGGCAAGCTGACGCTGTCCGGAAACAACTCCTATTACGGTGATACGTCGGTTTCAGGCGGAACGCTCCTTGTGCCAAAGGGCGCAAGTCTGTTAACTTCAAAAGTTACTGTTACAACAGGAGCGTTCCAGACTGGAGTGGATATATCCAGTTCTGACATCGTTTTGAAAGGTGGAACTTTTGTCGTTGGCGATACGTCGGCGTCCAGTGAAATTACGATCGGCGCTCTGACCCTAGACGGTGGAACTATCAGTTTCGATTTTAATGACTGTAACGGTAACTTCGACGCGGACTGGCTTCATGTTTCTTCTGCTACCTTGCAATCCGGGAATATTGATTTGACGTTCAACAGCAGCAGCGCTAACGATTGGTGGACAGTTATTAAAGGTTACGATAACGGGTTCTCCCTGATTGACGGCGATATCCTGAATTTCACACAATTCGATACCGATAGTGTTAAAGTTACGGTCAACGGTACGCCATCCAACGCTTGGACGCTTGTTGCTCGAGATAATGAGCTTGTGCTTTATGCCGTAGACGGAGAGGACGATCCCGGACCCGGACCAGAACCGGGCAGCAACTGGTATAACGCTAATTCGACTGATATTAGCCTCCCGAGCTGGACGATTGATGGAACTAACAAGGTTGGCGCTATGCTGGTTTCCGGCAGCAACGATCCTGTTACGTATTCCAATCCGGTTGAAATGACCGCTAACGGTACAATTCAGGTCGGCGCGAATTACAATCTCACGCTCGCCGGCGGTTTATCCGGAACTGGCGCGTTAGAAAAGACCGACGCAGGAAAATTAACAATCACGACAGCCAACAGCGACTTTACAGGCGTAACAACCGTCTCCGGCGGAACGCTGGAACTGACCGGCGCGGGAACGCTAGGGTCTACAACGATTAACATCGGCGAAGGCGCAACGATGCTGTATAATAACACGGTTCCGCACAATACAAGCGCTTTGACGTTTAATATCAACGGCGGAACGCTGGAATTTTATAACACGACTCCTGCTACAACGCATAACATTGACAACGGCATTTGCTCTGGAGTTGCCGGGCAGGACGTCGTTATCAACGGAACAGGCGCAACGATTCTCATCGACGGAGGTGGAACGATTTCCGCCATCGCCGGCACAGGCGCTTCCGGCGTTACATTCGCTTTGGATTCCAATTCGGTTATTGACGTTAAAAACGGCATGTTTATCAACGGCAGTTATCAAAGCCAAAACTGGGACAACAACCAGGCGACGCTTCATATTGGAGCAACCGGCAAAGTCGATTTGTGGGACGGCGCTCAGATGAAAGTCGGCGGTTTGACGGGCGAAGCCGGAGCGCAGATTGTCAACGATTCCGGCAAAGCCAACTGCAAAGGCATCGTCATTGGAAACGGCGTAACAGCTGACAAAACCTTTGTCTATAATGGGTCAATCACCCTCAATGAAAAAGCGGTAGATTACATCGGCGCGGGAACGCAGGTTCTCAACGGCAATCTTTCCAAAGTAACGATTCAATCCAAAAGCGGTACGCTCGTTTTTGGCGTTCCGGGAGAAACGATGGCTATCAAACCGCTCTCGAAGATTTCGACCAACGGCGGGGCGATTCGTATTGACGGAAACGTTGTTCTTGACGACAAATCTTCATACGTCCTTTGCACTGGCGACTGGACAGGCAGCGGAAAGCTTACCATCGACGGAGGATACATGCGCGTTGGCGATTCGTTTAATTTCTCAAATGGAATTACCTTTAACGGCGGTATGATTGTCAACAATGACAACAACGCCACTCTTGCCGCTGATATTACCGTTACCAAAGACGGCGGCGATATTCACGGCGGCTGGAGCAAGTCAATAACGTTAACCGGCAAGTTGAAAGGCGATAAATCCCTGACCGTCGGAAGCGATTCTGGACATCTCAGATTCGCCGGCGACGCCAGCGAGTATACGGGGTCTCTGCTTGTTAAAGGCAGCATGAGAATTGGCGTTGCAGGAACGACGTCTGTCAGCGCTACTCCGTATATCGGTTCACAGCCTATTCAGCTCAACGGCGGCATGATTCAAAACAGCGACAACTTCATTACCGTTTCAAACGACCTGAACGTTCTTTCGGAATCGTCTTTGAAGTCCGGCTGGAGTAAAGACACAACTTATACCGGAGCCTTAACCGGTTCCGGGAAACTCAAGGTTATTTCCGATTCCGGCTGGGTTATTATGGGAACGTCGTGTGACGGATCCTTTACCGGCGACGTCCAGGCAAACTGGGACAGCGCCACTTCAATGGGTAAAATCCGCTTGGCGGCGCCTCAGCCCTTTGGCGCCAACGCCGGATCTGGCTACATTTACGGTCAGTTGGATATGAACGGCTATTCTCAGACGTTCAAAGGTCTGTACAGCAACACGAGTGGAACAACCCTCAAAGGAGAGATTTTCAACAATACAAATACTTTGTCAACGTTGACGTTGGATATTACCGGCAAAGACTTGACCTTCCAGGGCAAGACAACCGGCAATGTTGAAATGATTATCAATTCAAACGGCGAAGGCAAGCAGACGTTTGCCAATAACGGCAGTAACTTTACCGGGGACGTTGTTATCAACGGCGGTACGGTTGAAACAACAAAGGCTCACGCAAGCTACAGTACAACGGCTTTAGGCGCGTTTTCCAAAGACGGCGGCAGAACGGTTACCATCAATTCCGGCGCTGAACTGGTATTGGGAACAAACGACGTCCTTGGCGGCTGCAATATTTCCTACTTTAACGACAATAGCCTTAGATATATTATTAACGGCGGCAAGCTGACAGGTGCGAACAACAACC
>JAZQDP010000102.1:0-4468 GCA_045546875.1 Thermoguttaceae bacterium | reverse complement strand
TTGAACAGATGTTCCAAACGAACAATTTCGACTTTTCCTTCGTTCCTGACAAATCTCCCGGAACCGTGGTTCATTACACTGCGTTTATCGGCGATCTGGACAAAATGAAACAGCTTCAGGAGTATGGGGCAAACCTTCTTGATAAAAACTGGAACGGGAGAACCGCGATTCATTATGCCGCCCAAAGCGGCAATCTGGAAATGGTTCAGTGGCTGGTTGAACAGGGATTGGACGTAAACGCAAAGGACTATAGTGGAGAAACGCCTTTGTTTAGCGCTATTCGATGCGGCAATTTGGAACTGGTCCAATTGCTGACGAAACAAGGAACTGACATTAACGCAAAAAATAATTTGAAAGATACGCCTTTGTTCGCTGCCGCATGCTCTGGCAATTTGGAAATCGTCCAATGGCTGGTGAAAAAAGGGGCGGACATTAACGCAAAAAATAATCGTAAAGAAACGCCTTTGTTCGCTGCCGCATATTCAGGCAATTTGGAACTAGTCAAATGGTTGGTAAAAAAAGGGGCGGACATTAACGCAAAAAAGGAATGGGATGAAACGCCTTTGTTCGCTGCCGCATGCTCAGGCAATTTGGAACTAGTCCAATGGCTGGTAAAAAAAGGAGCAGACATTAACGTTAAAAATGCCTGGAATGAAACGCCTCTGTTCAGAGCCGCGCGCGTTGGCAATTTGGAACTGGTTCAATGGCTGGCGGAAGAAGGGCTGGATGTTAACGTAAAAAATGATCGTGAAGAAACGCTCGTGTTAACTGCCGCGTACCATGGCAATTTGGAAGTCATCCAATGGTTGGTAGAACAAGGAGTTGACATTAACGCAAAAGACGAACATGGACATACATCTTTATTCGACGCCGTTCAATCTGACGATAATTTAGAAACCGTTCAATGGCTGGTGAAAAAAGGGCTGGACGTTAACGCAAGAGACGATTGCGGTCAAACGCCGTTGTTCATAGCCGCATTTTGGGGCAATTCGAGAATCGTAAAATGGCTGGTGAAACATGGCGCTGACGTCAACGCAAGAGACAATGACGGGCGAACGCCTCTGCTTTACGCCAGGTATCACGACAGTTTCGGCGGGTATGACGATACTTTGAAAATGTTTAAATGGCTGGTTAAACATGGCGCAGATATTAACGCAAAAGATAATGCTGGGGAAACGCCTTTGTTTAGCGCAGCATATACCGATAGTTTGGAATTCATTCAATGGTTGGTAAAAAAAGGAAATAACATTAACGCAAAAAATACTCGTGAAGAAACGCCTTTGTTTAATGCCGCGCGCGCTGGCAATTGGGAAATCGTCAAATGGTTTGTGGAACAAGGAGCGGAGGTCAGCGTAAAAAACAATGATGGACAGACGCCTTTGTTTAATGCCGCATGCTTTGGCAATTTGAAAACCGTTCAATGTATGGTTGAACATGGCGCAGACGTTAACGTTAAAGATAATGGTGGAAAGACGCCTCTGATTTACGCTTTACGCAGGAATTGTCAAACAATCGCCAAATGGCTTGTGGAACATGGCGCGGACGTTAACGTTAAAGATAATGATGGACAGACGCCATTGCATTTTGCTGAAGACATTGGGTATGGATCTCAGGAAATCGTCGAATGGCTCAAAGAGCATGGCGCGAAATAATTAGCGATTAGCGGCTCCTTCAATTTTGGGCGTCTCAAATTTCTGGGTGCGATAATTGACGAGCCAGTCCCGGTGTGGTCGCCCGTTTGACTGACATGAAATAAACGTCAAGGGACAATTTGTCGGATGAATCCAAAAATTTTTCAAAAAAACGCCGTTAGGTATGACACACCCTGTCGTACCTGTATTGAACAAGTAAAAATACGTGGTATAGTTCAATCAAGGCAATCGAAAAGTTTGTTCACAGCTGCCTGGAAATCTATACTCCAACATTTTTCAGAGGTTTATTTATGAGAGACGACAAAAAACAGGAAAATCCCCAAACCGACGACTCTAACGCCCTTACAATGGAGCAGAAAGCAGAAAAACTTTTTGGCGAGGAAGGCGTTAAACGTTTTGAACAGATGTTCCAAACGAACAATTTCGACTTTTCCTTCGTTCCTGACAAATCTCCCGGAACCGTGGTTCATTACACTGCGTTTATCGGCGATCTGGACAAAATGAAACAGCTTCAGAAGCATGGGGCAAACCTTCTTGATAAAAACTGGAACGGGAGAACAGCGATTCATTATGCCGCCCAAAGCGGCAATCTGGAAATGGTTCAGTGGCTGGTTGAACAGGGATTGGACGTAAACGCAAAGGACGATAGCGGGAATACGCTTATGTTTGAAGCAGCAGACAGTGAGAATTTGGCGCTGGTGCAATGGCTGGCGGAACAAGGTCTGGACGTTAACGCAATAAAAGAGTGGAACGAAACGCCTTTGTTCTATGCCGCTTCTGGCGAGAATTTGGCTCTGGTACAATGGCTGGTGGAACAAGGCGCAGACGTTAACGCAAAAAATGGGTGGAACGAAACGCCGTTGTTCTATGCCGCGCGTTCTGGCAATTTAGAAATGCTTCAGTGGCTTGTTGAACAAGGTCTGGACGTTAACGCAAAAGATAAACGTGATTCAACGGTCTTGTTCAGCGCAGTGAGTTCTGACAATTTGGAAATAGTGCAATGGCTGGTGAAACAAGGTCTGGACGTTAACGCAAAAAATGAGTGGAACGAAACGCCGTTGTTCAATGCCGCGCAACGTGGAAATTTGGAATTGGTTCAATGGCTGGTGGAACAAGGCGCTGACGTCAACGTAATTGACAATAATGGCAAAACGCTGTTATTCGAAGCCGCTCAATCTGATGACAGTTTAGCTCTGGTTCAATGGCTTGTTGAACGAGGATTGGACGTTAACGCAAAGGACAATGATGGACAAACGCCGTTGTTCAATGCCGCGTATTCTGGCAATATGGAAACCGTCCAATGGCTGGCGGAACAAGGCGCTGACGTCAACGTAATTGCTAATAATGGTGAAACGCCGTTATTCGAAGCCGCTCGATCTGACGACGGTTTAGAAATGGTTCAGTGGCTGGTGGATCATGGCGTAGACATTAAAGCAAAAAACGAATGGGAAGAAACGCCGTTGTTCGATGCTGCGCGTTTTGGCTATTTGGAAACCATCCAATGGCTGGTGGAACAAGGACTGGACGTTAATGCAAAAAATAAACATGATGAAACTCCGTTGTTTAATGCCGTTTCTGGCAAGAATTTGGCGTTGACGCAATGGCTGGTAAAACAAGGCGTTGACGTTAACGCAAAAAATGACCGGGAAGAAACGCCGTTGTTCAATGCTGTGCAATATGGCAATTGGGAAACCGTCCAATGGCTGGTGGAACAAGGACTGGACGTTAACGCAAAAAATGAACGTGGAGAGACGCCGTTGTTTAATGCCGTTTCTGGCGAGAATTTGGCGTTGACGCAATGGCTGGTGAAACAAGGCGCTGACCATAACGCAAAAAATGACCGAGAAGAAACTCTGTTGTTCAATGCTGTGCAATTTGGCAATTTGGAAACCGTTCAATGGTTGGTTGAACAAGGACTCGACGTTAACGCCAAAAATGACCGTGGAGAAACGCCGTTGTTTAATATGTCATATCATAATAAATTGTCGCTGATTCAATGGCTTGTGGAACAAGGATCTGACGTCAATGCAAAAGACAATGACGGGCAGACGCCGTTGTTCAATGCCGTTCGATCAGACAATTTGGAAACCGTCAAATGGCTGGTAGAACAAGGTTTGGACGTCAACGCCAAGGACAATAACGGTCAGACGCCGTTGTTTAATACCGTGCTATTTTGCAATTTGGAAACCGTCCAATGGCTGGTGGAACAGGGCGCAGACGTTAACGTAAAAGACAATGACGGACAGACGCTGTTGTTCAATGCCATCCGATCAGACAATTTGGAAATCGTCCAATGGCTGGTTAAACAAGGATTGGACGTTAACGCAAAAAATGATAAAGGGCAAACGCCGTTGTTCAATGCTGCGTTTAGAGATAATTTGGAAGCCGTCCAATGGCTGGTAGAACAAGGAGCGGACGTTAATGTAATTGACAATGATGGGCAGACGCCGTTGTTCAATGCCGCAAGCAATGGCAATTTGGAAATCGTCAAATGGCTGGTGGAACAGGGCGAAGGCGTTAACGTAAAAGACAATGATGGGCAGACTATCTTGTTCAATGCCGCTTTTGGCGAAAATTTAGAGTTGGTTCGATGGCTGGTTGAACAAGGACTGGACGTCAACGCAAAAAATGATAAAGGGCAAACGCCGTTATTCAATGCCGCATATATCGATAATTTGGAGATGGTTCAGTGGCTGACGGAAAAAGGCGCAGACGTCAATGTAATTGACAATGATGGACAAACGATCTTGTTCAATGCCGCTTTTGGCGAAAATTTAGAGTTGGTTCGATGGCTGAAGTCGGAGGCCAAAGCGGTC
>JAZQDP010000101.1:0-1525 GCA_045546875.1 Thermoguttaceae bacterium | reverse complement strand
CCGACGCTTTCTTTTTCTTATAACTTTGTGGTCTAACTTTAACAAAAATCTAAAAGTAAAATAGATAAAATAAAATCTTTTCTAATCGATACAAAAGAAATATTTTAACGCCCTTTTTTCTTAAGTTGATACCTATGGGGTGAAACCCACGGAACGCGAAACAAACAAAAACAGAATATCGCCAAACGCTCTTTTTCTCTTGTTCCCTGACAAGGGGACAAGAGAAAAAGACACTGAAGCGATTAGGCGAGCCTGCGAAACTTCGGCGGACTTACGTCCGCGACCCAGTAAGACCTTCGGCTGCGTCAAAGTCTTTTAGCGGGGCAGAGAAACTTCGCTGTTCCGGCGAATGCGTAATTCCGTTCGCCGTTGGCGAACTTCATTACCGCCTTCCATTTAGCGGTTACGAGAAACAAAAAAACGCGAAGCCCTTTTTCAAGGACTTCGCGCAATGTGTTTTGTTAGTCAGAGAGTTAAAATCTCATTTAACGGCGTTGACAACATCGGTGAACCCGGCGGGATCGTTGACAGCCAGTTCAGCCAGGCTCTTGCGGTTAAGAGTGATGTTGGCTTTCTTCAGGGCTTCGATGAAGCGGCTGTAGGTCATGCCGTTTTCGCGAACAGCGGCGTTGATACGGGCAATCCACAACGCGCGCATGCTGCGCTTTCGGACTTTACGATCGCGGAACGCGAAAACGCCAGCGCGAATCAAGGTCTCTTTGACAGTTCGGAGCAGTTTTCTGCGACCTCCTACAAAACCCTTCGCCTTACGGAACAAACGGCGCTTTGCATGGTTGCGAGCTGAACCTTTGGTAGTTCTCATGGTTAAAATCTCCTGTTGCGTTACAGGGTTACGAATCGAGGCCTTTTATCCCCGGCGGCGGAATAAAACGTTTATCCTGCCCGACCCGTTAAAATAATGTTCTTTACAAATTTGTCCGCTCGCAATATTACGCCGACTGCGAACTGACAACCAGACGGAAACAAAACTAGGCAGAGTAGTCGCCCAACAGAGCGCGAATCTTCTTCGCGGTGTTGTCGGCAACCGGAATCGTACCGCGCAGCTGACGGCGACGTTTACTCGTCATACGGCTTGCCAAGTGGCTCGTACCAGCGAAACGATGCATCGCCTTGCCGTTAGCGGACAGGCGGAAGCGTTTCTTCGTTCCCTTGTGCGTTTTCATTTTGGGCATTGAATTTACCTCATTCAAGCTAAAACCAAAGTAAATTTAACGTCTACACAACGTTAAAATGGAGATAGACGGACTCGAACCGACGACCCCTGGCTTGCAAAGGCAATGCTCTCCCAACTGAGCTATATCCCCAAATATTTTTACAGACTTTTGCGCCTCTAAAAATAATTTTCGGTACAATATACACGATTTCCAAAATTCTTCAAGGGGGGTGGAAAATAAAATTTCAGACGTCTGGGTAAGACTGCGTCTGTCTGTCAAGATGCGAGTTGCGAGAAGATTTTACGATACGCTTGCGTAATCGCTAATCGCTAATCGCTAATCGCCCCCCC
>JAZQDP010000100.1:0-2440 GCA_045546875.1 Thermoguttaceae bacterium | reverse complement strand
TAAAATAACCCTTTCGCTTTTTTCGTGGATTTCGTATTAAAAAATACTTCGGAACGGTTAAAAGCCCGCTTTTTAGCTCATAGACGCCATCTTGCCGAATGAGCCTTGTTTTATTCATTTTACATATTACGTTGGCAATATTCATGTTTAATTATAATCATTCTTTTTCATGGAATTCTGATAAAGAAGACGTACTTAGATTTCTCAGTTTTGCATTGATGATCTTTTACTGGTATCCTTTTGCAATACTGTATATAGTTACATCATTTAAAATTTGTTTTAATTTTGTTGAAACGTCGTTTTATGTAGATCCTGTTCGTCCAAGTTTTTATCTGACTTCACTCATATTCTATACAATAGGAATTTTTAAACCGTTTTGGATTAAAAGAACCTTATGTGCAGTTATTTTTATACTATCATTCGATGTTTACAATTTGATTACATTTTTACTCTATATTACAGAACCTTCAATTTTTATATTATCTTTTATTATATGCTCTATATATACATGCTATTTAATGTTATGCCGAATTTCGTATTGGGCTGAATTGTCTCAGCAAACCAGTAAAAAAGATATTTATTTATATTTTGCACTAGGAATAATTACAATTGCATTATCGTTTAGTTTATGTTATAAAGAAAGTAGTCAATTCAGCAAACCGGAACGGTCAGTCGTCGATCCGAATACAGGAGCCGTTGAGGGGAAACTTCAATCGTTCACGTGGTATGACGAGGAAGGTAAAATAATAAAAACCCAAGCGCCAGGAGAAGTCAAGCAGTCGCGCACGGTTTATAATTCTCTTGGACGTATAATTAAAACCGACGTTGCCTTGCCTGACGGAACCGTATATCAGCAAACGGAATACGTATACGATGCCATCGGTCATACTATTATGACCGTTTCTGCCGAGCGTCAATTAAACCAGTCTAGAACAGGCGCATTGCTCATAGACGCGGCTCCTCAAGGTCGTTTCCACTTTACCGCTAGCTGGTTCGACGGCGCAGGTCGTGAAATTGCCTCCGCTAATTACGGAACTAACGGAAACGAGCCACTTGTCGCGCCGCTAACCGTTCCTGCTCGCAGCGATACGGTATTGCTGACCGAAACATTCTACGATTCCGCAACCGGTCGAGCGTATAAGACCATTGACCCGGCAGGAAGAGAATCGCGAACGTTTGTAGACGCGTTAGGCAGAACCGTCAAAACGGTCGCCAACTACGTAACAGGAATTCCGTCCGCCGCTGCGCCCGACTGCGATATTACTGTAGAGTATACGCATCACGCCTCCGGTCAGGTAGAAACCATGACCGTTGTTAATCCAATTACAGGCAATCAGGTTACGCGATATTTATACGGAACTCAACAGACGTCCATTTCGCCGATTATATATCGCAACGACCTGTTAACAGCAGAAATCTATCCAGATTCCGTTGAAAATCCCGCTGACGGCATTGCAGACCGAGTAGAATATCAGTATAATAGATTAGGCGAACGAGTTTGGAAACGCGACCAGAACGGAACTGTTCATCAGTACGACTACGATAACCTTGGACGCATGATTCACGACAGAGTTACTGACGTTGGAACGGGCGTTGATACGGCAGTGCGCCGTATTTCAACGGTCTACAATATTAACGGACAGGTCGAACGACTTACGTCCTGGGATAACGCTGCCGTTGGAAATGGTTCTATCGTCAATGAAGTCCGATACGAGTACAATCAATATGGCTTATTGGGAAAAGAATACTCTAATCCTGTCGGGTCAGCGGATATGTCATTGTATACGGAATATTTCTACGATACAAGCAGAATGGGCGAATACTTTACCAAAAAGCTGCGCTTAACGGGTTATCAAACTCCAAGCAGGTATGTGCAATCGTATCATTTCTATAATATGGAAAACGATTATCTGAATCGACCTGACCGTATAGGAATGGATATAAGTTATGGATATACCGGCGTATCGACGATTTCAAAAGTAACCTATCATCCGGTTGACGCAGAATTGGATTATACTCAACCGGGAGCGTTGGATCAATTTAATCGTGTAATTCGTCATACTTGGAAACGCAGTACCGGACAAGTTCTGGTTGATATTCAGCATACGTATGATCGTTCAGGAAACCGCCTTACTCGCACCGATCTATTGGCGAGTAGTCAGGGGTTGAGTGAAGAGTATTCCTACGATCAAATGAATCAACTTGCAGGTTTGCAGCGAGAAAACAACTCCTTTGAACGTTTTCATTACGATGCAGCAGGCAATCACGTTCAGACAACAACCGATTCTGCAGTAGAAACTCAGACGTTCAACAAGGCGAACGAAATAATCGCAATAAATAACAACTCAAACGCTGTATCCAACGACCGCAACGGCAATATGACCCGGATTTCGGGAATAGACTTGTCGTACGACGCTTGGAATCGACTTGTTAGCGTATC
>JAZQDP010000099.1:0-5152 GCA_045546875.1 Thermoguttaceae bacterium | reverse complement strand
CTGCGAAACCGGCGTCATCGGTTCAGCAGGTTGAACTGGAGCTGCAGGTTGAACTGGAGCCGTCGGTTGTTGTGCCATCGGTTGTTGCGGAGGCGTTTGAGGAGCCGGCTGCTGCACTGGACGTTGAGATTGCACCGGTGTTTCCGTTACATTCTGCTGTGGTTGACCATAACCATTGGTTTGCGGAGGCTGCTGTCCATACGAATTAGGCGCCTGCTGTTGACCGTATGCGTTTGGTTGAGTCGGTTGCTGACCGTAGCCACCTTGACCTTGAGGCTGACCATATCCACCTTGTTCGCCTTGCTGACCGTACCGATTTTGTACAGGTTGCTGACCATACCCCTGTGGCGCTGCTTGCTGACCATATCCGCCTTGACCAGGCTGCTGACCATACCCAGTTTGCGGTTGACCATACCCGCCTTGAGGTTGACCGTAACCGCCAGCGGTTGGTCTGGTTCCAGATGCAGGAACACCTCCGCCAGCAGTTTGACCGTAGCCTCCCTGTTGTGCGTATCCGCCTTGCTGCTGACCATAACCGGGTTGTGGTTGACCATACCCGCCTTGCGGTTGCCCATAGCGATTTTGCATTGGCTGCTGACCGTAGCCGCCCTGCTGTCCGTAACCGGACTGACCATAACCGCCCTGAGAACCTTGCTGACCATATTGTCCATAGCCGCCCTGAACAGGTTGCTGACCATAACCACCCTGTTGCTGTCCGTAACCGGGTTGTCCATACCCTGTTTGAGGTTGACCATATTGATTATAGCCCCCTTGCGGTTGTCCATAACCGCCCTGAGGTTGACCGTAACCGGGTTGTCCATACCCTGTTTGAGGCTGACCGAACTGATTAAATCCCCCTTGCGATTGTCCGTAACCCGGCTGTCCGCCAACCTGACGGAATATTCCGATTCCAGACGCCCGACAATTGGGACACATCATCGGAGCATTCACATTTTGAACTTGAAAACCACAACGCGTACACTGATACTGATTCATATCTGATTCTATACCGAAAAAATTTCTGGAATTCGACTTAACAAATCTTAAATTGAAGCCGTCTTCCAATAATCTTATGACTTAATATAAATGTTTTATTCTGATTACCGCCGTGCTCATGCTAACCTGGCGAGCGCCGCTTTACTGTACATCGACCGCTGCACGAGTATAAACTTTGCCATTATCACGCAAAACGACCCACCCTTTAACATCAGTAATTTCGACGCCGCGTGAGGCTGAATTGTGTCGTCCCGCATCAAAACGCTGACCGGTTTCTACCAGTTCAATTGTATTCTTAATCCCATTTGCTTCGCATACCGAGCAAACGTAATGAGCCAGTGAGCGTTCAAACTGATCGGCTCCCTGACCTCGCTTGGGGTGCCATCGATAATACGCTTCGCCGATGTCCTGTAACAGACGCGGCATACGTTCCGGCGTTGACGACTGGAATTCTATCATCGAACCGATCAGCCCTGCTGACGCTCTGTCTCCGCACAAAAATCCATCGAGCAATTCATCTCGGTACACGCTCAGTGAACTGTTAGCGCACAATTCAGGACCGAGAATAATTTTCATCAACTGATCGCGCGAAATACCGCCGGTCACCTTATTCACAACAGATTGAATAATTGGAGCAGACTGCGACTGAACCGGCTGAGGCTCTGGTTGTGGAGCGGGCGCTGGTTTGGGAGCTTCTGCAGCGGGCGCTGCCGGAGCCGATCCTTTCAGGTTGGCAACAAGATAATTGACAGCGTCTGTAATTTTGCTGTCCAGAGCGCTAAAAGCTGCCTGAAGATTATGATTTTGAGCGTCAAACAATCCAGAAATATGAGATACCGCTTCTGCAACGTCCTGTTTAGCGGCAGCATTGGGATTAGGCGACGAGGAAGCGCCGGAACCGACATTCTGCCCAAGTTTGGAACCCATCTCATCAAGACGCGTCAAAACAGACTGAATCATGTTCTTCAGCGGAGACAAATCTACAGACGCAGATTCCGCTGGAGCGGCTGACGATTTCTTTTCTTCCTGTAAAAGATGGTTGGTAAGCTGTTTTTTAGCTTCGTCCATCAAACCGTTGATTTTATCCAAAGACGATGCAATATCAGACAAATTGGCGGTTGTATTTCCAGAACCGCTAGTTGCATTGAACCCGGAACTGCCTGTTCCGCTGGGCGTTGACGTAAATTCAAATGGCATAGTCGATAATTTGATAAGGTTAACGGGTTAAACAATATAATATATTTCTATGCCGGACTCCGAACGCAGAATCCGACTCAACCCCTCTTCTTTATTATATATAATATACTCTTATTAATAAATTTGCAATTCCCTTTCAAGGAAAAGATAGAAATTTTTCAGCAAAATTTTATTATTCTATAAACATTGACAAATTTGAGTATATTCACGTTTAGACTCGTAAATTGAGCAGATAGACGTTTGTTTGAAAATAATCACTTGCATTCGATACGTTTTTCTCGAAGCAGCATGCGGGTTTCGCCCTGATGAACGTAATGGCAATCGGTGCAGGATTCAATCCAGTTGGCATCGTCCCAACCCTTGGATTTGAGGTCTTGATGAAACCCCTCGAGTTTAACGCGTTTTTGCTCAACGTGACATTTCGCGCAGGATTCCTTTACAGATTTCCATCGTCCAACCTCTACCTTGTCGCCGACTTGTCGAACCTGATGGCATTTTGCACACGGATTGGAAATTCGTTCAAACTGATGTTGATAGAATCGCTTCCACGATTTTGGCCCGTTATGTTCTTTTTCATTTACAGCAACAACAAACTCGAACTCTTCTTCCCGACCGTCCTGAGCCGACATGTAAACATAGTGTCTCCCCGGGGAAACATTTAGAACGGCAAAACTGGCGGCTTTACTTTGAATGCGTTTGCTGAACGGGATTTCCTCATCGTCAAGATACAGTTCGTCAAACTGTCCTCGAACAATCATTCCAATTTGCGACCCAAGCAACACCGACTCGTTGGGCGGCGTTACCAGCGTTTTACCAGCAGGAAGCGGTTCAAACGCTTCTGTCGTCAACGTCTCGCCAGAAGATTCCTGCTGAGCATAAGCAAAAATACAAACTGTCGTTACTGCAATTAACGTCAATAGCGTTGCGATACACAATCTTCGATATTTTATTTTCATATTGTCTTTCTCCACAAATCAATCTTTCCCAATCCAGGATTTTCGTTGTCGAGAACTGGGAATATTCAGTTCTTGCCGATACTTTGCAACCGTTCTTCTGGCGATGTCAAACCCTTGCTTTTGCAGATTCTCTGCGATAGCGTCGTCAGACAACGGCGAGGTTTTATTCTCCGCGTCAACCATCTGTTTAATTTTATCTCGAATCACCGCATACGCGACGCCGTCTTGATCTGACGTTCCGGTTTGATCCGCCGATTGTTGAGACGAATTATACGGCGAAACAGTTCCGCCGCCAAATAATTTACGCAGTTCGACAATCCCGCGCGGCGTTTGCATCC
The DNA here is from genome assembly GCA_045546875.1 of Thermoguttaceae bacterium. Classification (GTDB taxonomy): domain Bacteria; phylum Planctomycetota; class Planctomycetia; order Pirellulales; family Thermoguttaceae; genus RUG11551. The sequence continues at coordinate 1,665 of JAZQDP010000099.1, read as the reverse complement.
ATTTATCTCGCACTGCACGACTAACGGTTGAAACGTCAATATCGAGTTTATCCGCAATCTGCTGCATGACAAGAGGGCGGATGTACTCCGGTCCCTTGTCGAAGAAATCCAGCTGGTAGTCGACAACCGCTTGACTAACCGCCAGAATCGTCTGTTTTCGCTGTTCAATCGCCTCAATAAACCATTGGGCTGAACCGATTTTGCTGTGAATATACTCTTTTTCCTCTTTCGTTGTTTTGGGATTGTTTTCCAAATTTTTATACAAAGAACTGACGCGCAAATGGGGCAATTCGGAATCCTCAAGTCGCACTTCATACCCACCATCTGGTTTAGGAATGACAAAAAGGTCAGGAATAATCGGGTCAATACGGTCTTCTTGAAATTCGGATCCCGGATTAGTAGTCAAATCTTTCATTTGACCGATAAGCTCTTGCAGCTGGTTCATATCTATATCCATCGCCTTGCAGATTTGTGGCAATCTGTTCTGCTCCAAATCTGTTAAATAACGTTCGATAAGAACCTTCAACTGCTCGCTATGCGGCATATCGGGTTTAATCTGCAATAGCAAACATTCTTTTAAGTCTCTGGCGCCCACACCTGCCGGATCCATCTGCTGAACGACTTTTAGAGCGTCGTACGCCTTGTCGATTGACTTCTCGTCCAGTTCAGGAAAGAGCGTTTCCATGGTAAGCGGAACCGTCTGCTCTTTGCCGTCAACAATATCTTTATACGACCCGATAAACCCGCGTTCGTTGAGCGCTGCGATAATTCTTTCGCAGCGTTCCCGCTGTTCTGGAGACAAATCAAACCACGCAAGCTGCGCCAGCAAATGTTCTTTGAGCGTTTCCGAAGGCGCCGCCAGATTGGCCATGAGGTTGTTGTATCGGTCGGTTGCATCTTCTACTGAACCTATTGAACGTTCGTATGGCGAAATGTCCTGATAGAAATCGTCTTCCACCTGTGACGACGCCTGGAAATCGTCCGTCTCGTTGGCAGAATCAAAAGAGTCGTAATCGTCCTCCCTGAAATCGTCAGAACTGTTGTCAGAAACAGAAGCGTCCCCGGAATCGTCGTCACGGATATCGTCTTTGTTTACAGAATCCGTTTTGGAATCGTTCTGAGAAGCTTCGTCGTAAGATTTCTCAGAATAAACATCGTCGTCCTCGTCGTAATAGTCGTCGTCGGACATGTTGGCGTCTTCCAGCGCCGGGTTTTCCATGAGTTCCTGGTCAATGCGTTCCTGCAGAGCAAGAATCGGCAGCTGAAGCATTTCCATGGACGCAATGAGCCGTGGAGCCAGCTTTTGAGTCTGCCGTAATTCCTGTCGCGGAGAAAACCGCATTTCCATACCCATTGCGGCTTCTCCCTGCTATTCGACCATCCGACGTTCATTAATGGCGTCGGAAAGAACTTCTCTGTTGGTAAACTCGACCATGGCGCCCAAGGCAATTCCACGCGCCAAACGAGAGATTTTTACCTTTTTCCCTGACAAGAGATTGACAATATGCCCCGCTGTCGCGTCACCCTCAACCGTTGGGTTGGTTGCCATAATGATCTCAACTTCGGAATCGTTTGGAGAGGTCTGCTTAATAAGCCGATCAACTCTACGAATTAATGCCGCAATCGTCAGATCGTCCGGTCCGGTTTTATCCAAAGGAGACAACC
>JAZQDP010000098.1:0-5280 GCA_045546875.1 Thermoguttaceae bacterium | reverse complement strand
AAGTGGGGGGGGGGGGGGGACCAGGCAGTTCTCAAAGGGAACAGCTGGCGTTGGACGATATGGACAGCGCTACGCCAGACCCGAACGACTATTTAATGGTCGACACCCAGTTCTTTCCCCCGGAATTTAAATCCCGGCTGCTTAGCTTCATTCCCGACTTCGACGCTCAGTGCGACGGGCTTCTCATCCACTCTGAAAACTTCCAGGCTCTAAATCTTCTTCAGGAACGATACCGCGAACAGGTAAAGTGCATCTATATTGACCCGCCGTACAATACCGGCAACGACGGGTTTATCTATAGGGATAATTTCCAGCATTCTAGCTGGCTGAGCATGATGGAGGACAGGTTAGATGTGTCAAGAGTTCTTATGGCTAATAAGGCAACATTCTTTAGTTCTATAGATGATAACGAACAGGAAAACTTGAAAAAACTTTGTGATATAGTTTTCGGTAACGTGAATTTTGTAAATACATTTATATGGAATTGCTCAACGGCTGGCGGTATTCGACCTAAATTCGCAAGTAAAACACATGAATATATCTTTTGCTATGCAAATAATTTAGATAGCTTAAATATGTTTTACGCTCCTCTTTCAGAAGGTGCGAAAAAAATGTACACACAATCGGATGAAAAGGGATTATATCGTGATAAGGATTTTGTGTTTAAAAATAAATCAACGAATCCTAATCAGATGTATTTAATTGAATGTCCAGATGGTGAAATGGTACAACCCAAACCCGGATATATTTATCGTTTTATTCGTGAAAGATTTAATGAAGCATATGCAGAGGGGCTAGTTACATTTAAACGATCAGACAAAGGTCCACTTATAACAAGTAATGGCGAACAAGCTCATTGGAACATTTATATCAAAAAGTATCTTGGAGACGCTACAGGCGCACCGTCAACTCTAATTCCCAAAGAAATGGTAAGCATTTATAATGTTGGTACGCAGTTCGTCCAAACGCTATTTGACAATCAACGCGTTTTTGAGAATGCTAAACCATATGACGTTATAATGTATCTTACAAATATGACACTAGAAAATGACGCTCTCATCCTCGATTACTTTGCCGGTTCCGGGACAACGGCTCACGCGGTAATCAATTTGAATCGCGAGGACGGGGGGAATCGGAAGTATATTCTGATGGAAATGGGCGATCATTTCAATACGGTTTTGAAACCGCGCATTGAAAAGGTCGTCTATTCCCCGGACTGGAAAGACGGCAAGCCGACGTCGTTCGACAAGGGCGTTTCGCATTGCTTTAAGTACATGCGTCTGGAAAGTTATGAGGATACGCTGAACAACCTTGAACTGCCGGAATCGGACCCGATAGCGTCGTCGATGCCGCCCTCGCTGCGCGAAGATTATATGCTGCATTATCTTCTGGATACGGAAGCGAACGCGTCGCTTCTCGATATTGACATGTTCAAGAACCCCTTTGGCGGGTATAGCTTGAAAATTAAACGTCCGGGCAGCGAAGCGTGCGACGAAACGCCGGTCGATTTAATCGAAACGTTTAACTATCTTACCGGTCTGCGGGTAACTCAATACTACTTGCCGCGCCGGTATAGCGCCAGGTTCAAACGTGCGGTCGATCCGGAGTTGCCGGGCGAGGAGGGCAGCCGCCGTCTGGTCTTGGACGAGCGTCCGAAACTGGACGACGCAGGGAAATGGTCGTTCCTGCGATTGGAAGGCGTCGTCCCCGCTCATCCGCTCAATCCGAATAACGGGCAGACGAAACGGGTTCTGGTTATCTGGCGGAATCTGACCGGCGACATGGAGCAGGACAACGCCGTTCTGGACTGGTTTGCCGACGATTTGCGGTTAAACGATAAAGTTCCGGAATACGATATCGTGTACGTCAACGGGTGCAACAACCTCGGCGCCGACCGAAAAGAAACGGACTCGTACCAGGTTCGACTCATCGAAGAAGAATTTTTCAGGAAGATGTGGGAAGGGAGGCAGTAGGCAGTAGGCAGTAGGCGAGCCACGGGTGTAAACCCGTGGGTATAACGTTCGAAGGGTGAAGTCCCGTATTGCGTAAGCCGAAAACGCCCCCTGGATGTAGCCCGGCTCGGGCTACAACTTGACGGCGAAAGCCGTCAAGGAAAAATCGAAAATTTTTAGCAGGAAAAACTCCCGGCGTTTTCGACTACGTAACAGATTTTTAATAGTCCCGTCAACGTAGCCCGAAGCCGGGTTACATCCAAAGGAGGTTAATCGCTTCGTCATTTTGTTATCCACACTTCACGTCGTGGCTTGCCTGAATTGCTAACCGCCTTTCACATCCTATCGTCCGGAATTAGGTTCGCCTTCGGCGAACTGCGTAATTCCGCTCCCGTTGGTCGCTCCATTACCGCCTTTCATTAATTACTATACACTATGACCCAATACCACGCAAAGTACTTTGCATACGATCTGACGAAACGCGGCGGCGAGGGCTTTGACCGCATAAGCCAGTCGCTGTACAACGCCTCCGTTGACCTCAACCCTCATCAGGTTGAAGCGGCGCTGTTCGCGCTTCATTCTCCGCTGTCGAAAGGCGTTTTGCTGGCAGACGAAGTTGGTCTGGGCAAAACCATCGAGGCGGGGCTGGTCTTGTGCCAGTTCTGGGCGGAACGGAAACGGCGGCTGCTGGTCGTCTGTCCGGCGGCTTTGAGAAAGCAGTGGCAGGGCGAGCTGGAGGAGAAGTTCAATCTCCCGTCGATAATCGTTGACGCCAAATCTTATCGGGAACTGTCGAAAACCGGGTCGCCGTTTAGTCAGGATAAAGTCATCATCGTTTCGTACCATTACGCCAGCCGAATGGGAAAGGAACTTGGCTTGATTCCCTGGGACCTGGCGGTTCTGGACGAAGCGCATAAACTCCGCAACGTGTACAAGTCCGGGGCGCAAATGGCGCAGAACGTTCGCGCTGCGCTCGACGGACGGAGAAAGATTCTTCTTACCGCAACGCCGCTGCAAAATCAGCTGACGGAACTGTTCGGGCTTTCGACGCTCATCGACGAAGATATTTTCACCGACTTGCCAACGTTTCGCAGTCAGTACGCCAGCGGCGATTCCGGCAATCTGCGGGAAGTCCTGTCGGAGTTCTGTCACAGAACGCTGCGCCGGGACGTCAAGGAATACGTTCAGTTTCCCAACCGGAAGGCGATGACGTTCAAATTCGAGCCGACGGACGACGAACAGTCTCTTTACGAAGACGTTTCCGCCTACTTGCAGGAAGACGACGCATACGCGTTTCCCAGTCAGCAGCGGAGTTTGTTGATTATGGTCGCGCGCAAACAATTGGCGTCTTCTCACGCCGCATTGCGGGGAACGCTGGAAGCGATTCGCGCCCGACTGATTAAACTTCGCGACGAGAACCCGCCCAATCCGGACAAGCTGTCGCTGCCCCTGGTGGACGACGACGAATTCGAGCTGTATCTGGAAAGCCAGATGGAACAGGACGACGACGCGGAATCGTCAGACGAAATCCCGCCTCTGCCGCCGATCAATCCCCAGCCGGCGAAGTCGCCTGCGGCGATAAATCGAAAGAAGCTGGAACGGGAAATCGAGCGTTTGGACGGGTATATCGCCCGGCTGTCCAGCATGTCCGGGGAGACGAAATCGACGAAACTGCTGACGGCTCTGAAAAAGGGTTGGGACAAACTGCGCGAGCTGGGCGCGGCGGAAAAGGCGGTTATCTTTACAGAGTCCCGCCGGTCGATGGAATATTTGCGCCAGTTCCTCAGTCAAAACGGCTACGAGGGAAGCGTTGTCTGCTTTTCCGGCGGCGGGAAACGGGATCAGGACGCCGAAAAACTCTATGAGGAATACGCGGAAGCTCATCCAGCCGAGGCAAAAACGGTCAGTAAAAACATTTTAATCCGCCAGGCGATTATCGACCGATTTAAATCCGGCGCGAAAATCCTCATCGCCACCGAAGCCGGCGCTGAAGGAATCAACCTGCAGTTCTGTTCGCTGCTGATAAATTACGATTTGCCGTGGAACCCGCAAAGAATCGAGCAGAGAATCGGACGCTGTCACAGATACGGTCAGCAGTTCGACGTCGCTGTCGTGAACTTTCTCAACAAACGGAACGAAGCCGACGTTCGCGTTTATACGATTCTGCAAAACAAACTCAAGCTCTTTGACGGGCTGTTTGGCGCGTCCGACGAAATTCTCGGCGCAATTGACTCTGCGTTCGATCTGGAAAAGAAGATTTACGCTCTGTATCAGCAATGCCGAACGAAAGACGAAATCAAGGCGGGGTTCGACCGCTTGCAAAAGGAGCTGGAAGAGGAAATCGCCGCCAAGCGCCGCAAAACCAGAAAAGCCATTCTGGAAAATTTCGACGAAGACGTCCATCGACTTTTGAAATTCAATAAAGACGAAACGCTCGATTCGCTCAACGAAATTGCTTTGGAACTGTGGCGAATGACCGCGTATATTCTTCGTTACAGAGCGACGTTTAACAACTCGGAATTCACGTTTAATCTGTCCGATTCTCCGGCGCCGGAAATCGCCCCGGGGGCGTATCGGCTCAAAACCAACGACCGCAGCGCCAGGGCAGGGGAGATTCTGTATCAGCTCAATACGCCGCTGGCAGAATGGGCGCTTGAGGAAGCGCAGCAGCATCCAACGCCCTGTCGGGAAGTAACCTTTGATTTATCGCATTACCCGAAAAAGATCTCGACTCTGACTCCCCTGAAAGGGAAGTCCGGATGTCTGGTTCTGGAACGGCTGTCCATGACAAGCGAGGCAGACTGCAATGAGTATTTGCTCTTTTCCGGGTTTGTCGACAACGGTTCCGACCTGGATTGCGAAGTTCTCGTCAAGCTGTTCCATCTGTCAGCCGTTGAAGGAGAGCTTCGCAGCATAACCGAGTCCGAACAGGCGCGGTTAAACGGCAGCGCCGATCTGCTGGCTAACGCGACGATTCTCAAAAATAACGAAAACGTCAAGGCGATTTTTCAGCAGCGCATTGACCAGATCGACCGTTACATGGAAAACCGCACCAAGCAGGCGGAACGCGAACTGGAAGCAATTAAAGATAAATTCAAAGCCGCCAGACGGCGCAGCGATCTGGCAACCAATTTAACCGAACAGTTAGAAGCGCAGGAAGAAATGACGTCTCTGGATAAACAGCGAATCGCCGCCAGACGGCATATCGAAGCCGTCGAGAAAGAATGTGCGGAAAAAAGAAAGCTGATTGTTCAGGAGATTCGCAGTCAACTCGCAGCCCGAGAAAACAGAGAGGTTTTGTTTACTCTCCGCTGGAAAGTCGTGTAAC
>JAZQDP010000097.1:0-1872 GCA_045546875.1 Thermoguttaceae bacterium | reverse complement strand
CTGAGACGCTATTAAAAAATTACTGCAGCCGAGTTCCTAAATTTGATCCCGCATCTGCATGGCGAGGCGCTGTTTTGAAGACTGCCGGGACGGAAGCTCAACTGGATAAGGAACCGACGATTTCTCGCAGTTCCGATGAAGAAAAGGTGCGAATGACGCATCCCTATTTCTGGGGCGGATATATGCTATTTGATTCCGGCGTGCTGCCAACTGAATCTGAACAGCCAGATAACGGCGGTGGAATCCGGTTTAATCCCAAAAAGTAGGGAATACAACGCGTTAACAATATTTTATTAAACAAATTAGTTAATATTAAATGCGTTCGTTATTTTTTGAATCGGAAGATTCAATTAAAAGCTGGTTAGCAGAGCAGGGCGAGAAACCGTTTCGCGCTGGTCAGATTTTGTCATGGCTCTACAGACCGGGGGTAACTTCGTTTGACGATATGAAAAATTTGCCAACGAGTTTGAGGCAAAAACTGACCGCGTCCTTTACTTTTCGCACGGTAAAAGTTGCAGATACGCAGCAGTCGCCGTGGGCAGTAAAAGCGTTGCTTAGACTGCATGATAGCGAAACGATTGAATGCGTCATGCTTACAGACGACAAAGGACGTCATACGGTATGTTTGTCAACGCAAGTTGGGTGTGCAATGGGATGCCGGTTTTGCGCGACCGGTCAGACAAAATCCGAAAACGGTCAGTGTTTTATCAGAAACCTGGAGCCGGATGAAATTGTGGAACAAGTCTTGATTTTTCAGGATATTCTGCATGCGCCCAATTGCCCTGACGGTGCGAAGCCGCACGGGCGAGTGGAGGAGGTTATGCCTCCGAACAAGCCGGATTCGAAGATGCCCGCGTCCAATCAGGAACCGACCTTGCCGGGTGCATCATCCGGTTCGGAAGCGTCAAGGATTAGTAATATCGTTGTCATGGGAATGGGGGAACCCGCTTTAAATATGGACAACCTTTTACTGGCATTGGATGCATTATCCAGCCATTTGGATATCGGCGCCAGAAAAATTACAATATCTACCGTTGGAATTGTTTCTGGAATAGAACAAATTGCACGAAGCGGCAAACAGTACCATTTGGCTGTTTCTCTCCACGCTCCAAACGACGAAATACGAAACAAAATTATACCAACCAATAGGGGAATTGGAATTCAGAACATTCTCAATGCAGTTGAAAATTTTTTCAACGTTACCGGACGACGAGTTACTTACGAGTACATTTTACTTCAGGGCGTCAACGATACGCCTCAGTGCGCCAGAGAGCTGGTTCAGCTGTTAAAGAAACGCAATGCGTTAGTTAATGTCATTCCATACAACGAGGTGGACGGATTGCCTTTTAAACGCCCCGATCCGTCTCGAATTGACGAATTTATACGTATTTTAGAGAATGGTTCTATTCAAGTTCAACTTCGGAAAGAAAAAGGCGGACGTATTGATGCCGCCTGCGGTCAGCTTCGCAGAAAAACAGGGAAGATTTCTGAAAACTGAAGGGTAGGGCGCTGGTGGCTTTACATTATTTAATTCTCTGGACTCTTCTGGTAAGTTGGCGCTTGGCGTTCGCGCTGGTCAGTCCGTTCGCGGATTTGGCGGGTAAAACGTCTGCTTTTTAGTTCACAGGCGTCAACTTGTTGGATGAACCTTATTTTTCACGATTGCTCTATATATAAATTGAATGTATTATGAACGCTCAGCTCAATCCACCTGTTCCAACGCGATATTCCTATAAAGTCAACGACCAGCTTTATGCATCTGAATATCCGATTAATAAATACGATGTCGATTCCAGCAAAAAACTGGCGGCTATGATTGATTTCGGAATAACTGACTTTATCGACCTGACCGAGCCGGGAGAACTGCATCCC
>JAZQDP010000096.1:0-1818 GCA_045546875.1 Thermoguttaceae bacterium | reverse complement strand
ATTACATCACCTCGCTGATATGGTTTTCCTCGACTTTTATCACGGTCTTTTCCGATACTCCGCGCACACCCATGCCCGTCACCCAGTTCAACATCATGACCGCTTCCGCGTCTTCGCCAAGGGCGTTTATCAACAGAGTTTCACGCTGAGAAAGGCGCCATGAAACAGCGCCCTCCTCGACCGTTGCGTCAGATAACTCTTTCTGAATCAGGATTTTCCGCCCCTGTTTTACTGTCAGGACTGCTTTCGCGAGCGTATCCGTTGATACCTTCGAGAAGGTATATTTAATAGTCGGCGTTGTGCCTACAATGATTTTTTTCATACTTCCACCATCCTTCCGTTGTCAGTCGATATAAACGCTCGAAATTTTGAAGTATTCCGTATCGATGATAAGGAAATAGTACTGTTCAATCGTTTCAGCATTAATCGGATAATCACCCGCCGCCAGGTTGACCAATGTCGCTGTATCCGCCGCCACAATATTATCGCGTGTAGTAGACCATTTCGCGCAGGCATCCAAAATTTCGGAAAGCGTTGTATCAATATTACTCGCAGATGACCACGGCCCGTAGACATTGACATACGACGGTGATGACCAATCGTCCGGTATAATTACAAAAATTTCGTGGCTGCTGTTCATAGCAATCATCACCGCCGTCGGTGAAAACTGCGTTGAAGTGTCAACAAGAATCGTAACTTGTTTGTTATTCCCTGCGAGCGCACTGGCGGGCAGTCTCCATGTGAAGTATGAACCCTGAAGAACGGAAAACGGGTCAAACGTGAAATCTCCGCCCCCGCCTCCGCCACTTCCAGACGCTATTGCCTGAATCCGCGCAGGCATGTCGGATAACTGCATGGTACTGGAACCACCATCTGCCTCGTTTATCGCCTGCGCTATCGCGTTCAGCAGGCTATTTGATACAATTGATTTACTAGCCATTTGCACCCCCATTATCCGTAGTATGACGTATCGCCGTTGTCGTAATAATCACCAACCAGTGACAAAATTTTGTTGGCGAACACCTGACCGATACCGTGACCGGTTTTCAATTCTGCCAATGCCGTCGCTGAATATACATACATTCTGAATTCCGATACATTATTGGAAAATTCAATATGTGACTGATTTATCAGTGTGTTGGAATAATAATACGTCACAGTAATTCCCAATGTTTCTGACGTACCCGTATAGCAGTAATTTTCCACTGAACTATCATATACTCTGGACAGTTGAACAACGTCCTGAGTGCCGTCTGCGTCAAAAACATACCGGCGAACTTGGAGACCGTTCATTGTACCATCTGTATTTACCCATGTTGCTCCCGGGTTTGATACGTTGAAAACCTGTCCATTACAATGTGTTTCATAAAACAGCCCGTTTTCTGATACAATTTCTGCAATGTCGTTTTTGTCCTGAGCGGTCAGAACGTAATCATCTCCCGGGTCACCCTTCGCTCCGTTTGTGATATTTGCGGTCGTTGTGCCGGAAGCATCCGTAATCGTAATCGTTGCCCCCGTTGACGTCTGCGCCACAGAAGCCGCCGGTGATGTGCCCGCTGAACCTGTCGCGCCCTTTGCTCCACGGAAAGATGTTGCCGCTCCGACGTAGACATAATCGCTATCAACATATCCGACGACGTAATGGTTATAAGAGTAAATCAGGACGTCTCCCACAAGGACTTTATCCACGCCCGCCTGAGTTTTTACCGTTGACAATGCAATCCTGAACTTCGGTGTAAAACCGCCGGTCTGCGTTGTATATGACGTCGGTGCGGTCGTCACCTTCAATATTCCTGTGCCGCGCTCGCCGGTATCGCC
>JAZQDP010000095.1:0-4929 GCA_045546875.1 Thermoguttaceae bacterium | reverse complement strand
TATAAAACCTGTTAGAATTTAATAAAATGTTTAATATAAAAGTCTTGCAATGATTGTTTAGATACGCTATAATTTAATTGCGAGTGCGAGAGAAGGCAAGGAGATAGTAGTTTAGAATCCACGACCTCTATTGCCTAACGTTCGTTTCATTGAGATACGTAGGTTTACACCTGTAGCACGCTTAGCGTAAGATACTCCGTGTTCGTTTATTGCGACTTGAACGAGCTTTCCGGATGATCTATAATTTATGTCCCTATTTTTTAACAGAATGATTATGAGAATACAGCCCTTAATTATAACGTTTACATTGACCGTTTTGACGTTGTTTTGGGGTCAAACGTATGGAAAAGAAGCTTTTTCAGATGAGCCAGCTCCTGCAAATCGTCGCCCGAATATCATTTTTATCATGGCAGACGATCTTGGTTATGGAGATGTTAGCTGCTATGGACAGTCCAAATTTAAAACGCCCAGAATTGACTCGTTGGCTCAACAGGGATTGAAGTTCACGCAGATGTATGCAGGGACAACGGTTTGTGCGCCATCGCGCTGTTGTTTGATGACCGGCGTTCACTCTGGTCATGCGTATATTCGAGGCAATAAACCAGCGGAACCGTTTGGAGATTTCCCTCTTCCGGCTAATGCTGTAACGCTAACCAAAGTTCTCAAAGATGCAGGGTATAGCGTTGGGGTTTTTGGAAAATGGGGATTAGGCGCCGTCGGAAACTCCGGCGATCCGAATAAACATGGCGTTGATCATTTTTTCGGTTACTATTCTCAGCTTGAAGCGCATAATTATTATCCCCCGCGATTGCACGACAACGGCGTTGAAATTCCCCTTGATGGAAAGACGTATTCGCACGATTTGATTGTTAATAAAGCGCTGGAGTTTATTAAGGCAAACAAAGACAAGCCATTTTTTTGCTATATGCCAGTAACGATTCCCCATGCCGCAATGCAGGTTCCAGAGTCTTACATGACTCCATGGCGTAAAACTTTTTCTGAATTTGAAAATGTAACAGGTAATTATACTTATAACACGGTTGTTCGCAATCCGATTGCAGCGTTTCCTGCTATGGTAACCAGACTTGACGACTCCGTTGGTCAGGTTCTTGATTTGCTCAAAGAATTGGGGCTTGAAGAAGATACAATTGTTGTCTTTACCAGCGATAACGGTCCCCATCATGAAGGTGGACATCGTCCGGATTTCTTTAATTCTTCCGGTTCTGTTCGTGGGTTAAAACGAGATTTGTACGATGGTGGAATCCGAGAGCCGTTTGTTATTCAATGGAAAGGTAAAATCCAACCGGGAACGGTTACAGATCATGTTGCTGCATTTTGGGATATTCTTCCTACGTTCGTTCAACTTGCCGGCGCCAAGATGCCAGACAACCTTGACGGGATAAGCCTTGTTCCTACATTGTTAGGAAACTCTGCCGCGCAAGAATCGCACGAATATTTATATTGGGAGTTTCACGAACAGGGGGGAAAACGAGCTGTCCGATTTGGCGATTTCAAAGCGGTTCAGAACAATATGAACAAAACGCCGCGAGGGAAAATCGAGATTTATAATATTGTCCAAGACCCTAAAGAGTTAAATGATCTTGCACAAGAGCGTCCTGACCTTGTACAGAAAGCCAGGGCAATACTCAATTCTGCTCGAACAGAAAATCCCGTTTGGAACTGGCGTTGACTTTTTAATACGGAATCAGGAATTACAAAATAATAACTCGCAACTCATAATCAGGAATTGAGAATGATAAAGATTCTTCTTCATAAAATCGAAAAACAAGAGAACGAAAACGGTTCAAAATTGCTGTTTTTTGCTTTTCGTTCCTTGTTATTTCCTGTTTTTTTTCTGCTTCTGACATCCGTATCGTTTAGTATGGACGTCGTAACGGTTAAAATAGATGGCGCAGAGCGAACGATTGAAGGTGAAATAATCGTAAATGCAAAAGATGGAGGCATTGTTATACGAGATGCGTTAAATGAATTTTATCCAGTAACGCCAGACAACATAATTCGGAAGACCTCGGATGAGCGTCCTTTTACCTTCTATACCGCTTCTGAGATCAAAGAGAAATTGCAGGAAAAACTGCCTCTTGGATTTAAGGTTTATGAAACAAAACATTACCTTTTATTTTATGACACTTCAGAAGCTTTTGCGAAATGGACCGCACAGCTTTACGAACGTTTGTACGATGTCTTTTATAATTTCTGGGGATCAAACGGCATGACGCTCACGGAGCCGTCAACGCCGCTGATAGCTATTATTTTTGCAAACAGTAAGGAATATGAACAGTTTTGCAAATCGGAGTTGGGCGAAGCTGGCTCAGCAATTATCGGTTTTTACAGTATGCAGACAAACAGAGTGAATCTGTTCGATCTGACTGGCATAGATCAATACAATCATAATGTATCAGCAAGAGTTTCAGATATGGCAAAAATCCGCAATTTATTGGCGCAGCCAGACTCCGCTCGCCTGGTTGCGACCATTGTTCACGAAGCAACTCATCAGTTGGCGTACAATTCCGGACTGATGATCCGTTATGCCGATATGCCTCGATGGGTTTCAGAAGGCGTTGCCATGTACTTCGAAACGCCAAATTTGAAATCCTCTTCCGGTTGGGCTTCTCTGGGGAAAGACAATCCCGCTCGCCTTCGGCTAATCAAAAAACGATTAGAACGCCGAAATCCGGAAGCGATTAAAATGATGATTACGGACGATTCTCTGTTTACAAATCTGGAAATTGCAGAAGAAGCGTATGCCGAAGCTTGGGGGCTAACGTGGCTGCTGATTAAACGCAATCCGAAAAAGTTCGTCCAATACATGAAAATTATGAGTCAAAAAACGCCTTTTGTCTGGGACTCGGCAGAGGAGCGGCTGGATGAGTTTGAAAAATGCTTTGGAAGCTGGGTTGACATTAATCGTGCGTTTATTAACGTCATGAAAAGCAAACGAATACGTTGAGGACGAAAGAAGGCAAAAGGCAGTAGTGGTAAGTTATAAGTGTTTAGTGGTTAGGACGCAAAGGCTACACTTACCACTTACTACTAACCACTTACCACTCAAATAGACAGTAGGCAATAGTTTAAAATCTCTACTGTCTATTGTCAATAGTAAGGCGATTTATATAAAATCTAACGGCGATCTCTTTTTGTTGATAGATAAAAGCTGAGCGGCAATTTGCAAGTCGCTTTGCGTTGTGATTTTGAGGTTTACCCGAGAGCTTTCGACGACGGAAACCTTATGCCCAAGCTGTTCAATGAGCATACAATCGTCTGTAGCGGCGGAAGAATCCGGGAGTTTATACGCCTCTTGAATCCAATCGCGTCGAAAAACTTGCGGAGTTTGCGCGCCCCATAATCCTGTACGTGAAACAGTTTGAGTAATAAAACCTGTTTTGGGGTCAACTCTTTTAAGAGTGTCCGAAACAGGGCAAGCGAGCGTTGCAGCTCCAGTCTGAATTGCTTTGGCGAAAACTTTGTCAATTAAATCAGAAGAAACGCACGGTCGGGCGGCGTCGTGAATGCAGATGAATTGCGCTTCCGGTTTGACTTTTGCCATAGCGTTTCGAATAGAATCAGCGCGCTGCGCTCCCCCTGAAACGACTTCTATTCCGTCTATAACGATATTGGAGTGGAATTTTCGTTCAAATTCTGCGCGATCTTCCTCGGCAATGGCGATTATAATCTGTATAACGTCAGGTCTGCCGATAAACTTTCTGGCTGAATGAACCCAAACAGCAGCGCCTGCCAGGGCGGCAAACTGCTTTTTTCTTAACAATGGAGAGTCAAAGTCAGCCAATTCTGGTTTATGACCCTGAAAACGACTGCTTTGTCCCGCAGCGGGAAGGATTACTGAAAATGTATTCATGATTTATATGTTGATAATTGTGAAATCTGTTTTCTACTCCTACTTTACCACGGAGTCTTTGTTTTTTCAAGTTAAAGTTCCCAAATTATCGTTTGATTTCAAAAAAAACTTAAAAATTTTGAGAATTTTTAATAGAAATGGGGTAACTTCCTCTATTATAAAATTATACTTCAGATATAATATATAAGTAGGAGATAATAAGTTTGTTGATATAATTGATTGAGAAATTGTTGTTTAAAGCGTATTCTCAATGAGTATTATTAACAAATATAATTAAATTTAGAGTAACGCTACATTTGACGTAAACACTTTACACACACGTTTTCAACGCCCTTGCTACCATGAAACTGAACCACATTTTTGCATTAGTAGGAACGCTCTTACTAACCCTTGTTTTGACCCCGCCTTCTTCAGGTCAAGAGTCTTCTCTTGACAGCGTTTCCTCGTTGCCGGAACTGGCAACCTGGTTGGAAAAGAATCCTCCTGCCGTAACTCCGATTACAGGAGATAACGGGAAAAAGTTTTTAGCCGAAGCCTTGACAACGCTTCGTCAAAAAACAGAACGATTGCGCGTTTATCTTTACAATAATGGGGCTATTGGCTCTAAATGGACTCGAGCGTTGTATTTGGACGATCTCCGTCGCGCGCTGGCTCAGTATTCTCCCAGTTTGGAGTCGTTGGAAGTTGTTCAATCGCGTTTCCATTCTCATCAATGGGGGCTTGAAGTAACCGAGATTCGTGAAGTGGCGAAAGCTCTTGACAATTACGTTACCTTGCGTCTTGCAATAGATGAAAATTTCGATCCGACTGAGGGACTTAAAGAATCGACTGTACGGTTAGTAAAAGCCTTAAAAACTGCCGATAAAGCGTCTTTTAAAACTACGTCTGAAATTAACGAAGCTGTACGCTGGTTAGAAGAATACCGCCAGGCGCCTGAACTTTGCAAGGCAATTCAACGTTTGGCAGGACAACATAACCTGTTCTTCCAATTTTCAGATAATTTTGTGTTGAGATTTTTTAACAGAGACGTTGATCAAACTCAACAGATTGCAGAG
>JAZQDP010000094.1:0-10884 GCA_045546875.1 Thermoguttaceae bacterium | reverse complement strand
GGGTCTAGTCATTGTCTTCCTAAGACCGCTTGGCCTCCGACTTCCCAATGCGGCAACCACGCCAGAATCTTCCAGCGTAACGTCAGAGGACGCGCCGTCATGATTTCCAAACTTCTTATTGCCTGCGTTCGCTTTTATCAGCGGTGGATAAGCCCCTGCCTGCCGAAAATGTGCCGGTTTGAACCGTCGTGCAGCCAGTACTTTATTGAAGCAGTTCAGAAGTACGGACCGCTTAAAGGGACGCTCAAGGGAATCTGGCGAATCCTGCGCTGCAACCCGTGGAATCCCGGCGGCTACGACCCGCCGTGAACGAATTAGCAATTTGCAATTAGCAATTAGCAATTACGCAAAGCGCAGGACGTTTCATTATCTTCTTTCATCTGCTCCCTATTCCCTAATTTCTCTTGACAGCATCTCTCTTTTTCTGTATATATTTAAAGAATAATATTATTTCCCCTGAATAGGGTTTTAAAAATCGGGTTTTAATATCAGCGCTGAAATCTTTTTATTTCCCGATTTTGATTCTCTATTTGACGTTTTCTTTCCCCTGCAGTATGATATTTAAAAGCCTGGAACTAGCCGGATTTAAAAGCTTCGCCGATAAGACGCGGTTCGAATTCTCGGACGGCATCACTATCGTCGTTGGACCAAACGGTTCCGGGAAATCTAATGTAGTCGATTCTATTAAATGGGCTTTAGGGGAACAGAAGGTCAAGTCTTTGCGCGGCAAAGAAATGACAGACGTGATTTTTGCCGGCGCGCCGGGACGAAAGCCAATGAACTCAGCGGAAGTTACGCTGACGTTTGATAATTCCGACGGAAGGTTTCGAATCGATGCGTCCGAACTGCAAATATCTCGTCGCGTTATGCGTTCTGGGGAATCAGAGTATCTTATCAATAATCAGCCCTGTCGTCTAAAAGACATTCGCGACGCCTTGGCGGGGGCTGGAATTGGCACTCAGGCATACTGTATAATTGAACAGGGACGGGTTGACGCGCTCTTGCAGTCAAGTCCGAAAGACAGACGCGCCATTTTTGAAGAAGCGGCTGGCGTGAGCCGGTATAACAATATGGTGCGCGAATATCTTAAGGTTATGGAACGGGCGACAATTAACCTGAACCGACTGAAAGATACGATATCTGAACAGGAAGGACGTCTCAAAAGCCTGAAACGTCAAGCGGACAAGGCTGCGAAGTATAGCGAATATACGCAACGGTTGCAAGCGCTCAGAACGGAAGCGGGAATTGTTGACTGGAATAACCTCACACAAAAAATCGAAGCTCATGACGCCCGATTTGAGGGGATTCGTCAACAAGGAGATCAACTTCAGGCACAACTGGCGGAACTCGAAAATGAAATAGCTGAAATTGAATCAAATTTGGCTCAGCTCGATCGTCAGGCTCTCGAACTGGAAAATAATTATTCAGACGTTCGTGAATTTATAGCGTCAAGTCAAACCAATGCAGACAACCAGATTCGGCGTTTAGAGGAAATCCATCAACAGCAGAATCGGTATCAAAATCAGGCGGCGCGATTAACGGCTCGTACGGCAGAACAGTCTGAGCGGCGCAACAAAACGTATGAAGAATTTCTTCAGGCGTCAGAGCAACGGGAGGAATTGGCGCTTCAACACTCGAACGTGCAATCGCAATTAAATCAGTTACAAAAACAGGCTGACGACATCGAGGCGGAAAACGAAAAATGTCGCGCTGCAGCTCTTGACAAGACGCGAACGGTAGCGGCGTTGACGAATGAGATTTCCTCTCTCGAGCGGCAGCTTGAGGCGAAAGACGAGCATCGGCGTAACGATCAGCTCCGTCTGGAACAGGCGCAAGAAGAATTAGATAAAAGCGCTCAGGAAAAAGAAGCGGCTAGCGTTTTAGCGGATCAGCTTAACGACGAAAAAGAAACGTGCGAAGAACGCGTTCAGGAACTCCAAATGCAACTTGACGACATCCTGGAACAATTTCAGCGTCGCAAGGCAATTCTCGATAAATTGGGAATGCGCCGTACCGCGTTGCTCGAACGCGTTGGGTTATTGGAAGAACTCCAAAACAAGCGAGACGAACTGAATCCGGGCTTGAAAGACGCATTGAAGAAAGCCAAAGAAAATCCGGAAGGGCCGTTTGGTTCTGTTATTGGTTTGGCGGCAGATATGATGAAAGTTGGCGCTGACGCGGCAGGACTGATTGAAGTCGCTCTGGGGCAAAAGGCGGAATATTTGGTTATCGGAAAGCAGTCGCAGTCGCTTATTTCAGCTCTCCGTTCGGGAGAAGTAGACCTTAGCGGCAGAGTTGGTTTTATTTGGCTGGACGGTCTTTTCTCAACTCCCATTTCAAACGTTAATTTGGAAGGACGCCCCGGCGTTGTTGGTCGTGCAGATCAATTCGTTCAAGCGGAAAAGAAATATCAGCCGTTAGTTCGCCGTCTGTTGGGAACGACCTGGATTGTTGAAACTGCGGCAGACGCGTTCTCCCTGTCAACAACGGTTCCAGAACCGCTCAATTACGTTACCTTGGCAGGAGAACGGTTGAGCGCTGATGGATCGTTTTCTTGCGGACAACGTCAGCGTTCTGGCGGGTCAATGGCAAGAAGAAGCGAATGGGAAGAAAAAAAGAAAGAGCTTAAAGATCTGGACAATCAGTATTCCACCTTGTTGGCGGAAGCCAAAAAATTGGAAGACATCGCAACTAAACGCGATCAAAGTTTGGAAAAGTATAAAGATCAGTTGCGGAAAATTCGCGCCAAGGCGTCGGAAGCGATTAATCAACTTACCGCTCTGGAAGAAAGAAATCTGCAGGCAATGCGCCGTAAAGAGGAAATTGTTCACTCCATGACAAAAGACGAGGAAGATCGCAAGACGACTCAAGAGGCGTTAGAAAAAGCTATTGACGAGAAAAAAACGCATCAGGTCGATCTCTCAAAGTTGGAGGATTTAGCGCAAGAGCTGCGAAGTAAATCTGACCAGGTTGACGAAGTCAAGCGAGGCATTAGCCGAGAAGCTACCAAGATTCAGGTTCAGTTGGCGCAATGCGAGGAACGCTGCGAGGGATTGAAAAATGCCGTCGCGCAAGACGATAAAGCGATGGAAGAACGAATTCAGGATATTAACCAGTGTGGCGTTCATCTCCGGGAACAGGCGCAGGCGGAACTGACTGCAACGATGTCGTTTCTCAATCTGCAGTCTCAGCTGGCAACGCTTTATTTGAAAAAGGAGGAATTGCAGCTTAAATTGCAACAAGCGAGAAAAGGACGAGATGTAATTGCCAATCAGCGCCGCGATTTTAATCAAAAACGAACGGCTGTTAATAAAGAGCTTCAAAAAATCGAAAAGCAGCTCCATGCCGCGGAAATGGAAAAAGCCGATTGGGAACACCAACGTTCGGATATGGCTCAGCGGCTCAAAGAAGACTATGACATCGACATTGCAGCTCTGTCGGCTCAAAATCGAAGCGATGACAGCCCTGTGGTTGAAGTTTCTCCTGAAACGCAGACGGAAATTAAGCAGCTGAGAAATAAAATTAACGCTTTGGGAGCTGTTAATATGGAGGCGTTGCGTGAATTGGAAAGCCTTCAAGCCAAATTCGATTTGAATTCCAGCCGATACGAAGATTGTAACAAAGCCAAGCAGAATCTGGAAACCGAAATTCGTAACAATAAAGAACTCGTCCAAAAGCGGTTTATGGCAACTGTCGAAGCGGTTCGTTCTCATTTTAACGGGCTGTTTAGCGACTTGTTCGGCGGAGGTCGAGCGGAAATTGTTATTGACGAAACGGAGGATATTTCCGAAGCCGGCATAGAAATTATTGCTCAGCCGCCAGGAAAGGAATTGACGCACATTTCGTTGCTTTCCGGCGGCGAGAAAACGCTGACATGCGTCGCGTTGTTACTGGCAATGTTCCAGTCCAACCCCAGCCCGTTTTGCATTCTCGACGAAGTTGATGCGGCGTTGGACGAAGCCAATACGGAACGGTTTGGTCAGGCTCTTAAACGGTTTGAAAATATCACCCAGTTTATTTGCATTTCGCACTCCAAGCGAACGATGGCAGTTGCTGACACGATTTACGGGATTACGATGCAGGAATCCGGCGTCTCTCGACAGTTGTCTGTTCGATTTGAAGACGTAACAGAAGACGGCGATATAATTCTGCGAAATCAGTCGGCGTAAAGGCGATGAGCGATTAGATTTTATGATACGCTTGCGTAATTCAGTATTCCGCATTTCGAATTAGTGCGCGTTACACGTCATCCATAACAGAGGATTGAGGACAGAGCTTGATTTGTCAGCCGAGTCGTCCAAAACGCTTACGGCAAAAAAGGCGCTTCTCTTAAACCGGGTTTTGACAATATTGACGAAATTGTACAAACCGTTGTTTGCAAGGAATTCTTCTACTTTTTGGGATTGTTCTGACCAGTGTTTTGAGGACTGAGAATATTTCAATTCTACGCCGATGGCGTTGTCTAAACCGTTCAGATCGCACTTTGTTACCACAACGCAAATCGGTATGTTAAATCCGGTGAGAACGGAATCAGCGTAAAGATGTTCCAGTTTACTGCACAGGATTCCAATAACCGCGTCAGCGGACTGTGACGCAAACTGATGCGTAAACTGGCGCGAATGCGATGAACGGTTTCTGGACACAACGTTTATAATGCTTTTTTCAGCCCAAGGATCAATGACAAGGAAAATGCCGTTTGCCAAACTGTAGTACGGTTCCGCCACGCCCGCTTCGAGTGCGTTTACAGACGCTCCGCCGGTATCGTAAAAGTACGCCAGAAAAGAATGAAACGATTTTTTGCAGTGCATAAGATAAGCCTCTGGGCATAGCCTCCTGGTCGTTGGAATGCAAAAGTTCCCAGCGCTTATTTGAGCCGATTTATTTATGACGTCGCGTTCCTGCTGACTGTCAGAAAAATGAATAAAGGAGCTAAAATGCTGGCACCACTGGCTCATTGCACGAATCAAAAACGACGTCTTGCCGCTTTTCTGCGCCCCTTCAACAACAAAGACCGATTCTGGAATGTCTCCGAACCCTTCGTAATTCAAGTCCTTGTGGCAGTCGGGGCATGTTTTGGAATACTGGTTCCTGCCTGTTAACCATGAGGCGTTTAACGACGCTCCGCAATGCGGGCAAGACGTAAAATAGATGCCGTTAATGGACGGGTACAGGTTTTCTACAACGCCGTTGCAATGCGGACATTGATAAACGAGGGATGAACTAACATGACCGCAATCTTCGTGCGGACAAATAAAACGAATCCGCCCCCAGTGCGGGCGCCAGTCGAGAAGTTTCATTATCCAAAGAGATAAAAGACTGATTATACCATAAAGAACCATTGAAATAATTGGAATCCAGGACCAGTAGACGATTTTTGACTCTTCGTAAAATGTCATCAGGTTATTCCAACAAATATCAGCCGTTTCTGACAGAAATTGATATGCGTTATAAAGAGGCGCGGAAGTTAAAGCGGTTAAGACAATCCATATTATAAACCATAAAAAAAGAAATCCAGCGCCGGCGTCGCTGTTATTATTATCACTATTTGCCCAGTAGGCAGCGCCAATAATTGCAGTGGCGACAATAAACCCCAAGAGATAGCTTAACGCTAAACAGCAAAACGCCAGAATGCTTGTGATGCAGTATAGCGCTATGGCAAAGACGCCAATTGAAATACATAATCCGACTGATAGCGCCAGCATATTTCTGTATGGGCGAAATCGAAATGGCAAAATCGGCGTTCGATAATTGACGCTGGCGCTCATCTTTGGTTAAGGGATTGCTTTATTATGGTTTGCGTTTAATCGAATAAGGCTTTTTTAATCTTTTGTAACATTGACAACTCTTTTTCGGGAGCTTCCTGCGGGGGATTAATTGTCAAAGCGGAAATTAGCAATTGTGCATAATCCGGGTTGTTGCGTAACTGCTCGATAGAATTTTCCGCAATCATTCTGTTGAGTAAAACATCCTGTCTGGCGGGATCGAGGCGCTGATAAAACTCCAACTGCTGATCGAGCGTAAATCGGGAATTGTCCATCAGCATATCAATCGCGCGAGACTTTAACAACGGCATCTGCAATGCACGCTGAATGTCGTTGGACGAAATATCGTCTTCATGACAAATAAATTTCCAGCACAGTTCAAGCGCCGTTCCAGTTTTTCGGTTCTCTGGAGGAACCTCCTTGTAAAATTTATTTAAGGGTTCAAAAGCCTCGTCAAGGCATATCTTAACAACGTCGTCTGCAAAGGTAAATTCTGGAACAGGAGAGGAAGGAATTTCCGGATTCTCAGAATAGAAGAAAACGTTTGGCCAATTGGATAGCTGATGCAGCGCGAGTTCTTCCTGTGAGCCTGGTTTGGCAACTAACGGGAAATTCACGACGGTAAAGGGGAAATTGACGTTCGGTCTTTCATGGGTTGAAAAGGTAATGTTCTGCCATAAATTAGGAGGCAAAAATTTCGTTGCTCCCCAAAGGCAAAATGCCATTTCTTCCGGAGCGCCGGTGAGAACTATTTTATTCTGAGAATTGGACGCCAGCAAACTTTTCAGTAAAAAGTGGAATTTCTTCTGGTTTTTTTCTGACGCTCGCAAGAATTCTGTAAAGGAATTTTGGTTGATTATTCCAAATGGAACGTCTTCGTCTTTGAGTTCTGGCAATTCAGGGGAAATATCGTCGCTGTCATGCGTTTGCCAGAATGGACTTCCCCACATTTCCAGCGCGGTTCGAACCGACCACGACTGCGGAAGCGGATAAATCAAATGGATAAAATAGTTTCCTTCGCGATTCGTTTCGTTGTCAGGAGCGGCGTAAACGGAATGCGCCAGGAAATAAGCCCCGTTGTTTCCGAGTTTATTGAAAATGAGTTTTGCAAAGGGGTTAGAAGCCGAAGCGACCTGTTGTGGAAAGTACGCCAATGAAAATGTGGAATATTGCGGATACCCACAAAATTGTCTATAAGCGTTGAGTTCCGCGTCAGTAGCTCCTTTTACTGCCGCTCTGGCGCGGTCGCCGCCCAGACCGGAAACGCTTTTCCCCGGTCCGGTGCAACAAAAAGTAAAGTATGCCTGATTCATAATATTACGTAGTGTGTTATGAGGGGCAAGGCCATAGGTAATAGTCAACTACTCCCTATGGTCTATTCTCTTCTGCCTATTTCTTCATTTCTTCTTCTGTTTGAAGATAGCCAAGTTGATTCAAAATCCAAAATAACGAATCTGCAATATTGATTGGCTGAATGGACGCTAACGATCTGTCAGGTCGAGGCGAACGTCCTAAAGCCGACATCCCAAAATATTTGTATTTCTTAAAATTACTTTCAACAACGGACGAAATGGAATTGATGCCTTTCGATTCCAAAAAACTCCGAATGGCATTTGACGTTTTATCAGCCGCGATGGCGTCAAAGCCGTTGGTGTGAACATGATCTTCAAAAACGCTGTCGTCTAATCCCTCAATGCCGCGAAGCAAATCAAATTTGGATATCGTAACCGCTAAAGGCGTTTTAACCGCTTGCGACGCCTTCTTATGACCGGTTTGTTCAATAGTATGAACCAGAGCGCCGATGGTGTCATGAGGTCGGGTGGCGTATGAAGATGCATTGTAACTGGCAGTAATGTCGCCCCGGATTTCCGGATAGGAGAGCGGGTCGACAAGCGCTATAATTCCAGCCGCCCGGGAGACATATCGGTAATACTGATTCATGGCGTCTGGCGAGGACATATCTTCCCCAGCCGCGTCAAAAAGAACCAAATCGATAGGGCGCTGGTTGGCAAAAGGATGAAGGAACCGTTGAAACCGGGTAAACTTCGTAAGGTTTAGACGGTAAATAAGCGGAATTCTAATGTCGGAATTGGCGCTTGCAGACAACGTCGCGCGGACTACCTGCGGGTTGTCGCCGAGCAAATCCGCCCCGTATCGTTCCTGATAAAGTTCATCGGAATAGATTGAACGCATCGTGCTGGTAGAAAACGTCTCCTGAGAAACAAGATTCAGACCAACCTCTTTAGAATAACGATTTTTCAATTCGTTAATCAGGACGCCAAAGAAATTACTCTTGCCGGAATCTCGGTATCCAATAACCGCAATGATGTTGCTTGCCATCGAACCGGAAGACAGTTGAACCGGCAATTTCATGTGACAATGCGGGCAAATGCGATGTTTCACAACCATGCCATTATGCTGTTCCGGGTAGTAGAAATAACGACCCAGTTTGTTGAAAAAGCCTTGCGGTTCCTCAACGGGCGGCATAAGCGCCTGGCTCCCTGCTGGAAGTTTGAGAAAGTTATGAACTACTTCGTCGTGAACCAGGTCTGACGAGGAAACTACTCGTAATGGAGCCTGACCCAGATGAAAGTATTCAAAACAAAACGGACATAAAACTCTTGAAAACGGATTGATAAGCGGCATGGGATATTGGTGTGTTATATGGGTTATGTGGTTTATTCGATATGAGTTGCGAGTACGAAAGGATTTGACGGGCTGTAGGACGCCCCCGGAAAATCTGTAACTCGCTACTCATTACTCGTTGCTTGATTATCGATTAACTTTGTGTTTGGTATACAATCTTTCGGCATGACACCGTTTGTCCTGGCGAAAAATAAACTTTGTTTCCAATAGTAACAGCGTTAAACAGAACAACATACAATTTGGAAGTAAAGTT
The DNA here is from genome assembly GCA_045546875.1 of Thermoguttaceae bacterium. Lineage (GTDB taxonomy): Bacteria > Planctomycetota > Planctomycetia > Pirellulales > Thermoguttaceae > RUG11551. The sequence goes on along the minus strand of JAZQDP010000094.1, from coordinate 2,223 downwards.
GAATTGCTTTCGAATCGGATGGTTGATCTGTCGACGCTGGACAACCACCGGCGCTATTCCAAACTGGACGTCGTTGACGTTTTGAGCGAACCGGTCTCGACGGGCGACAATATAGATTTTAGTAATATTGCGATCGTCCGACCAGTAGGGGGTCAAAACAACCTCGTTTGAATCCTTTTCAAAATAAGCCCCTTGCAAATTTGCTTCTTCAGGTCCACCGACAATAACGGGCGTTCCCCATTCGTACCAGTTATCCCTTTTAATCACAGGAACGATTGAATGGACGTTGTATCGGGAGTTGTTTTGCGGGCGATTCCATTGGGCTGTTCCCGCCTCGGAGTCGATAATCGGATTGATGCCAGGAACGTTTGATAAAGGAGCGCCATATTGATCCAATTCGTCCTGCCAAATGAACTGCCCTTGAGTCGCTTTCTTTTTACCGTCAGTACAGAGCAGAGACGTCTCTCCATTTGGCGTCCATTCCCATTCCAGGCGCACTGTATTTTGGTCTTGAGTCAGATTTAACTGCAACGGCGTTTTTCTTTGTTCCAGAGGAAGCCAAAAAGCCTCGTAACGAATTTCCTCTGAAAATTCTTCCGGGAACTGACCGCTTGCCAACATTTCAACGATTGACTGCGCCGGTTGAGTAAGTAAAAAAGGCGCCTTGAGGGTTTTGAGCCACTTTCCCAACCGGGAAAGCGTTTGTTTTACGTCTGGTTCAGAAACTTGCTCCAAAGATGGCGACGGAATAAGTTTCCAGCAGTTTCCAAGTTGAACGAAGTTTGACCAGTTCCAGGATTTATACGCAAATCCAATCCTGTTCAATCCGAGCGCCATGTCACACAAGGCGGAAATAAAAGTTTCGCCTTTAGAGACAGGGAAATTATCTATCATCTTGGCGTCGTCAACCGCTAAAACCGCAACAAGACGGTCGCCAATAATTGCCGCTTCTCTGCATTCGATTGCAAAATAATCTTTGACGTTACGCGCCCAGTCTTTCCAAATCTGCAATGTTTTTTCGTTTGCCTGATTTGAAATAACCAGCCAAATCGGACGGATTGTCTCTTCCGCAGAACCGAAATCGTCGTCTGATTCGACAATTATCTCTTGAGCGGAATATAAAGTCAAAGCAGGAGAAGACTTTATTTCCGTAAAGTTTGTAACCCGTCTGCCGGATGGGAACGTTAGTGATGATGTAGCCATATTCTTCTGAAATTCGAGACCTGAGACTGCAGGTTTTGAGTGGTAAGCATACCGAAACGACTTGAGTTTCCCCTTTCCATTCCGGGGCGCGGACATAGTCCGCGAATCTTGATGATTTTGATGTTGGAGGGTAATACCCGCCCCCCCGAAACAGGATATAACAGTTTCCGATTTCCTGCTGTCTGCTGTCTATTCAATTATCAATTTATCGTTTTTGAAGTCCAATGTCAAAGTCGTTCCGGGCGCCGGATTGTTATCGAAAACCCAGCCAGCGAGAGGTTGTTCGATTTTTTCTTCCATTTGAACCCGGATTCGACGTCCGCCGTAAAGCAGGTTGCCGCGCTGTTTCATGATTTCGATAATCCATTGACACAGCGACGATTCTTCCGATTTATCCGTTACAGAACCAGCCGTTGTTTTGTACGCTAACGTGTAACCGTGACTGCCAGCGGATTTTTCTAAATTCCTCATGAATTTTTTGAAAATTCCTTTGATGTGCATCGGTCGGAGAAGGTCAAATCCCAAAATGTTGTTGCCTAATCGGTTGAATATTTCCGGGCGACCCAGTCCTTTAACAAAATGGTTTTGAACTTCAGAATAAAAATGTTGTCGAACGGCTTCGTAAGTTGGACTCTCATCGGAAACGTTATCCATCCCGTCAATATTGAGTAACGATTCCGCGCCGATGTTGCTGGTGAAAATAATAATCGACTGGTTAAAGTAAACGGTAAGCCCTTTGCCGTCTGTGAGACGTCCGTCTTCGAGAATTTGGAGAAATTTATCCAGAACCGCGCCGTTGGCTTTTTCGATTTCGTCAAACAGGAGAATGCTAAACGGGTTTTCTCTGACGTAGTTTGTCAGCTGCCCGCCTTCTTCATAGCCGACGTAACCGGGAGGCGAACCGGTAAGCTTTTCAGCCGCGTGTTTCTCTGCATACTCGCTCATGTCGAACCGGTGCATGCGATTTTCGTCGCCAAAAATCTGCTGAGCCAGCGCCTTAGCCAATTCCGTCTTTCCTAC
>JAZQDP010000093.1:0-4441 GCA_045546875.1 Thermoguttaceae bacterium | reverse complement strand
GTCAGGGCGACCCCGGTTCAAGCCGATTTTTCCTCTCTCTGGAAGACGATTTAATGCGTATTTTCGCTGGAGAATGGGTGAAAAATATTCTTACCCGATTGGGCATGCAGGAAGGGCAGGCGATTGAATCCAAGATGGTTTCCCGCCGCGTCGAGGGCGCCCAAAAGAAGGTGGAAGAACGCAACTTTGAATCTCGTAAAAGCCTGCTCGAATACGACGAAGTCATGGACGAACAGCGTAAACGAACGTACGGATACCGTCAAAACATTCTTGACGGCGCCGACTGTCGCGCGATGATTCTGAAAATGGTAGACGATCAGATCCAAACCAATGTTGAACGCTATTTTGCCAAAGGGTATAACGAAGGCGCCTTTGCCGCGTTTGCCTCTCAAGAGCTTGCGGTTGAACTCGATCCGCGTTCGTTCCGAAATATGACATACGAGGACGCTGAAAAGTACGCCAAAGACGAAGCGTATCGATTGGCGGAATCGGCTGTCAACGACGCCATTCAGGAAAACATTCCAGACGATGCCGACGAAGACGAATGGAACTGGGAAGCTCTTACCCGCTGGGTCAACACGCATTGGAAGACGTCTTTGCGCGAACGCGATTTGAAGGCCCAGCCGGTTGACCAGTTGGATTCCTTCCTGGTGGAAAACGTTCGCACTGCCATTGAAAAGGTTTCTCTCGAGCCGGGCAGAAAGCTCATGGATCCGCACTATGGTCTTCAGGCGGCTCTGAAATGGATCAAGACGAAATTCGACATCATGATGGATTTCGAGGCGGTAAAGTCTCTGGAACTCAAGGAGTTTATTGATCTGGTCAAAACCAGAGCGTACGCCGCGTATCGAGAAAAGGAAGTTAAATTCCCGGTCATGGCAGGTCTTGTTCACGCGGTTTCGTATGACGCTTACGGCACAAAACACTATGATCGCGATGCGATTATCGAATGGGTTAGCGAACGATTCCGAATGACGATTACTCACGACGATTTGAAAAACAAGCAGCGTCACGAAATTGAGGATTTTCTCAAGGATATTTCTCGTAAAGAGCTGGAAAAGGGCGACGAAGCCAAGACGATGGCTCATCGATTGGTTCTCGAGTTTATCGACAAGTACGGCAAGAGTTCGGTTGGCAAAGAAATCTTTACTCTGGACGTCAATGGACGCGAAGCGTTAAAAGATTTAGCCGTTCAGTTCAAGGAAAAGTACGACGTTGAACTGAAAACGGATTATTTGGTAACCATTCCTCTGGACGAGATGGAACGCCGTATTCTGGAATTCGTCGAAGACCGCTACCGACCGGAAATGCGAAAGCTGGAACGCGCGTTAGTCCTTCAAATTGTGGACTCGTCATGGAAAAAGCATCTTATGACGATGGATCACATTCGATCCGGCGTCGGTTTGCACGGATACGCTCAGATTGACCCGAAAGTCGAGTACAAGCGAGAGGGTATGCGCGCCTTTGAAGAGATGTGGAACGGCGTTGGCGATCAGGTTACGAACGTTATTTTCCGAATGGAACAGCAGGTGGACGACAGATTCCTCGGTTCCGTTTGGAAACGTCAGAAGCAGACTGCCATTCACGAACAGTCCGGCAATACCGCGTCCAGCATGGCTCAGGGAGCCGACATTCAGCGTCAGCAGCAAAAGGCGATTGAAAGTTCGCAAGTTGGCGAAAAGAAAGAACCAATTCGCCGAACGTCGCCCAAAATCAGACCAAACGACCCATGTCCGTGCGGAAGCGGCAAAAAATATAAAAAATGCTGCGGTAAAAACATATAGTTAGCTGCTAGCTATAAGATCTTAGCTTCTAGCTTTGTGGTTTTGGATTCAAACTTAAACAATTAACGCTATGAACTACTAGTAACCAAGCTAATGGCTAGTAGCTAATAGCTAAAAGCTTAAACAACATGAAACACTTACTATCAATTATCCTAATCGCGTTATCTTCAACGGTCATTGCCGCCGATTATCCGATGGCAAAGACGGAAACGGTTTGTAACCTTACTTCGTCCGCTCAATATCCCCGACACAGCGAGGGCGACTTCGTCAAACTCAAGGACGGACGGATTATGTTCGTTTACTCTCGTTACAACGGTTCTTCCAATCACGACGACGCCCCCGCCGATCTGGTGGCAATGTATTCTTCCGACAACGGAAAAACATGGACGGAACCGGAAACGATTATTACTCGTCCGAACGGGTCGCTCAACGTCATGTCGGTTTCCATTCTCCGACTCAAAGACGGTCGTTTGGCGTTGATTTACCTCGATAAACACACGCGTCAGGATTGCCGACCGTGCATTCGGTATTCGTCCGACGAAGGCAAAACGTGGTCTGAACCGACGAAATGCATTACAGACCAGGTTGGCTATTACGTCATGAATAATTCACGAGTTTTACAGCTCGACAACGGCGATTTGCTCATTCCGGTTGCGCTGCATAACCTGTCAACGGAACGGTTCCAAAGAAACGCCAGGATGTTTTGCTACATTTCCAAAGACGCTGGCAAAACATGGGTCAGATCCGGCGAAGCCGCCAATCCGGATCCCAAGAAAATCGCTTTTCAGGAACCCGGTTTGATTCAGCTCAGCGACGGGCGCATTATGATGTATATCCGCACCGATGACGGCTGCCAGTACGTTTCGTATTCGTCTGACAACGGCATGACCTGGACGAAGGCGGACAAGACGCCTTTTGTTTCTCCGTTGGCTCCGATGACGCTGGCTCATATTCCCAATTCCAATAATATTCTTGCCGTCTGGACGGAAGATAAAGCGGAACGCAACCCGCTGGTAATTGCCATTGTAAACGAAAAGCTGGAATTTATCAGCAAGCAGATTTTAGACAAGTCCGAACCTAACCCTATGCGCTGGTTCTGCTATTCTGCCATTTTGCCCTTGGGCGACAATCGATATCTGATTTCTTATTGCGCCGGCTTAAGAATGAACTGGGGCTTGGACTCGACGAAAATTATCATTGTCGAAATGCCAGAATGATTTTCTAGCGAAGCCTGCACGGCTTTTTAATCCAGGTTTTGGAGTTTTGTACAATAACGTCCCAATGGGGAATGGCGCTAACAGCGTCCGCAGATTGAACGTTGCACGCTCCGGTTGCAACGCCAATGTCAAGCGCCATTTCCGCGGGCAGGTCTTTTAACATTGCCGCAAGGAATCCCGCAACCGTCGCGTCTCCAGAACCGGTTGTCCCAACAACCGGAACGTCGTAACAAGGGGAATAAATGTTTAATCTCTGCCACGACGCCCAGTCAAACGACGTCCACTTGGAACGCGATTTCAAATCTGATAAATCCTTAGCGGTGTGAACGAACAGCCCCTCGTCACCCAACTTCATCACAACGATTTTAGCGCCCCAGTTTACCAACTGATCGCAGACGCTCTCAATTTCTTTTAAGCTGGAATTCGTTGCCGGATTAGCGCCATTTTTGCACAGTTCATAGTACCGGTCCCGGTTTGTCATAAGCAGGATTTCGTCGTATGAAGGGAGAAAGACGTCAACGGTAGGCAGGACGTTTTTTAACCATGCTGACCAGTCCACTTTCCCGGATTCGCCCAGCGGGTCTGGATTTGCCATGTCAAGCGACGTCAGCAGCCCCTGCTGTGCAACTTGCCGAAATTTCTCAGCCAGCGCGTTTCCTCCGTCAGAATAAATTCCACGCATCAGCGGCGGATAGCCAAAATGGAGGATTCGTCCGGACGCGATTTGTTGCGTATTGAGTTCGTCGGCAGTAAAGACGTCGTTAACGCCGGGACAGTGCAAAAAAGTGCGGTCGATTCCCGGCGGGTTAAGAACGATGGTGTACGAGGTGTTTAGACCGGGCGAGACGATCATGCCAGCGCTTAAAGAAGGCTCTTTTCGTCGGAGAATATCGAGCAAGATTGACCCGAGCGGGTCGTCGCCGACTTTGCCTGCCATCTGCACGCGAAATCCCATTTGATAAAGGGAAAGCCCGGTGTTGGAAACAACCCCGCCGGTTGACAGCGTTGCCGGCCCGACGGTGCGTAACGTCCCGGGACAGAAAAAGTTTTCTGCCGTTGTTCCTGCCATCAGTTCGGGAATGACGTCTAAACAAATGTGCCCTGCTACGGTAATATCGTAATCTGACATGGCTCGCCCTGACTCAAAATGACGTTAGAAGTTTTCATGAATATTGATAAAAAAAAACTCCTTGCAAATATTTACAAGGAGTTTAAGCTGGGGAACAGGGATTTGAACCCCGACTAACAGAACCAGAATCTGCTGTGCTGCCGTTACACTATACCCCAACGAGGAAAATTGAAATCGCTTTCAATTATGTAAATAGCATACCACTTTTCGATATTTCGTCAATAGGGGGTGGAAGCAAATTTTTGATCTGTCGGGACGCCGTAAAAATTTCTTGTAAAAATAGGGGAGATACACCCCGGCTCGCCTAAGCG
>JAZQDP010000092.1:0-21689 GCA_045546875.1 Thermoguttaceae bacterium | reverse complement strand
CTATTGCGACGCAAGCCGTCAGGACGCGCTGTTGAGTTCCCTTTTCGGAATGACCTTTGGCGGCTTAATGGTTTGGGCGGTGCGGCTGACAGGACGATGGATGTTAAAAATGGAAGCTATCGGGTTTGGGGACGTTACCCTCATGATGGCGCTGGGAACCTTTACCGGCTGGCAAGCGATACCGGTTATATTTTTCCTGTCGCCTGCAACCGGTTTAATTGTCGGAATAATCATGCTGGCGTTCGGACAGCGTCACGTTCCCCTGGGTCCGTTTTTATGCCTCACAACCGCTATTTGGTTCCTTTGTTTTGACTTCCTTTGGGAATTTTGTTTTCCGCTGTACGTGTTCGGCGCAGATACGGTTATATACATCCTTTTAGTTTGCCTCGGATTGATGGCGGTTATGTTATGGGTTATACAGATTATCAAATCGAAATGGTTACTTTCACCAACACAGCCATGAAATACAATACTACATTTTTACTTGCCGTTTTAATGATTTTAACGACTGTCGGCTGCCAGTCCGTTCCATGGAGAAAAAATCCGCCCGCGGAACCGCCGGAAATGGCGGCGATGAGAAATCAAATCCAGCAGTACCAGTCCAGAACCAACGCGCTCGAGGCGTCGAACTCGCAGATTAACATCCAGCTGGCGCAGACCAAACAGGAACTGCTCAGTCAGCAGGAAGCGAACAAAAAGGGGAACGAAACGTACCGAGCGGTCGTTCAGGAGAACATCCAGCTTAAAAAAGAGCGCGGCGAACTGATTGCGAAAAACAGCGAACAGGCGAAAAAGCTCGAAATTGTCGCCGGCGCCCTTAAAGTCAACGGAACTACCGCAATTGTACCTAACAATTCTGTCATTCCGATTGTGGACTTTAACGACGTCCCCGGCGTTTACGCCAGACGAGAGGGAATGACCTATCACGTTAGCGTCCCGATTGACGATTTGTTTAACGCCGATCAGGTTACCCTTACGCCGGAAGGAACGCAAAAGGTGGTTTCAATCGCGCAGAGGTTAGCGTCCAACTACGGTCAGCGGCAGTTCAGAATTGAAGCGCACGCCACGCCCATTCAAGAGGTTTCGACCAGCGACCCGGCTATCAACACGCCGCAAAAGCTGACGGTCGCTCAGGCGTCTGCCGTTTCAGACGCTATCATTGCCGCCAACGCCATTCCGCAAGAAAGCCTGAGCATTATGGGCTGCGGAACGTCTCAGCCGATTGTTTCCATGTCAACGGCGCAAGGGCAAGCGATGAACAAACGCATTGAGTTTGTGGTCTTGCCGTAAAGATATTGAGTGAGAAGTTATCGCAAACGCCCGGCGACGCGGGATTGAGAGCGCCGCCGACGTTCTGAAAGCCATACTTGCCATGCGTCCCGACGACAGCTTTCAGGAGATAAAGAATCTGGTCGAAGAATAGAGTCATGTAACATTTATATTAGCGCTTGCGTCGGGGAATGCGGCGGCTTGACGCCGCCTTGTCCAATGTCCCGCTGATAATCTTAGATAAGCCCGGCTCGCGGCAGTCCTCTGCCGCCCCCAATGGTTGAGAGCGGGTCAGTCCGCACACGGATTTTACGGATTAGACGGATTCTCGCCGATTGGTTAATGGAAGGCAGTAATGGAACGAGCCTTAGCGAGCGAAATTACGCTTAAAGCGGGAGAAACTCCCGCTTTACCATTTACCAGAAACGCTCCCGACAAGCGCTTTGCGGCGGAAGCCTTCGAAAATCTTGAGAACGCGGAGAGCAATTCCGACCTGCTGGATCGCGGCTGTGTCAGCCGCCGAAGAATTTTTTACTACAAAGAACACAAAGAAACAATCGCCTATCGCTTTGCGTAATTGCTAATTGCTAATTGCTAATTGACAATTATTTCGCTCCCTGCTTTTCGAGCCACTGAATCAGTTCTTTATTGCCGCTTTCTTTGGCGCAATCCAGAACGGAAGTTTCGATTGTGTTTTCGTCGTCGATTTTGAATGGGGTCTTGCTTCTGTTGTATTTGGCGTTAATATCCGCGCCATGTGAAACCAGATATTGAATCAGTTCCAAATTTCCGCTTTCGGCGGCGCAATGAAGAACAGAACGTCCGTACCTGTCTTTCGCGTTAACGTCTGCGCCATGTGAAACCAGATATTGAACAAGCTCTAAACGTCCCCGTACAACGGCGCCTTGCAAAACAAATCCATACTTGCTTTTTGCGTTAACGTCAAGTCCTTTTTCTGCCAGGAGCTTAACCAGTTCCAAATTGTCAGCAATAATCAAGAGCGTTCGCCCTTCGTTATCTTTGACGTTGACGTCTGCTCCATGTTCAATCAGCCATTGAACCAGTTCCAAAGAACCGCTGCGGATGGCGAAATGCAAGACCGACCAACCGCAATTGTCTTTTGCGTTGACGTCTAATCCCAGTTTAACCAGATATTGAACCAATTCCAAATCACCGCTTTCAGCAGCGCCATGCAGAACAGTTGCCCCGTAACTGGTTTTTGCGTTGACGTCAAGTCCTTTTTCAATTAACCATTTAACCAGCGGCATACCGTTGGAGTAATACAAGATGTCCTCGGCGTTGATGTCAGCGCCCTGTTCAACCAGCCATTGAACCAGTTCCAAATTGCCGCTTTGAGCAGCGTAATGCAAGACCGTACTATCATATTCTTTTTTGGCGTTAACATCCAATCCCTGTTCTGTCAACCATTGAACCAGTTCCAAATTTCCGCTTTCGGCGGCGCAATGCAGAGCCGTCATTTTCCACTTGTTTTTATCATTGACGTCCAGCCCCTGCTTTACCAGCCATTGAACCATATCCAGGCTTCCGCTTTCGGCGGCGCAATGCAAGATTGTCCATTCGTAAGCGTCTTTTGCAAAGACGTCCGCGCCCTGTTCAACCAGCCACTGAACCAGTTTCAAATTTCCGCTTCGGGCGGCGCTGTGCAAAACCGTCAAATTCCAGCAGGATTCCGTTTTGACGTCCAATCCCAGTTCAACCAGCCATTGAACCAGTTCCAAAGAACCGCTTTGAGCAGCGTAATGCAAGACCGTGTTTCCGTCACTGTCCTCGGCGTTGACATCGGCGCCGCGTTCCAGAAGCGCTTTAACGCGATTCAGATTGCCTGTTCCAGCGGAGTAAAGAAGGATGTTGATTCTGCCTGAATCGTCTGTCTGTGCATAATAGGAAAAATCAAATTTTCCATCCTGGAACATCTGTTCAAAACGTTGCACGTCTTGTTTCTTAAAATCCATGATTTTATATCTGGGGGGGCTGGAGGGTTGAAATTATTGAACAATTGAATTATAGCGTATATTTGGTTGAATTCAAGAATGGGCGTGGAAAAAACTTTGCGAACTTTGCGTGAGGCTTTCTTCGGCGGATTTTATCCGCGATCCAGCAGGTCGGAGGGGGCGCCGCGTTCAAGTGTTTTTTGGAGGCTTCCGCCGCAAAGCGTAACTACGTTCGCTACGCGAACTTCGTTACCGCCTTCCATACTTTGCGTTCTTTGCGTGAGATTATCTTTTACTATCTAAACGTTCGCCTAACTGCGCTTGCGTAATTCCGAATTCCGCATTCCTAATTCCGAATTATTTCGCTCCTGGGGGCGCTTTTCTTTTCTTGTTAAAAAGATACAATTATAATCTAATTAAGAATATGTTTTAAATTACTATGTTTTCAGATGTTATTTAGTCTGAAGGAAGAAATCATGTTACAAGTTTACGTTAACGGTAAGTATTACGACAAAGATAAAGCCGTAGTAAGCGTGTTCGACCACGGTTTGCTGTACGGCGACGGCGTTTTCGAAGGTATGCGTTCTTACAACGGAAAAGTTTTCCGGCTGGAAGATCATATCAAACGCCTGTACGAGTCTGCTCGATCCATCTGGATTGAGATTCCCATGACTCAGGAAGAAATGTGCAAGGCGACCAACGACACGTTGGCTCTCAATCAGATTCAGAATGGGTACATTCGTCTGGTCGTTACCCGCGGCGGTGGAACGCTTGGTCTGGATCCCCGCAAATGCTCCAATCCGAGCGTAATTATTATTACGGACTCGATTGCCCTTTATCCGGACGAACTGTATCAGAACGGTCTGGAAATGGTAACGGCGGCAACGATTCGCACCTCTCCCGCCATGCTCAGCCCGCGCGTCAAGTCGCTCAACTACCTCAACAACATCATGGCGAAAATTGAGGGTATTCAGGCTGGTTGCGACGAAGCTCTGCTGCTCAATCAAAACGGAGAAGTTGCGGAATGCACCGGCGACAACATCTTCATCGTCAAAGACGGCGTTTTAATGACCCCGCCGCTGGTTGCTGGAATTTTGGGCGGAATTACGCGTCAGACTGTTATTGAACTGGCGAAAAAAGCCGGTATCGAAGTTCAGGAAACCGCGTTTACCCGACACGACATTTATTCGGCTGACGAGTGCTTCCTCACCGGCTCCGCCGCGGAAATCATCCCGGTTGTCAAGCTGGACATGCGTCTGATTGGAACCGGCAAGCCGGGCGATACAACCTGGAAACTGATTAAACTGTTCAAAGAATTGGTCAATGGCTAGACCGAAACTGGAAATTGAGATTTACGAAGAATCGGCAATCGAGCCTGAGTTGAGCCAGGAAATCGGTCAGCATTTGTATGACTGTTTTTCCTGGCGTCAGGCGGTTAACGACCGCACCAGAACGTGGTACGGTCAGAAGCCGGAATACACCGTTATCGGACGAGTCAACGGGATTCTTATTGCCCATACAGCTATCGTTGAGCGTCGATATCTCACCAAAGACCAGTGCCCCGACGGACAATTCCCAACAGACCCCGCCGTTATAGCGCATGCGAAAGTCGGCGCGGGCATTCAGGGAGTTTGTGTCGCTGAAGAATACCGGCGTCATCGTTACGGCATGGAGATTCTCACTGCCGCCATGACTCAAGCCATCGACGCTGGTTATCCGATTGCAATTCTACATGCGCCCCACACGCTAGACGCATTTTATTCTCTGCTGGGCTGGCGTTGGGACAGCAACGTTGCGTTTATTTTAGACGCCTGGGGCAAACCCGCTCACACCCAGCCGGGCAACTGTTGCATGACCGCAGACCTGCTGTAAAGTTAGGAATTAGGAGTGAGGAGTTGACGCTTCGCGCTGCTCTCCCTTACCACTTATTCTCGCAACACCCCTCTTGCCTACCGCCTTAATTGTATTTTCTCGTTCAAGAATTGTATTATTTGGTTATTTCTGTAAAATTTGGGGCAAAAACAAAAAAATTGTTTGAAAAAAGATAATTTTATGCTATAATAAAAATAAGATAAAATAAGATAGATTGGATGTATTCTGTCTGACGCTGCGTCAGGAGGAATCTGTCTTGATGAATTTATATTAATAACGTTTTACATCCCCCTTTTGTTAAAGGACAAAAAACATGAATAAACCTGTTGTATCATTTTCCCGTTTTGCTGCAGCGCTGTTCGTTGTTGCAGCGTTGACTGTTTCGACGTTTGCAGATTACGTTCCGTTTGTCAAGGTGGACGTAAACGGTTATAACAACGGGGACAACAAAGCGAAATCCGGTACGCTTACAGGCTATAACGGGCTTAATTTTGCCAATGAGACGTTGACGAACACAGTTACGATTTCTCCAGACATTTCCGTTAAGGTCGATCGCGTTTCCACAACTAAAAACAGAGACCGCCAGTCCTCTAAAGGAGATGCGGTTACAAATGACTTTATCTTTGAACAAACAGTTAACGAGCCAATTACGGTTACACTTAACGGTTTGACGGTTGGAAAAGAATACTCGCTTAAGATTTATTCTCAAGACATTACTGCCAATAACGGTACGTCCGGTACATGGAATATAACTCAGGGCGAGACGACAACTCAAATTGGCGTCCAACCAAACACAACAGGAAATGCCAGCTACAAAGTAACTGATCCCGCAACGTATTTGGCGTACACATTTACGGCAGAAGCCAATTCGGCTGTTTTAACAGGACTTGCTACAGGCAGCTTTGTTTTCCTCAACGGTATTGAACTCAATGAAGCCTACGACGCCGCGTCCGGCTACACCCGCTTTGACGTCAACTCCAACCAAAAAGACGGGGCTGAAACGCGAATTATGTCGCCTCGTTCTACGGAACTTTTTGTTGACAACACTAATACGTCCAACACCGCCACCGCAACGGCGCCGTCTGGAATTACGATGACGGTAATGTCTGACAACGTTCTCAATTCCAGAACGCGAAACATGACCAATTCAGCGGTTGACATGAACATGTTCAACGACTTTGTCTTTTCCGGATCAAAAGTTCCGTTTACAACAACTCTGGAAAATTTATCGGCAGACTCAATATATCGAATGACTGTTTATTCACTTGACCCGTCCCAGGATCAATCAGCCGGCATTTGGACGATGACCAACGCCAACGGCGAAGAATTGTTCAAAGCTGCGCATAATCCAACCTTTTCCAACGCCGCTACCTGGTCGTTCACTCAAACGTTTAAGCCGGGAACGACAAGCGTTTCCATGCTGGCAGAGCTTAACGGCAAGGCGTTTACGATGTTGAACGGTTTGGAACTTCAGGAAATTAACGCCAATACGTCAGATTACACGTGGGCTGCCGGTCGAGCGCAATGGCTTGCCGACGGCAAATGGATTGACAAAACCGGCGCTGCTGGCGTTCCCGCCGCTGGCGACGTCTGCTACGTAACCAGCCCGGATCCGACAGGTATGAATACCAGCTACTGGCTTGAAACCACAACAACCGAGTTCCCGGCTACGCTGGTTATGGCGTCCGGTTCCCGTATGATTTTCAAATCCAACGCGACTGTAAACGATATGATTCTCGACAACGGCTATCTCCATCATGGAGAAGGAGATAAGACGTTCTCTTTAAGCGGTAAATTGTGCGTTACCAGCGATTCGACGATTGATATTGACGATGGCAGTAAGCGAACGCTGCAAATCAAATCGACGCTGTCCGGCTCCGGAAATCTGGCTATTAACGGCAACGGTTCCGGCAACGCTATTGTGGAGATTTCCAACGCGAACGCTAATGGCTATAGCGGTCAGTTTTTGCTTAACAAGGCAACGCTTAAGCTGTCCGGTACAGATTCCACTATGGGAACGGGTGCGTTAAATATTCCGTCCGATTCCAAGCTGTCTATGGCAGGAACTCGCCGCGGTTTGCTTAAAGTTCCCGCTCTGACAGGAAACGGTCCGATTTCTGTCGATGACACCAGTTTTCTGGCTTTAGCGACCAGCGATCCGCAAACGTACAACGGTACAATTAGCGTTGCGAAAGATAAGGCTATTCACGTTGGTTACAACGACGGTTCTGACCACGCTGCCAACGTAAGTTTGCCAAACGCAACCGTTTCTTTGGTATCTAACGCCACCTTGGGATTGGTTCATGAAAATAACAGCGCCAAAGTCAGTTCGTTTGAAATTGGAACGCTCAACGGCGTTGCCGGGTCGATAGTCCGCGCTTCCGGGTCTATTAATACCGGTTCAGCTAATTTTGCAACTCTTACTGTTGGTCAAGGCGATTTTGCCGGCGTTATGGGCGGGAACAACTCTTCTCAAGTCAAAATGGCTTTGATTAAAAACACCGACGGGACGCTGACTCTTTCCGGCGCTAACGTTTACACCGGCGGTACGACCATTGAAGCAGGTAAAATTGTTCTCTCTGGCGCTGGCACGTTGGGGGCTGGCAAAACCACTATTGGAGAAAACGGAACGCTGGAATACAACGTTGCCGACGGCGCTGAGAAGACCGTTGGAATTACAGCCGCCAACGCGATTACCGGAACGGGTTCCGTTCTGAAAACCGGCGCTGGCGTTTTGAAAATCAATAACGAAAATGATCCCGGCACGTTTGCCGCAGACGCGTTCTCCGTTGAAGCGGGCGAACTGGACTTTAAAGGCGATTTCGCCGGCGATATGATTATCGGCGCTCAAGGCGTTCTTTCGCCCGGCAATTCGACGGGAACGCTCAGCGTTACTGGCAACGTTACCGTTGACGGCGCTGCTCTGTTTGAATTCGATTCGTTTGACGATGGTACATTTGACGTTTTGAACATTGTCAACGGTACGACAGAGAACGCGTTCACCGCAGGCAACGGTACGATTGAACTGTCCTTCCTTAATGACGATGCCGACGCCTGGGCGGCTTCTGGCGATGCGTACAAGCTGGTATCTGACGATGGGTTCCAGATTGGCGACTTCACATCGTGGTTGGCGGACGACTTCGGAGGCTTGTTCGGATTAGAAGGCAGAGCCGACGGCTTGTATCTCGTCGCCGCGGCGTCTCCAGAACCCGGCTCCGGAGTTCCGGAACCGTCAACCTGGGCGCTGCTGGCGCTTGGCGCTGCTGGGTTGCTCTACTGGCGAAAAAGAAAATAATAGGCGAGCCACGGGTGTAAACCGTGGGTGTGAGCGAAGCGAACGTAGTGAGGAGTTGGCGCAAAGCGTAGGCGAGCCGGGGTGCGTTAGCCCCCGGAACTTCTCCGACCCGCTCATACATTTCGCCGAAGGAGAAAAATTTGGTGTGCGACGGCTTGCCGTCGCTTTTTTATTTAGCGGACTTCCGTCCGCACCCCAGAAACGTTTTCGGGGCGCCTAAGCTTCATTTTTCTACGGTCTTTTTATTTTTACAGTTCTGCTTTTTTGCTCTATTTTCATAAAGTTTCGGAAATTTCCCCCATTTTTTCATCAAAATGGTTGACAAACTTACAAAAGTAGGTTATTTTATATATATTCAATGGAGATGTGTATACCAATCGAAGAAACGATTACTATTTTTGTTATCAGGCAATCCCTAAAAGATACAAGATGAAAACAACATTTACAAGCAGCAGCGCCCAACTTCCCCGCATTTTAACATGCGGTGGAATCGTCTTTCTTTTGCTGAGTCTTTTTCTGGCTGGTTCCGTTCAGGCTGACGTTCTGATATTGAAACAGTCTCAGGTAGCAGGACACAACTGGAGCACCGTGTCAGACTTCGACAACGTTGCTTCGTGTACAGGCGGCTATCGCGTTGTTAATAGCGGACTTCTTCTTCGAACGCCCCAGGCTAATTCCGATCAAAATATAACTGCCATCTACTTGGGATATACCTACGATGTTGAGACTGGAACCTATACGGTAGTTGGAGAGGAAGCTCGATCTCAAATGGGGCTTAAGAATCAGGGCGCTAATACGATTACGATTGAAAATCTGTATTTGGGCAACGGTCAGGTGTTGGCATGGGGAGTGGAAAAACCGACTCTTGCTGGAAAGATATTCGTTGAGGGCGCACGATCCGAAATTAACGCTCAAGACACTCAGGTTTTCTATATTTCTTCTCAAATTGTTAAAGTAACGCCAGACTCCTGTTTGGACTTGGTTCCTTTTAATAAAAACGGCGGTTCGGGCGAAATTTATTTCATAGGCGAATCTGAAATCAATTGCCCACTTGATCTGAAAAACGGTAAGATTTTTTTTGACGGTAAAAATACTTTCGGTTCTGATTTCGCTTTAACGCTTCAGGATGGAACAGGAATCGTCATGGGCGCTGATTCTGTGGGAACGGAAGGAACGACTATTACCATTAACGGAACTGCCAGGTATGTTCACAAGGGAGGTACGGCAGCGAATAAAGTGAATCACAGCAACGTCCTGATACCCGCTAATTCAACGCTTAACGCTCTGAATAATTATGGCGATGGCGCGACAGGATCAATGGTTTTTGCTGGCGAATTGCAGGGAGCGGGCGCGCTGGTTGTCGATACTAAAAGTTCAACCAACACCAACTCTTTAACGCTGGGACATTCTGAAAACTCCTTTACGGGAACGGTTAGCGTTAATACAGGAAAGCTGCAATTTACGGTGAAGGGACAAGATAACGTTACTTATACAGGAACTAACGCTTTGATTAACGCCAAGTCCGTTACGGTTGCCAGCGGCGCGACAATTGACGTTGGCGCTACAACGCAAACGTTTAACAATCTTAGCGGAGAGGGAACGGTTACTGTTAGCGACGGGGGGAGTTTAACGCTCAATTACACTTCAGAAACCATTTTTTCCGGGATAATTTCCAGTACGGAAGAAGTTATTAAGACAGGGAATGGAACGCTTAGAATTGATGGTAGAAATGATGGAAGTACAAACATTGATTGCCCTCTTAATGTGAATCAGGGTCAGCTTCATTTGAACGGGACAGACCTATGCGGTTCTAATTTTGCGCTTACGCTTCAAGATGGAACGTCAGTATTATTGAGTGGTAATAATATTGGTAAACCTAACACGACTATTACGGTCAATGGATCCGTCCGATACGGACACTGGCAGAATACATCAGCCAACAAAGTCTGTTATAGCAATCTGATCGTTACAGAAGGCTCAACGCTTAACGCTATTAACAACTACGATGTTGGCGCCAAAGGCTCAATGGTTTTTGCTGGCGAATTGCAGGGAGCGGGCGCGTTGGTTGTCGATACTAAAGGTTCAACCAACACCAACTCTTTAACGCTGGGACATCCTGAAAACTCCTTTACGGGAACGGTCAACATTAAAACGGGAAAGCTGCAATTTACCGTTCTTGGATATGATAACGAAACCTATACCGGAACCAACGCTTTAATCAATGCCGAATCGGTTACGGTTGCCAGCGGCGCGACAATTGACGTTGGCGCTACAACGCAAACGTTTAACAATCTTAGCGGAGAGGGAACGATTACTATTAGCGAAGGAGGCGCTTTAACGCTCAATAACAATCAAACGACCCTCTTTACAGGTTCTATTTCCGGTTCAGGCAAGGGAACGGTTACCAAAACCGGCGAAGGAACGCTGTTAATCAATGCCGCTCAAAACGCGGTTGACGTACAAAGTATGGTTGTTTCTTCTGGACGTCTGGATATGAAATCGTATTTCAAAGGCGCGTTAGAGGTTGCTGACGGAGCGACGTTCTCGCCGGGCAATTCTATTGGAAAGCTCGAACAGACTGGAAACTTTACTCTGGATTCCGGCGCGACGCTGTTAATGGAAATCGGAGGGGCGGACGCTGAACTCAACGATCAGCTGATTGTTAGCGGTAATTTTGACTTTGCCAACGGCGCGATTATCGAACTCGTTCTGGCAGACAACGCAGCGCTTAATCCGGGCGATACTTTTACCGCCATTTTGTCTGGAAACAACAGCTCTGATTTTGAAGATACGTTAATTGACAACTTTGTTCGTTCTTACTTCTTTACCGATTTGGCGTATGTTCCATACGGCAACGGTTATGCTATTACCGGTCGCCTTGATCCCAACGCCGTCCCGGAACCGTCAACCTGGGCGCTGCTGGCGCTTGGCGCTGCTGGGTTGCTCTACTGGCGAAAAAGAAAATAACAGGCGAGCCGCGGGTGTAAACCCGTGGGTGTGAGCGAAGCGAACGTAGTGAGGAGTTACGCAAGCGCTCCTCATTGGTTATGTAACGTATCGAAGTGCGAGAGCAAAACTCTCGCTTTTTCTTTTACCAACCCTCTCTATTCTATCCGCGTTGACGCCTAGGCGCCAAAAAAAGAAAGCGGCGCCAAGGCGCCGAATTCCCAAAAATTTTTGTTCGCCGTTCCGGCGAATGCGTAATTCCGTTCGCTATCGTGAACTTTATTACCGCCTTTCAATCCAAAGTTTACACATCGGCTTGCCAAGCGTTATTTATTGGCGTCGATAATTTCCTGCAGCTTTTTGGCGTTACGGCTTTCGTTCTTTTTCTTCGCGACTTTGAGCCATTTCTCAGCCGCCGCCGCAACCGCTTTTTTCTGGTTTTCTGGCCATGCGTTTGCTTTGCACGACAGTAAAACGTCCAGCCCCTCGTTATAAGAGTCAACGTCGTTAAACGCCTTAGATTTCAATTCAATCGCCTTTAACGCAAGATCAACGTTTTGAGCGTCCGTTGCCAGATTTCGGGCGATGTTTAATGCCGCCATCTTTTCTGCCGGCGAACTGGAATCCCCTGCTTGATCAATTAATTTTTGCGCCAAAGAAGATTTGGCTCCAGAATCGCCTGACTTAAACGCGTCTGCGTTGTCAGTCTCGATTTTAGCTTCCGCGGTCATGATTTCGGATTCCTTTGGAATGTCAACTTTTGCCGGCGGAGCGGGCTTGGCATTTTCGGCGGCTTTTGGTTCCGGTTCAGTTTTTGGCTTCTCTGGCGCCGGTTCTGCTGGAACGTCAGCCGGTTCAGACTTCGGAGCCGGATCGGCTTTTGGCTCTTCCTGCGGAGCGGCAGGAGCGGGTTGTTCTACAGCCGGTTCTGGCTGAGGTTCGCTGACTTTTGGTTCTGGAGCGGGATTTTGCGGTTGAGGTTCTTCTACCGCCGGCGCCGGTTCGACCGGTTCTTCCGCCGGAGAGGGAACGCTTGGCGCGTCGTCTTTCGCATCGGATTTGTCAGTACTGATTACCAACTCGTCTGCAATATTATCGTAATCTGCAACGTCTGGGGCAGCCACGGCAACTGGAGCAGGCTGAGAAACCGGGGGAGCGTTATTCTCGATTACCGGCGCGTCGTTCTTGACTACGGGAGCCGGAGCTGTATCGCCTATACGAACGCCGCCGCGAGAACGCCGGGTAACTTGAATGGCGCCTTCGGAACCGGTTGCTAAAAGCGGGTCGTCTACAACGACAACAGCGCCGTCGCCGTCGTCGTCGGTCCTTCTGGCAGAGAAATTAGGAGCCGTTTCGCCATCCGGATTAGGAGCAATGTCGATGCCGGTTGAATGTTCGATTGCTTCTTCAACGGAATCGACGTTATCGCGAACAGCCGTTCCAATAGCAAAGTCATTGGGACGCTCAACAACAACGTCGGGGCTGTCGTCAGAAACCCCCAGTTCCCGGATATCCGGCGTCTTTTCAACGACAACGTCTTTATCGCCAACCGTTACAGCGTCCGGAACGTCGTCAAGATCGTCAACAGCCGTTCTGACTGGAATGCCATCTTTACTTTTTCGAATGACGGTTTTCTTCTTTGGCGCAGCAACCGGCTCGATTTTCTCGCCAGTATATTTTTCTTTTTCTAATCTTCTGGGAAGATTTTTTGTTCCCTGGATGGTAGAGTCGTCTATAACGACTACGCGTTGAGGCTGATTATTGGCGTTTTCATCTTCCTTGGCTTTTTGAGCCAGACTGAACAGCCAGAGCGTTAAAATCAGCCCTCCCAAGCCCAAAGCGGTATAAATTCCGTACAAAGCGCCAGATCCGGCGCCAGCGCGTTTATGAACTTTTTTCTTTTTTGAATCGATGTTCAGATTCGCACCACCAGTTGGAGATGGCGGCGCGGCAGGCGGCGTAGCGGCTTTTGCCGTGGCGGCAGTGGCAGCCGTTGCAACGGTGGCGGCAGCAGCAACCGTAGCAGCCGTAGCGACAGGAGTTGCAACAGGTTGCGCTGTTGGCGCAGCGGGAGCCGTCGGCACGGGAGGAACGGACGAAACAGGCGCAACCGTGGGGGAAGAAGGCACAGGCGGGGCTGAGGGAATGGGCGGGGTTGCCATTTGAGGCGCGCCGCCAAAAGCCGCCCCGGCTGAATAACTGCTTCCAAAACCGCCGGAAGAGGGAGGAATGGGGGGCTGCGCCATAGGAGCCTGTTGGTAGCCCATATTTCCCGGGGCGCCAAAAGCAGAGCCGGCTGAGTAACCTCCGTTAAATCCGCCGCCATAGCCTCCGCCGTTGCGTAAAGAGTTGTCGTACTCCATGCGAGACGCCGGATTGCAAAGGCAGCGTTGAGCGTTTTGAATGTCTGCCATGAGAGATTGCCACAACGCTACGTCTGGACCAGGATTGACGCTGTTGAGACGCGTTGCCATTTCGTTCGCCGCCTGTTCGATTACGTAGGGATTGCTCTCGCCAAAAGGCAAACCGAGCAATTCGTAATAGTTGGGCTTTGTCATGCCTGAAATGTTATACAGACCTAACCACTGTTGATATGGATTCATGGTATTTGTGTTGATTTAAGGGTATTGGCTCGTTGCGGCAAAGAAAGAATAGGCGTTAAAACGTCTTCCTTCTATAAACGCTACAGTAAAGCAATTATACTGAAACGACTTGAGTTTTTTCCGTAATTAAGCCTCTAGCTGCTAGCTATTAGCTTGATAAACCTGATTCGTGCGTTATAGCAAGAAACAGGAATAACCAAGCTAGCGGCTAGCGGCTAATAGCTCATTTTTCGGGAAATTTCAAGTAGAAAAAGTATATATATTTCTCTCTCACAATTATAACGTTTATTTGGATTATGTTTAAGTAGGAGAACCCCGAAAAAAACTAAAATCTTTTAAATTTTAATGGAATAATCCTAACACTGTCTTTTGTTTATCGTAATAATATGGTAGAATGAACGAATCGGGTAACTTTTAGCGCGAAATTATATGTCAAACCGAGTCGTTTATCTTCGATAGGTGCATTGTTTTTAAACCTTTATTTTTTAACATTATACAAACCGTCTAAACTATCATGTCAAAGCAATTTCTAATTCCAGCAGTTTTCCTTCTGGCTTTTTTTGCCGGGTCAGGATTTGTGGTGCAAAGTGAGGAAGTTTCCAAGGAGCAACAGTTTCCCATGAAAAAATTCACTGAACTTCAACAACAGGGCAATTTCAACGAGGCGCTGGATCTGTCAAAACAGTATTTTGAACAGGAATCGCCGGAAAAATGCCGCAATATTTTTGATATCCTGCAGCAAACGATTAACTGCATGAGCAGAGTTAACCGAATTTCCGAAGCTGACGATTTTCTGGAAAATGTTGTTGCGAAATTCCCGCAAGATTCCCGAACGCTTCAGGCGGTTGGAAAAATCTACGGCGAAGGATTTCTGATAACATTCGGATTCCGGGTTGACAACAAGTTCAAACGAGGTCATAACCGCGCTGGCGGAGAGAGGATGTTCGCTCAGGAACGCGACAGAATTCGCGGTCTGCAGCTTTTGGTTGAGGCGGAAAAATACCTTGCCCAGTCCGACTACTCCGATGCAGAAAAAGGACAGTTCTACATCGATTTCGCCAATTCGTTTATGAATTATCGCGGGGGTTCCGGATCGTGGGAGCTTCAAACGCTTACCGACATTTCCAAACTCCCGGATTACCAAAGTCAGGATAATTACTACGGTCGCCGTTATTATGGACGTCCGCAAAGTTCCGCCCCGGTAGACGAAGCAGGCAACCCGATTTTCTACGCCAAGCCGGAATCGTTTGACGCTGCCAAGTCGGACGGCGAACGCTGGCGTTTTCTGCTCGACAAGGCGGAACAGTTTGAATCGACCAAAAAGATGGCGATGACGCTGCGCGCCGATTTCGCCTATCAGCAGTTTGGCGTTCAGACAATTGCCGGCTTCAATTTCAATCCGGCAAACGACACAGGCGACGACAAAATGTCCAGCATTTTCAAGCTCGAAACGCTGTCCGATACGGAAACCATCGCTCGTCTGGCAACGGGAATCAAACGCTTTGATCTGCCTGAAGATTACAATTTTATCAAACTGTACAAGGAATTGGACTCTTGGCAGCAACTGGGGCAGATATACCTCAACAGACGGCAGTTCCCCACTGCGGCTCAGTACTGGAAGCAGGGCGCAGATCAGGGCGACGAATGGGCGAAACGCATGTACGAGCAAATCGTTAACCCGTGGGGACGAATTGTCTCTTCACGTCAGGAAGGCTTGAACGCTACGATTGGGTTCCTGTTTAGAAACGCGACCGCGGCGCGGTTCAAGATTAACCGCATTGACGTTGACGCTCTGGTTCAAGACGCCAAAACCGAAATTAAATTAGCTCAAGATCCTCGAAACATCAACCACGATAATATCAATATCGATAACATCGCTTATCGGTTGGTTATCCAAAAGCAGAACAAGTACGTCAAAGAGGAAATCAAAAAATGGGATCAAATTCTCGAACCGGCGGAAAATCATTTCGATAAACAAATCGACATGAACGTTATGTTCCAGGAAGCGGGCGCGTATCTTATCGAAGCTATCGTTTCCGGCGGCAACACGCATTACGCCGTTGTTTGGATTAACAACACGGTTTTAGTAAAGAAAAATGTTGATAACAAATTCTGGTTCTTTGTCGCGGACTCCAACACCGGAAAAGCGTTGCCGTACTCGGTTGTTGATTTCTTTGGCTACGCCATTCGATATTCCAATCAGGAAAGAAAACAGCAGCTTGTCAAAGACAGCTTTTACGTTACCGCAGACGAAAACGGTCAGTTTACCGTTTCCAACGATAAACTTGTCAATCCCGTCGGTTATAACTGGCTCATTACCGTCAAAGGACAGGATGGAAAACATCAAGCCTGCCAGGGGTTTCGTTCTTTCTGGGGGTATGGACGCGATTTTGACAGACAGTACGACCAGCAATACAATGCGGTTCGCGTGTTCAGCATGACAGATCGCCCGGTTTATCGCCCGGCTCAAAAGGTTAAGTTTAAGTTCTGGGCGCGCCGTTCTCAGTACGACAAAGACGGTTCTGACTTCGCCAATACGGTGGCTGAACTGGTTATTAACAATCCTCGAGGCGAAGAACTGCTTCGCAAAGACATTACTTTTGACGAGTTCGGCGGCTATGCAGATGAAATCGAATTGGCAGCCGACGCCATGCTGGGCGGATACTCAATAAACGTCCGCAATCCGGGCGCCCGACTGTACGGCAACGGCTTTTTCCGCGTTGAAGAGTATCTAAAGCCGGAATTCCAGGTTGAAGTCAAAGCCCCGGAAAAGCCGGTCGCTCTGGGCGAAAAGATCAGCGCATCCGTCAAGGCGAAGTACTATTTCGGCGAGCCGGTTTCTCACGCCAAGGCGAAGATTAAAGTAACTCGTTCTGAATATAACGAACGCTGGTTCCCGGCAATGCCGTGGGACTGGCTTTTCGGCAAAGGATACTGGTGGTTCTCCTACGAATACCCGTGGTATCCGGGCTGGAATTCCTGGGGCTGCGTTCGACCGTACCCGTCCTGGTACAACTTCCCGCACAACCCGCCGGAAGTCGTCTATGAAAAAGAAGTCGATTTGAAAGACGACGGAACGTACGACGTCGAAATTGACACGGAAACCGCCAAAATGATTTTCGGAGATCAAAATCAGCAGTACGACGTTTCCGTTGAGGTAACAGACGCGTCACGACGTACGATTAACGGCTCTGGAAAAGTTCTCGTTTCCGCCAAGCCGTTTACCGTCTGTGCCTGGACAAACCGCGGCGTTTATCAGGTTGGCGACGTCCTCACAGCTAACTTCAAGGCTCAAACGCTTGATAATAAGCCGGTTTCCGGAACGGGAACGGTGAAGTTCTATCAGGTTTCCTACAAACCAGACGGAACGCCGGAGGAAAAAGAAGTATGGTCGAAAGACATTAATCCGGACGAAAGCGGTTCAACAACCGTTTCTCTCAATATGAAAAAAGCCGGTCAATACAGAATTGAATATACCATTGACGACGGCGCGGAACACGTCTGCAAAGGCGGGCAGCTTGTTACCGTTCGCGGAGACGGGTTCTCCAGCAAAGATTACCGGTTCGCTGATTTGGAAATCGTTCCGGAAAAAGACACGTGCAATCCGGGCGAAACGCTTCGCTTGACGATTAACGTTGACCAGCCTGACGCCGTCGTCTGGATTTTCCCGCGCGCGTCAAACGGCGTTTGCCTGCCGCCGGAAAAGGTGGAAATGAACGGCAAAACCGGATTCTACGATTTGAAAATCGAAATGCGCGACATGCCCAACTTCTTTGTCGAAGCGGTAACCGTTGCCAAGAATCAGGTCTTTTCCGAAACGCGTCAGATTTGCGTCCCGCCCGCCAAACGCGTTCTGGTCATGGACATTATCCCGTCCAAAGAGAACTATAAGCCCGGCGAAGACGCCACGGCTAAAATCGTCTTGAAAGACCTGCAGGGGAACCCGTTTGTCGGTCAGGCGGTTGTTACAATTTATGACAAATCCCTGGAATACATTTCCGGCGGTTCAAACGTGGGCGACATTTCCTCTTTCTTCTGGAACTGGAAGCGAAGCCATCATCCCGGTTCAATCGACAATTCTCTCAGAACGTATCTCCAAACCCAGTACCCGGAAAACGCTGTTGGAATGGATACGCTGGGAATTTTTGGAAACGTCTTAAAGCAGGACTTTAAAGGGGCAGTTGAACTCAAAGGTGAAGTTCTCAGAAAAAACAAGGTGTTTCATAGCAGAGCAATGTCAAAGATGGCAGCCCCAATGGCGGCAGAAGCCCCAATGATGGCAAGAGGCGGCGTATCCAACGACATGATGGTTATGGAAGCTGCGGCGGCTCCAATGGCTGAGATGGCGGCGGACGACGTCGATTTTGATGCCGCCCCCGCCGAGGAGGAAGCAGAAGAGCTGGGAGCTGATGCCGGTGAAGGCGGCGCCAAAGTTCAGGCAACCGTCCGAACCAATTTCGCCGATTCCGCCTACTGGACAGGCGCGATTGTTACAAACGAAAACGGCGAAGCGGAAATTTCGCTCAAGATGCCGGAAAACCTCACAACGTGGAAAATCAAAGCCTGGGCGATGGGCAAAAGAACCGAAGTCGGGCAGGCGGAGACGGAAGTCATTACCCGAAAGAACCTGATTATTCGCGCTCAAACCCCGCGATTTCTCGTTCAGACGGATAAGATTGTCCTGTCGGCTATTGTCCATAACTATCTGGAATCCGACAAAGCCGTTGAGGTCAAAGTCGAAACCGGCGACAACCTCGCTACGGAAGACAAGACTTCGCAAGACGTTAGCATCGCCGCCGGAGGAGAAACCCGCGTCGATTGGACGTTTACCGCCAAGACAGAAGGCGAAGCGGTTGTCCGCATGTTCGCCCTGACGGACGAAGAGTCGGACGCCATGGAAGTCGAGTTCCCGATTATTACCCACGGCATTCTCAAGCAGGATTCCTTCTCCGGCGCGATACGTTCTGAAGAAGAAACCGCGGCTCAGACAGTTGAGTTCACCGTTCCCAAAGAACGCAAGCCCGAACAGACCCGGCTGGAAGTTCGTTACTCTCCGACGCTTGCCGGCGCGATGTTTGACGCTGTCCCGTATTTGGTGGATTATCCCTACGGCTGCACGGAACAAACGCTCAACCGATTCCTCCCAGCGGCGATTTGCCAGAAGGTCGTCCGTGACATGGGCGTTGATCTGGAACAGCTGCAGCAGAAAACCACGAACCTCAACGCTCAGGAAATCGGCGACCCGGCGAAACGTGCTGCTCAATGGAAAAAGACGCTGGCAAGCCCCGTCTTCAATCCGGCGGAACTGGACAAGATCGTCAAGTTTGGTATCGGACGTCTGACCGATATGCAATGCTCCGACGGCGGCTGGGGCTGGTTCTCCGGTTACGGGGAATACTCATCCGCTCATACGACGGCGGTTGTCGTTCACGGATTGACAGTCGCTCAACAAAGCGACGTCAAGGTGGACGCCAACGTTCTCAAGCGCGGCGTTGACTGGCTGGAACGCTACGAAGCGGAACAGGTCGAACTGCTCCAGCGCGGCGACAAAGTCAAACAGAATCCCGAACTGGCGAAGCAGTTCAATTACCGTTACAGAACAAGCGCCGACAACCTCGACGCCCTCGTCTATACGGTTTTGATCGAATCCGGGCGGCATAACGCTGCGATGGGCGAATACGTCTATCGTGACAGACTCAACATGTCTCCGTACGCTTTGGCGCTTATCGGATTGGGCTTCGACATGACGGAACAGATCGACAAGCGCGACATGGTCGTTCGCAACCTGACTCAGTTCCTGCGTCAGGACGACGAAAACCAGACTGCGTGGCTCGACCTGGGCGGAACGCCGTTCTGGTACTGGTACGGTTCCGAAATCGAAACGCAAGCCTGGTATCTCAAACTGCTGTGCAGAACGGGCAAAACAGAAGAAGCGTCGCGATTGGTTAAGTATCTGCTCAACAACCGCAAGCACGCCACGTACTGGAATTCCACCCGTGACACGGCTCTGGTTCTCGAAGCCTTCGCGGAATACATCCGCAAGACCGACGAGATGGCGCCGGACATGACAGTTGACGTCGTTCTGGACGGCAAGACGGTCAAGACGGTGAAAATCGACAAGGAAAACCTGTTCTCCTTTGACGGTACGTTCGTTCTCGAAGGCGAAGAAATTACAGACGGCAAGCATACGCTCGAACTCAAACGAACCGGCTCCGGATCGCTGTACTTCAATGCGTACGTGAACTACTTCACGCTGGAAGACTTCATTCCCGCCTCGGGCTTGGAAATCAAGGTTCAGCGAAAGTACTACAAGCTCGTTCGCGACGAATCGGCAACAGAAAACGCCGTTGGAAAGCGCGGTCAGGCGGTTGAAGTCAAGATCGACAAGTACGTTCGTCAGGAACTCAAAGTCGGCGACGTCGTCCAGTCCGGCGACATTATTCTGGTCGATTTGACGCTGGAAAGCAAGAACGACTACGAATACCTCGTCTTTGAAGACCGCAAGCCGGCGGGCTTTGAACCGATGGACGTTCGCAGCGGCTACAACGGCAACGAAATCGGCGCGTATGTAGAATTCCGCGATCAGAAGGTCAGTTTCTTCTGCCGAACGCTGGCTCGGGGCAAATGCTCCGTCAGCTACAAGCTCAAGGCGGAAACGCCGGGCGTCGTCTCCGCTCTGCCCGCTACGGGAGAAGCCATGTACGCCCCGGAACTCAAGGCGAATTCCGACGAATTCAAGATTGAGACGAAGGATTAAGAAGCAGTAGGCAATAGGCAGTAGTGTGGATTATCCTTACTGCTGTCTATTGTCTCTCTGGATCTAATCCTACAAGACAATTGGCATTAGGGGGGAATTCTCACTAATGCCGATTGCTTAATATCCAATGATCATCATTTATCAGAGAGTATGTTGATTTGGCTATTGTTCAAATCAAACGTATTTTCTGTTGTTTTTTCATATCAAACAGTTTAAAAACAAGAACCGTTGTTCTGCTTATGGATTGTCAAGCCATTTTAGTTCTGCTGTTTCTAATATGCGCAGGAATCGTTTATTTAGGAATTTTTATTGTACAAAGTATACGACGTTTTAAATGTTACTTGCGACACAGGTTCT
This sequence comes from Thermoguttaceae bacterium, assembly GCA_045546875.1. Classification (GTDB taxonomy): domain Bacteria; phylum Planctomycetota; class Planctomycetia; order Pirellulales; family Thermoguttaceae; genus RUG11551. The sequence goes on along the minus strand of JAZQDP010000092.1, from coordinate 638 downwards.
CTTATCGCTATGTTGCGGAGTCTGGCAATCTAACCAAGCTGGCTAAAAAGTATCTCAACAGTAAAAAGAACCTTAACGTAAAAGACTCTGAAGGCGCTACGCTTTTGTACGTTGCTGCCGAAAGCGGTAATATTGAAGTTGTTCAATGGCTGGTTTTGCAAGGAGCTGACGTCAATGCAAAAGGCAAGTTTAATGAAACCGCTTTGCATGCAGCAGCCAAAAACGACCATGCAAGAATTGTTCAATGGCTGGTTGAGCATGGAGCAGACATCAATGCAAAAACCGAACTCGAAGAGGTTGAAATGCCTAACGGAATAGTGATCGGCCTATTCCAATTTAAGACTGTCTGTTTATTCAATTCTGGCGACACCGCTTTACATTTAGCAAAAAGAAATAATAATTTAGAACTGGTTGAGTGGCTCGTTAAATATGGCGCGAAAGAATAATATACTGAAACAACTTGATTTTTTCGATGTTAAGCCTCTAGCTGCTAGCTTCTAGCTAGTTTCCATTTTCTAAAAAATGATTTTTAAAAAAGTGGAGATTTTTCTCCACTTTTTTATTTTTGATAAGACCATCAAGCGCGATATTGTCGTATAAATATGTAACACGTGTTTATACAGTTTATACAGTTCCTA
>JAZQDP010000091.1:0-3129 GCA_045546875.1 Thermoguttaceae bacterium | reverse complement strand
CGCAAAGTTCGCGAAGTTTTAAAAAACAAGACGAGCCGGGTTGCGTAAGCTCCCGGGAAAATCTCACGCGGAGAGGCGGAGCCGCGGAGGATGTCCGCGAAGTTTTAAAGATTTCTTTGCGTCCTTTGCGTTCTTTGCGGCTTAAAATTCTTCGGCGCCGCGCCGCCCGTGTGCTAATTGACCCGCACTAACCCTACAGCGTAAAATTCAGCCCTTGGGCGACGGCTCCGCCTGGTTCCAAAAACCTCAGCGAGAACGGGCACGCACGTCCCTGCGACTGGAATTCAATATAAATCGGATTCTTGCCTTTGTTGATTGTAACAGGAACAACAAACGGTTTGTCTCCGCCCGTTTTACTCTCGAAAATCACCTTTTCGTTGAGCCAGAACCGAACGGGAACCGGCGAGGTCAATTCCGCGTTGAGTTTGACGTCCGTTTCCGATTCTACGATGTTACGCAAGTAGAGGAACGAGTCTTTCGGGAAATGGCGCGTCGTTGCCAGTTCCCAACCCAAAACCGTCTGACCGGCAATAAGCGGCGACCATTTTTCGGAGGGAAACGCAGCCGGGTTGTCGTTACGCATTTCTTGCGCTTGGGTTGCAAGCCACATGAAAACGCCCCCTTGACGGATATCGATTTGACGCAGCACCGCAACAGCGCGCATCCGAACGTCTTCGTTTTTGCAGTTCTGTTCAACGTCGGTTAGAATCTCTCTAACCTCGTTTTGCATGGAAAACCGTTTCACGTTCCCGATTCTCACGGCAGCCAGAGCCGCGTTGGCAGAGGTTGGGGATTCCCGCTTCATCTCCTGGGCGGCAAAGCGCATGCACTCCACCTTGCGGCAGTAACGCCCCATCAAGTCCCAGACCTGTTTCTGCGTTGTAACGTCAGGAGAGGCGAGGAGTTTTTTGTACCATTCCAGCGGCGAGGGAGCGCGTTCAATAGACGTTCCCATTTTTTCAAGAAGTTCCAAACGCTTTTTCGCATCGGCGCAAGCCAGAACCGCAGCGGTTTCGGATTCCAGCCGGGCGGCAAGCTGCGCGTCCGTTTCGGGAGTGAAGTCGTTCCGGTAGAACTCGCCGTGACGGTACGGGGCGGTAAACGTCTCGTCTTTGGGGACGGTCGAGTCGTGATTCTTTTTCACGAAAGAAACGAGCATCTGAGCAATTTTTGCCGTTTCGCCGTTGTTCGCGTCGGAAGTCAAAAACGGAGTAAGCGCCTCGACCGTTGCGGGACCAGCAATGGGGTGGAGAATTCGCCCGATAGTTCGCTGACCATCAAGAGTGGCGGTCGGAAACGCGGCGAGAAGCATTCTCTCCGCCTCAAGCATTTCCTCGCAGCCGGGCTTCATCTGAAGAATCGCGTACTCCATGGGAGCGATCGCGCCGTTGTTCACGCCCGCCTCGTAGGTAGGGAAAATCTTACACGCAGCGGCAACTTTTTCCAGCGGCGTTTGCGCGAAAAGGGGAGAGGTGAGGGTTAAAAGGACAAACAAAAATGGGGTGAAAGTCTTCATGGCGTTTATTCAATTTCAAATTGGTTTTGTAATGACGGGACCGTCCTGACGTTTGGGAAATCTCATTGTTCCTTCGCGCCGTCTTCTTTCAGAATCTCCGCCAGGGTTTTCATGACGTTTCGACCCAGCTCTCGACCGGATTCCGGCGTGATAACCGCGTTGCCGCACAGAGTATATCCGAATTCCATGCAGTTTGCGAAGTAGGCGTTGGGAAGGCTTTGCACCCATACTCGCGAGGAAGACAGGTTGCCATTTTTCCCGGTGAACGATTTGATCGAATTGTGTCCTTCGCTGCGTCCTGGCACGTCCCACTTAGGCTCGTATTTCAGCGTCCCGTCTTTCTGGTTTTCAGCCAGCTTATCGCGGAAACGGTTCCAGATCGGGTTCATTTTTTCCATCTCAATGGGACCGTGGGAGTAGAAGAAATCGTTCCTGCCCCCGCGGATGGAGGGAGCGTGGAGATCCATGAAAACGAGCTGTAATCCTTCGGATTCTTTCATAATCAGCGCCTTGAACGCCTTGACGGACGGGTACAGTTCCTGAACGTAGTCCCGATTATGATCGTGTGGACTGCGGTTTTTGCCCTGATCTCCCTCCTCAACGCCGTCTTTATCCATGAACGGAATGAAGACAATCTCCGCGTTTTGACGAAGCCATTGCGCCTCCGGGGCGTCGGAAAGACAGAACGAAATCATGCCTTCCATGACCGGGCTGGCGGAGGACTCGCAGGCGTGATGGCGCGCCGTGAACGCGAGGTAAAAGCGGGGTTTCCCCTGCCCGAGATATGGAACGCGGAAGAGTTCCACGTCGCGTTTGTCCGAGCGGGAACGGCAGAGGGTTTCAAAACGGACGTCCTCCCGGGCGCGGTACTGAGCCATGAATTCGTCCCAGTTCGACTGCGTGTACGGCGTTCCGAACGCGAAGCGGACGTCTGAGTCGTTGGGTCCGAACGTCCACGTAAACTCGTGCTGTTCGGCGGGGAATTTTGTCCCGGATGCCAAATAATCCTTTTCGCCGAGATAATGCCACGTCTTCCCGCCGTCGACGCTCACGTTCGGACCGACCGCGCCGAAATTTGTGGACTTTTCCAGGAACTTGAACGTAACAGTTCGATTTTCCGCCCCGGTAACCCGGAAGTAAAAATAAAAATAGTTGCTCTTCGTGTCGCGCAGGTCAGGTCTGACGCAGACAACGTTATTCTCCTGGTCGATGGACTCGACCTTGACGTTTCCGCCAGGGAAATCGGCGTCGACGCGGATCTCCGCCTGAAGCGGGAGAGATGAAAGAATTGCAATGAGTAAAAACAGGAAAACTATTTTCAGTTTCATGACTTCAGAAAGGGTTTGAGGATAAGGCAAATAAACGCCTGGCGTTTGCGTAGGTCAGTCCGTTCACGGATTTTGGCGAGCCGGGGGCTTGAGCCGCCCGGAAAATCTCACGCAAAGTTCGCAAAGTAATGAAAGGCGGTAACGGTGTGAGCGAAGCGAACGAAGTTACGCTTTGAACCGCGCACGCACACGGGTAAATCCGGTTCGTGTACGTCCCGTCCACCGAAGAAATCTCACGCGAAGTTCGCAAAGTACGCGAAGTTTTAAAGGGCTTTGCATTCTATG
>JAZQDP010000090.1:0-18105 GCA_045546875.1 Thermoguttaceae bacterium | reverse complement strand
CGACATGGCTACGATCCGACTTGGGAGAAATAATAACCCCAGAACCGCCGCCTTTGCCATTCGACGCAAATATCGAGGCTGCAGACGGAGATATCTTTTCGATAACAGCAATGCGTGCGGACTCGGTTTGAGAAACGTCTGGCGATATAGACTGACCGTATGCAACCGAAACGCTCCCAATTAAAACAACAGCGACAAATTTTATTATTGCATTCATATCGGAAATAGTGTATAATAGTATAAAATTACACCTAGTAAGTTGCGAGAGAAATTTATGAGGCGCTTGCGTAATTCCGAATTACGCATTCCTAATTAAACTACTCCCTACTGTCTATATTATATTCAAAGTTAAAGTTATGTCAATAATGGCGCATTATCAGGAAAGCCACGAGTGTAAACCCGTGGATGTAAGCAAAGCGAACAAACTGGGAGTAGCAGGAATAATCCCAGAATATCCCTTCCCTACTGCCTATAAAGCTGCAAGTTGCCAGAGAAATTTATGAGGCGCTTGCGTAATCCCAATTCCGCATTCCTAATTAAACTCACCCTACTCCCTCCCCCCTTAATTCAAAATGTCTGTATGCACAATAACAGGAGCGACTGGTTTTATCGGTTCGCAATTAGTAAAAGAACTGCTTAACCGCGGCGAAACGGTTCGCTGTCTTGTTCGAGCCAACTCGAATCTGGAACGTCTTACCGGATTAGACGTTGAAATTCGTCAAACGGATTTTAGGGATATTGATTCCCTCAAACGTGCCACCGTAGGGTCAGACATTGTCTACCATTGCGCGGGCTGCATTACATCTTTACACAAAGAGGAAATGTATCAAGCCAACTGCGAAAACACAAAACGTCTTGCAGAGGCGTGCGCTGAATGCGATACGGTTCCAACGTTTATATTCATTTCTTCTCTTGCAGCTGCCGGACCGATGAAAGGCGCTGACGCTCCATTGCGTGAAGAGTGGATGACAGAAACCCCTGTTTCAATTTACGGTAAAAGCAAATTGGCGGCTGAGCAGGAGCTGCGAAAAATTAGCAGTCGTCTGCCGATTTCGATTGTACGTCCGCCGATCGTCTTTGGCTGCGGCGACAAAGCCAGCCTACTGATGTTTAAATCCATACAGCAAACAGGGTTTCATTGCTGTCCCGGCTGGGAACGGAAACGATACACGGTTGTTTTTGCCCAGGACGTTGTCGAAACGCTTATTCTTGCCGCTGAAAAAGGAACTCGCCTAACAGACTGTACAGAATCAGGCAATCCCGACACTCCCTATCAAAGCGGTATTTATTTTGTAGCCCGACCGGAAAATCCGGAATACGGCGAACTTGGACAGATCATCGGGCAGGCGCTGGGACGAAAATGGACTGTATCGTGGCATTTTGCACGACCGGTTTTCTGGACTATCTGCTTTGTCTCCGACGCCATCGGACGCATTCGTCAGCGCCCCATGTTCCTCAACCTTGATAAAGCCGCAGAAGCAATCGCAGGGAACTGGACATGCTCCAACGAAAAAGCAAAACGAGAACTCGGTCTAACTGTTAACAGCGACTTGACCTCCCTGCTCAAAGAGGTTATCGACGACTACCGCAAACGCGGTTGGTTAAAATAATATATCTTTCACATGTTGCGCGTCTAACAACATTGGACGCGCGTTTACCGGAAGCTTTCATGCGCTTCAATTTCCAACTGCAATTTGGTCTTTTGAATTAAAGCTGTCGGCTTGACCGAAAATACGAAGATTTCTCAAATGGACGAAAACATTTTGTCCAGCAGTGAGGCGCAGTTGTTCGTTTTCCTGATGGGACAATTCTGCGGTTAGCTCGTCTTTTGTTTCTGTGACGAGGTCAACGCGGACGTGCGCGCCGGCGGAATGGACGTTCTTTACCAGGGCGCGCAGGCAGATTTTATCCGGTTGCGGGCGGTTGGAAATAGCAACGTCGTGAGGGCGAACGAAGATAGCGGCGGTTCCGCTTTCGCTCAAATTGACGTCGTCAGGAATATGGAACTTATACTGTCCGATCTGAACGACGCCCTGGCTGACGCGCCCTGAGAACTGGTTGACGGTTCCTAAAAAGTTCATGACGAACTCGGACGCCGGGTGATGGAACACCATGTCGGGGGTGTCGAACTGTTCGATTTTTCCGTTGCTCATCACAGCGACGCGGTCTGCCAGTTCCAAGGCTTCTTCCTGGTCGTGGGTAACGAAAACGCTTGTCAGATGAATCTGATCGTGCAGACGCCGCAGCCAGGCGCGCAGTTCAACGCGGACTTTGGCGTCCAGAGCGCCGAATGGTTCGTCCAAAAGCAGAATCTGGGGTTCAACTGCCAAGGCGCGAGCCAGCGCGACTCGCTGACGCTGTCCGCCGGAAAGCTGGTTCGGATACCGGTCAGCAAACGATTCAAGCTGAATCAAGCGAAGCAACTCCATGACTTTATCGTGAATCTCCTGCTTGGTCGGGCGAGTGGCGCGGGGGCGAACGTTGGGTCCAAAGGCGATGTTGTCGAAAACGGTCATATTCCTGAACAAGGCGTAGTGCTGAAACACGAACCCGACGTTTCGATCGCCGACTTTATGGTCGGAAACGTCAGCGCCGCTGAACAAAATCTGTCCTTCGTCGTCAGAAGGGGCTTCCAAACCGGCAATGATTCGAAGAAGCGTCGTCTTTCCAGACCCGGACGGACCAAGCAGAGCCACCAGCTCGCCGGAATTCACCGTCAGGGAAACATTGTCCAACGCCTTGAAATGACCGAACCATTTTGTGATATTTTTGACTTCAATGCTCATTTGACTTCCGTTTTCATTTCAACAATGGTTTTCAAAACCAGCGTAACCAGGGCTAACATGGTCAGCAAAGACGCAACGGCAAACGCAGCCGTTACGCCAGTAACAGGGTCGATTTCATTGTACAACTGTTCAATATGGAGCGGAACGGTGGTCGTCTTGCCCCGGATTTGTCCGGAAACGACGGCAACAGCGCCAAACTCGCCAACCGCTCGGGCGTTGCAGAGAATAACTCCGTAAAGCAAGCCCCATTTAATATTCGGCAACGTAACGCGCAGGAACATCTGCCATCCGTTGGCGCCTAAAACCCGTGCCGCCATTTCTTCGTCTGACCCTTGCGCCTGCATGACCGGGATAAGCTCTTTGGCAACAAAGGGCATCGTTACAAACGTCGTCGCAATGACAATGCCAGGAACGGCAAAAATTATCTTGATGTTCCATGAGTTGAACAGGTCGCCCAAAAACGTGCCGGCGCCAAACATAAACACAAACAGCATACCGGCAATAACCGGCGAAATCGCAAAGGGAAGGTCGATAATCGTAACGAGAATCCCCTTGCCTGGGAAATTGAATTTGGCTATGCACCACGCTGCGGAAACGCCAAAAATAATGTTCAGCGGAACGGCAATAAACGTCGCCAAAAGCGTCAGTCGAATTGCGGAAAGCGTATCCGGCTCAACCAACGACGCCCAGTACACTTTCCAGCCGGCATTAAACGCATGAGCGAATACAAATATCAACGGCAGAGCCAAAAACAGGAACAGAAATCCCAATGCCAGAAACGTAAGTAAATACCGAACCCAGCGTGGCTCCGTCGTACTTTCCAATCTGCGTTCCAGAGGGCTTTTGTACCGGGGCGGATGTTTCTCTTTTGGATGCGTTTCCGGCTTTGCCGATACGCTCGTCGATTGAGGCGCTCCTTTCGGGACGGAGCAAAACGTGATATGGCAATGGTTATAATCTATAGCGCTCATCGTATCAATTCTCCTCGTCCTTGTAGCGGGATCCCCATAGTTGAATCATATTGATAAAAAACAGCAGCAAAAACGACGCAACGAGCATGGAAACAGCAACGGTCGTTGCGCCAACATAATTGTGTTCATCCAGCTTATAGAAAATAATCAAAGGCAAAATTTCCGTTTTTCCCTGCATGTTGCCAGCAATGAAAACTACAGAACCGTACTCGCCAATAGCGCGGGCGAATGCCATCGTAAATCCAGCCAGCAAAGACGGCGCAACCGTTGGGAAAATGACTTTCCAGAACGTCTGCCAGCGCGTTGCGCCCAAAGACGCGGACACTTCTTCCAGCTCTTTGTCAATTTCTTCTAACGCCGGCTGCATGGCGCGAACGACAAACGGCAAGCCGATAAACGTCAAAGCAATATAAATGCCGATTGAGGTGTACGAAACTTCAAAGGGCAGAAAGCGACCGATCCAACCGGTCTTGGCATACAATGCAGTAAGCGTGATGCCGGAAACTGCCGTCGGCAAAGCAAACGGCAAATCAACGATAGCGTCTATAACCCGTTTTCCATAGAAAGAATATCGAACCAGAACCCACGCGACCAGAAATCCAAATACCGCGTTGGTCAAAGCTGCCAAAAAGGATGCTCCAAACGTCAAACGAAACGCCGCCATTACGCGAGGTTCGAAGATCGTATCTTTAAAATCCGTCCACGAAACGCCGGTAAAACGCAAAAAAAGCAGAGCCAACGGAATTACCGTCAGCACGCTTAAATAGAACGTTGTAAATCCAAGCGTCAGTCCGAATCCCGGCAGAACGTGATGACGTCGTCGTTTACGAGCCATAGCTTAACCTCTTTGATGTACAGCTTCTAGCTGCCAGCCGCTAGCTTGGGTATCCAGTTTCCATGCGTATCCGCAAGAACCTCGAATCCACAAGCTAATAGCTAGCAGCTAATAGCTAGAAGCTCCCTACTATTTCATAATCTGATCAAAAAACGCTTTGTCGGTGAAGAATTCCGCCTGGGCTTTTTCCCATCCGCCAAATACGTCGTCGATTTTGAACAATCTCAGTTTTGGGAACGTATTTTCGTTCTTCTTCATGACATCTTCATCATTAGGACGATAGAAATGCTTGGCGATAACATCCTGCGCTTCAGGCGTATAGAGATATTCCAGGTATTCCTGTGCCATTTCTCTTGTACCCTTCTTATCAACGTTTTTATCAACGATGGTTACCGGCGGTTCCGCAACGATAGAAATGCTGGGAACAACGATTTCAATGTCGGCTTCGGGGCTGTTTTGCATGTAAAGCAAAGCTTCGTTTTCCCACGCCAGCAAAACATCGCCTTTTTTGTTCTGAACGAACGTGTTGGTCGCGCCGCGAGCGCCTTTGTCCATAACCGGAACTTTCTTCTGGTTGAACATTTTCGCCATCGCGTCTTCAGCTTTTTTCTTTGCCGCAGCAACGCTGTCCGCTTGGGCTGGGTCGTTCAGAGCGCTGACGTAAGCATCCAAACCTCCATCAAAATTCTTGTCCAAAACGTAGCCATAAGCCGCCAGGAAGTTCCAGCGAGCGCCGCCGGACGTCTTCGGGTTAGGCGTGATAATCTCAACGTCGTCTCGGTCAATCAGGTCGTTCCAGTCTTTGATGTTTTTCGGGTTCCCTTTACGAACCAGAAAGACAACCGTTGACGTGTATGGGCAAGAGTTGTTGGGAAGGTGCTTCTGCCAGTCCTTTTCAATAATCGGAGGATTGGTATTAAGGATAATCGCGTCAATGTCGTACGCCAAAGCCAGCGTTACGACGTCAGCTTCCAAACCGTTGATTACGCTGGAACTTTGCGCTCCGGAACCGCCATGAGACTGGTTTACCTTAATCGGCGTTCCGTGCTTTTCCAAATAATACTTCTCAAATTGTTCATTGACGCCCTTGTACAGTTCGCGGGTCGGATCATACGAAACGTTCAACAACTCCGGAGCGGAATCCGATGGTTTGCAACCAATAAATGCTACAGCAAGCGTCGCCATAATCAGGCAGGACAGCGACAATAATTTTTTCATAATTTAATCCTCGTAACAACTAAACTCTGCGTCGTCGAATTCCACCTCATGGGCATCTCCCCCATTTTAAGGCGCAAAAAAGACGCTTTTATGTTAAAAGCGGCAAAATAAAGAGTTCCAGAATTCGAGCGCCGGCTGAAACAATCCGCATTAGCCCCCGCATATCTGGATTTCTTTATACATTTTATCGCTTTTTTCCCTTTATTTCATTAGATTATTTTTCATAGTTTAGCAATTTTATCATTTCTTGTAAAGAGTAAAATAGAGAAAATGGGAGACAAGAGAGAATAAAAGAGCGTAATGAAGTGAGCGTTAGCGAACGTAATTACGCATTCGCCGCAAGGCAAACAAAATATCAATCAGTAGGCAAATGCTTCACGCCTACTGCCTACTGTCTTCCTCGGCATTCAGCGATAGAATAAACAGCAGCTCCCCTGCTCTGTTAAGATAGGTCATCAATAGAGGGTTGACAAGCTCTCCGGCGGGGGCGTTTCGGACAACGGAAACGACGCAGCGTTCCGCCCTTCTCGCAGCGGCGCGGGCGGAAAAGAGCAGCGCGCCGAACTGGTCCCGCGGCGGCTCGACGAACTTCGGTTCCGGTTTGGGAAATTGGGCGACGTCCCGTTCCAGAGTGTCTATCATTTCCTGACCAACCCGGGGTACGCCGGCGCGTTTCGGCTGCGGCGCCGCCAGCTCTCCCGACAGAATAAACGTCTCTTTGATTAACCGGTCGAGAATTTCCATAACCGCCCCGCCCTGCTGCGGCGCAAACGCTCTAGCGACGCCCAGGGCGGAGGTCAGTTCGTCGACCGCGCCCAACGCTTCAATTCGATAATGATCTTTGCCAACGCGAGGTCCGCCATTTAACGACGTCTCGCCCAAATCGCCGGTATGATTCATGGGTGGTTAGGAAATAGGAAATAGGGAGTAGGGAGTAGATAAAAGGCAGTAGCAGTTCAATATCTGTAGCCGTGGGGTTTAACCCACGGAATAATTCTCTATCGCGTTCTATTATCTTTTTTCTTCGTCAAAATACTGCTGCAAGTTCAACGGAGAAGGATTTCCCTTTTACCCCTCAGTTTCTTGGGGCGGTAAAATTAAAAAAACGATCCATTTCAAAAGGCGCCGCAAGACGATGCTGAACGCTAAATACCATATAATTAGATAGATAAGATTATAAGTTGCTTCTATCGCAAAAGCCAAAAATATTCCCGCCCAACCGTTGCCGCCTGTTGGCGCAATGAAAAAAAGGATCAACGGTCCCAATATTCCCCACAAAACGAGCAGCGAATATCTATATATAAACTCGCCAATAATATTCTCTTTATTAAAAAGGAATCCCAAAAAAGAATGCCCTGTCGACTCGCTATTATCTTCCGTTTCAGAATCATCCGTTGAGACGCAATCGTCTCGTGCAACCCGTTTTATAAAAATCATACTATATAATGATTGCAGTAAAATGGTCAAAACAATAGCAGGAATTATAATTAAACTTACAATCACAGAAGCGGTATAAAAAGCTAAAATAAGATGTTTTATGGTTTTATAATTTGATACATCAATCAAATCTCTTGTTATGTAACAAAAGTCAGACATCAAAACCGCGGTAAATAACAATATTGAACCCACAAGCATTATTCTCATGTAAATGTCCATATAATCAACGCAAGCGCTTTTGAAATTTCGAAGATCTCTGCCTGGCATTGTAAACCAGTAGATTGCCATAGCAGAGTAAACCGCGTACCCTATTACAATGTACATTGTGAATCTCCCATATATATCCCAGTTGATTTCTTTGTCGCCGGGAGCACAAAAGCAGCGGATCAGCGGACAGAAATCAAAACTGCATAACAGGAGGTACAACAATAATATTACAAAACCGCCTGCAAGACTGAGAAGCAGAGACATTTTAGCGTCTTTGTTTTTATTTCGGACGTTGTTTGACATAATCGAATTGTCTCCGCGGTTATATGGCTGGTTTGATAACAGAAAAACAGAACAAATTAAAATGGTTCTCTGCGGGCGACGCATTGTCGACAATAAAATCATTCATTTATATCATATACAAGAAACAGAAAACGTCAATAGTGTATATACTCTGACTAATAATCCCCGCGCTGCGCCAACAAAAAACGCCGATCCGTTTCCGGCATCGGCGCTTTTCGCTTTCAAGGTTGAATCAAATTAATTCGGAATTAGGAATTCGGAATGCGGAATTACGCAAGCGTCTCCATTTTCTCGCTGCTCGCTCGCCTTGCGGCGAAAGCGTAACTGCGCTCCCGTTGGTCGCTCCGTTACCGCCTTTCATTTCTCGCAACTCTATTAGAACTCCGGTTTGAGTTCAACGTCCAGTTCCTGATCGGTTTCGGCGTCGTCGCCGTCGATCCAGGACAGGTCGTCAAAGAGCGAATCCGCGGTTTCCTGCTTCGTCGCCAGGTTGAAGGCGAACTCATCCGCAGAGAAGCTGTCCAGAATCGGAGCGTCGTCTTCCACTACGGCAAAGATGCTGTCGCGGTTGGCGGTAACGATCTTATCAAGTTCTTCGTAAACCTTCGTTTCCAGGGTCTTCGTCCATTGAGTCTGCTCAACGATTCCAGACGCGATTTCCGGCTGGAACGTTTCGGCGCTTTGCGTTCCCGTCATGGCGGAACCGGCAAAGGTCAGGTAGACGTTGTTGTTTTGAGCGTACTGATACGCGCTGTTAACAACGTTAGCGTCGAAGTCGGAAACTTCTTTGCGTTCGCCCGGATTGATGGTTTCGTACATCAAGTCGGAGGCGTCAGCGGCGTGCGAACCGTCAAACTCGGCGCCCTTGGCAACCTTCGTGAACGCGCTGTACTGATCGGTGAATCCGAGGACGTGTCCAACTTCGTGAAGGATAACCGTGTACAGGTCGTACTTGCCTTCGAGAACTTCGTCGGTGTTGATTGACCAGTACAGACCAGCCGCGTCGGTGTCGAGAACGATAACGCCAGTCAGCGGGCGTCCGTCGTCCGCCAGAGAGACGATATAGGATTCGCCCAGTTGGGTGTCTTCGTAGTTCTTTACCTTGATCTGAATGTTGACGTCCAGATCCGTTCCGAGCTTGGCTTCCCATTCGCCAACCGCCTGATTGAGCAGTTTCGCCAGGTCAGCGTCGCCTTCGCCCTGAATGGTAGCGCCGATGTACTGCTTGAGGAACCCTTCGGAGAAATTAACCGCCTTGCCGTTGGCGCGGGTAACGCCGTAGTTGGTGGCGAATTCCACGAAGTCGCTGGCGTCGATGGAGCCGGACTTGTTGAAGTCCAAAGCCCACGCCAGAGCGTCGTTGCTGGCAAGCGTGTCAGTTCCGTAATAAGTCGCGAAGCTGACGAAGTCGCTCACGTCGATCACGCCGTCGTCGTTGGCGTCGTAGACGACCGCCGCCGCGCGAGTTCCAGCGGAAACGTTGGTGTTGACGGCAATCTGTTCTTCTGCGCTGTTGAACAGCTGAATCTTGTCCAGCGACAGACCCAAGTCAACCGTTCCAACTGTATTGGCAGCCAAGCCGTCTTCTCCCAGAGATTCAAACTTGACGCGTCCGAGCAGGACGAATCCGTCTTCCGCTGTAACAGTATCCTTGAGGCGTCCGCTGATTTGAACCGCGTTGTTTTCGACGTCAATCTGGAATCCGCCGTCAAAGACGTTTTCAATGGCGATGAAGTCGGTCGCGGTAAACAGGTCGCCGTAATTGAGCGTGAAGGAAACGTTTCCAGCAACGTCGGCGTCCTGCGTGTTGAGGTACAGGTCAACGTAGTGGGACTGCCATTCGTGAATCCAGCTCTCCGATTCCGGAAGAGCGGCTGCCGAGTCGGCTTCGTCCGCGGTCGAAACGACCATGTAAACGCCTGTTCCTTCGACAACGGTCTGATTGGCGCCTTGCGTGCCGTACAGAGCCGGGTTCGGGTTGCAGTTTTCCGCCCAGCCGTTAAGCATCTGTTCCGTATTGAGAACCGTTCTGCCGGCTTCGCCCATGTCGCGCATGGCGGAAGAGAAGCTGATGGTAACAGTTGGGGTTGTCGTGAACGACGAAGTGTATTTGTACGTCAACGAAGCCAGGTACGAGTACGCGTTTTCGTAGATGTTTCCGTCCGACGTCGAAATGTTCAAAATGCCGAGCTGAATGGCGGAATGATCTTCATTCCATTCGCCCATTTCCATAATAGTTCCCAGCGACGTCGACATGTTCGTCAGGTCTGCGACCGGCGCGCCGAAGTCTACTTCAAACAGGAACATAAACATCGGGTTGTGCAGTCCTTCCAGATTCCAGGAGTCGGACGCGTACAGGTACAGGTTGTGCGCGGCGCCGTATTCCAAATCCAGCGTTGACTTGGCAATTGAGGCGGTTGAACGCTCCATGACCTCAAAACGTTGGAACGGTTTGCTCGGTTTAACGTTGGTCGTCATTCCATCAATGTCGACTTTGCTCATATCCCAGTACCACTGAGCGTCATCGTCGTCAGTAACGGGGTTGCCGTTGTTGTAGACCGGATAATCGTTGGGAGTCAGCGTCCAGTATTCTTCATCGCAGTAATCCAGTTCCCAGTACAGCGGAGCGCCCGTCGAATCTGTAACCTGCGTATCAACATCGGTCTTGAGGTGATCGTTCATTGTCGACAGGTCGTCACTGAACCATTCCTCGCGAGCGATTGACGCCGGAGAACCGCCGTTGTCGAGTATGGCAGCGCCTGCCTGATCGGTAACGAAGTACTGAATGTCAACCGTCGTCGGCGAATCGTACGCGTTGAGGATGGTAACCGGAATCGTAACGCTATTTTCGCCGTTGGTAATCGTAACGCTGCCGTCTAGGTCGATTGCAGGCGTATACGGTGCGATTTGCATCGTCAGTTTGCCGTCTTCTGAAACCGTAGCAATTACCGGATAGTTTGCTGCCGTAGCTACCGCGGCAACCATCTTCGGATAGGTTGTATCAAAGCCGGTGGAATCTTCCGGAACTTCAGCAGAAGTCAAAGCAGACATGGTTGTATCCCAGTATTGTCCGTCCTGTTTGACGCCGTCAATGTAAACCGGATATTCATTGGGAGTCGTCGTCCAGAAGCTGGAAGCGGCGGCGCCGTCTGGAATCTGCCAGTAAACCGGTCGGCTATGTTCGCCCATTTCCTGAGCGTCGTCGCCGGCAGAGAAGTTGGGCGTAACAGTATACGGACCTTCGCCGATAATGGTTGCCACGTCCAGCGGAGAATCCGTTGAAGAAACAGTGTTGTTGGCAAAGTCCACGTAAAGCGGATTGGTCGCTGTCGCAGCGCGCGTTTCAGACAAATGAAGTCCAACGCTGGCAACGGCGGCAAGTTTGAAGCTGTACTCAGACGTAATCGAAGCGTCAACCGGGTCGGAAATGGTAACGAGCGCTTCTTTCGTGCCGAACTTGCCCTGAGCGAAGTCGTAGTTGATGTACACCGAATCGCCAACCCAAACCGCATCGCCGGTAAGCGTGATATTGTCTTTGGTAATCGGTTCGCCTTCCGGATCGACAACGTCAGACAAACTGAACAGCAGCCAGCTGCCGGTCTGAGCGCCGGGAGTCGTGTCAACAACCTTGGTTCCAACGTAATCAACAATCACCGGAGCCTGATTGAACTCAATAACGCCGGTCAGATTTTCAATCGTAATGCTGTCAGCGGCAGTCAAACCAGCATCTTCGCCTCTATCCGTAACAGAATAGGTGAACATATCGCCAGTAATTCCTTCTGGCGCTCCATCGTATACGCGGTAGGTAATGCCGTTTCCGATGGTAAACGTATCGCCAACAGCCAACGCCTCGCCGTCTCGGTAAAGCGTTCCGTATTCAGGAACGGCAGTAAGCGTATAAGTCAGATCGGCTGTCGGCGTTTCAATGTCGACAACGTCAAAGGCGACTGGAATTGCCGTTTCTTTGGCGCCCATGCCTTTGGCTGCAACCTGAACTTCCGGAGCGTCGTTGACCGGATCAACGGTAAACGTCCATTCAACGGTCTTCGTTCCGCCTTCGACTGTTGTAACAGTCAGTTCAAACGTCTGAGAACCCCAAACGTGTTCAATCTGCGTGTAGCTAAACGTGATAGCTCCGGTTGTCGTATCCAGATTAAACGCGAACTCTTCCAGCAAGCTATCCAAAGAATCCGAAGCGGTGATGTGCGCTGCAATGCTCTTGGATTGAGCGGTAATGCCGCTGAGAGATTCCGCTCCCGCCGGCATGGACGCAGAGCCGATTGCAATAGTCGTCTGTTCAGCGCCGCTGGCGATTTCGGCAGTATTAGCGTCTGTAACTTCAACAATCGGAGTCGTTCCAACTGGCGTTACAACAACAATAATGTCGGACGTCGCCGTCTTGAAGGTTTCGCCTTCAACAAGCGTATAGCCCGCGTCGATAAGGTCGTCCAGACGGTCAATAATTGTATACGGAATGGTCGCCTCGCCGTTGTAGTACTGATTCGGCTTGAAGTAAACCGCGTCGGTCGCATTGAAGACGTAGATGCCGTCATTGTGAGGCAGTTCTTCCCCGTCGGCATCGGTCAGAACGCCGTTTTCAATATCGTATTTGTAAACGTTGACAACCAGATTTTCATCTGCCGTTTCACGGTCGGCAACCTGCGCGTCAAAGACCAGCTGAACTTTGTCCTCGCCAGTCTGGGATTCCGCCATTTCCGCGTCGACTTCGTCAGCCGTCGGGGCGGCGTTAATCGCTTTAACGAGAATCGTAACAGTAGCGGTCGCCGTTTCAGTCGGATCGTCGTCGTTGACAATTGTATAAGTGAATGTAACAGTTCCGCGATAGTCGGCGTTCTGAGTGAATTCAACTTTCTGGTCGACAATTTCAATCGAGCCGGCGGTCGGATCGCTCAAAGCGGAAACTTCCGTCAGAGTGAACGTCTTGCCTTCCTGTTCCCAGATCGGTTTGTCGTTCGCCAAAACGTCAATCGTGTGGACGGTCTGTTCCGGCTGTTCGTTGTAGGATTCGTCATCGTCCTGAGCGTACATGGTAAACGCGATCGTTCCCGTTCCATCAGCCGTCATTGCGCCCAAAGGCGAATTGTCGTTGACGGTATAAGCAACGTCAATCGACTGTTTGTCCAAAACCGTCAGGTCAACGCCGTCAGGAGCGTCAAGCGTGAGCGTCTTGGCTGCGGGATCATACGTCGCCGTCAAATCAATGCCGTTAACCGTAACCGTCGTCTGAGTTCCGTCAAGCGCAATCGCCGTTTCGCCCAGCGTCAAAGCGGTAATCGTCCAGGCGTCGTTGTCGATGTCGGAAACAACCGTATTGAAATCAAAGGACGGCGACCGCAGCAGCGAGCTGATCGACACGCTCCAGTTCACGTCGTCGGCAACCGGCACGTCATTGACGGACGCCGCAATAATGCGATACGTTACAGAATTGGAATCCTGGTTTGTCGGATCGACAACTTCTTCTTTGTCGTTAAGCTGAATAACGACGTCAGCGTAGCCGTGAACGTAAGGCGCCAGTTTGTACGTGAAGACCAGTTCGTTGGCTCCGTTGACAGCAAAGCTGGCTTCGGAGAACAGAGCCTGCGCTTCGTCGTTGTTGAGCGTCCAGACGTGTCCGCCGTCTCCAGAAACGGTATAATACGTAATGTTCGCCGTCGCCAGAACGTTGTCAACGTCGGAAACGGTTCCCAAAACGATCTGGTTTTGAACCGGTTCGGCTTCTTCGGTCAGTTCTGTCTTGAGCAGATACATGCCTTCCTCGTCGCCCGTTCCTTCTTCAAAGACGTCTTCGTTGACCGTAATAGCCGGAGCCTGGTTGACCGGATCGACGGTAATCGTCCAGGCGAACGTTGTCGAGCCGCCGCAGTCCGTCGTTACGGTAACGTCAAACGTCTGAGTTCCGTAGACGTTTTCCAGCAGCGTATACGTGCAAATAATCTGTCCGTCAACGGAAATAGCGAACATTGGATCGCCGTCAAAGAGCGAATCCAGAGAATCGGACTTGTCGTTGAGGATGTGCGCTTCCAGATTTACGGACTGGGCAGAAACTCCGTTGACGGATTCGTTTACCGCGCCTTGGGGCAGTTTCGCAACAGCAACGTTGACCGTCTGGCTGTCCAGCGTACTGTTTTCCTCATCCTCATGATTGGCGAAATCGGTAATAACCGGATTGGTCGCCTTGCTGACGATGATAATTTCAACGGTTCCGTTATCGGTCAGCGGCGTTTCGCCGTCGGCAATAACCAGAGCAGGATTGACCCAGTTGTCAACCGTGTCTGTAACCTGATACGCAACGCTGACGGTTCCATTCCAGTAATTGTTGGGCAGGAAGTAAACGTTTCCGTTCGCCAGTTGAATGGCGCTGAAATCGGCAATTTCCGTAAACGTTTCGCCGTCTGTGGACTGATACCACGTTCCGTTGTCGGCATAGCCGCTGCCGGTAAAGGCAATCGTCAGATCTTCCTGAGCGGTTTCTTCAGGATCGTCTGCAATAGCGATGGCGAAATCAACCAGGACGTACTGCGGAGTGGTCGGGTCTTTGTTTTCAGCTCCCCATTCGTCTCCGCTTGACGAGAGATTGTCTGCCGTCGGAGCGGTGTTCAGAGCGGCAACGACAATTGTTACCGTCGCGTCAGCCGTTTCTAACGGGTCGTCCTGATTGGCAATTGTATAGTTGAACGTAACCGTGCCGCGCCAGCCCGCCGCCGGAGTAAAGGTGAAGTTGTTCCCGGTTATGCTGTTGGCGTCAATAAGTTCAAGCGTTCCGACAGCGGGATCGATATCGGTAAAGTCGGAAATGGCAAACGTCTTGCCGTCCCAGCCCTCGGAATTGTCGTAGTCGTTCTGTAAAACGTTGAAGGAATAAGACGCAACGTCCTGAACCGTTGCAACGTCGTCGTCGGTCGTGTACGCGCTGAACTTGATTGTAGATCCGGCAACGTCGCCGATTCCGCCGTAGTTGTCCGTTACAGTAAATTCAAATTCGACAAGACCCTTGTCCAAAGCGGAGGCGTCGTTGGAAGCAATAACAATCGTCTTGTCGGTCAGAGTAAACGTCGTTTCAACGCCGTTGATTTCCAGAACGCCGGATTCGCCCTGAGCGATAACAAGCGTATTTTCTCCGCTGGTAAGCGTCGCGGATGCAACGGTCAGCTCGTCGTACTGGTCGTCAATGTCGGAGAACATGGTATTGTCCAGCGTAATGACAACGTCCTGTTTGGAAAGCGTTGACAGCGAAACGTTAAACGCCTTGGAATCTCCGGCTTCCGGATTCTGATTGACCGGATCAACGGTAAAAGTCAAACTGGAGCTGTTTTCTCCAATGACGTCAGTCGGATCGCTGACTAAAGCGCCGGAAAGAGTCGCAATAAAATCTTGAGAACCCCAAACGTATTCCGACAAAACCCAGTCGTTCATGACGATGCTGAAGCTAGTCAGACCGTCAACCGTATCGCCTTCGATAACGCTGAATGAGGGCTCCGTATCAAACAAACCGCCGATTGAATCGGATGCATCGTTGAGAATATGAGCGGTTGTGTTTCCCGGAATCCAGTCAGCCGTCCAGGTGTGGGGTTTGGTTGACGGATAGGCAAACGTT
This sequence comes from Thermoguttaceae bacterium, assembly GCA_045546875.1. Taxonomy (GTDB): domain Bacteria; phylum Planctomycetota; class Planctomycetia; order Pirellulales; family Thermoguttaceae; genus RUG11551. The sequence goes on along the minus strand of JAZQDP010000090.1, from coordinate 2,733 downwards.
CCAATGACCTGTTCAGAGGCGAGTGAATTTTCGTCAACGGACTCAGGGCTGATCCAGTCCACTTCCGTTTGAGTGGTAACAGGAGCAATTGTTACAACAACGTTTTTGCTTTCGCTTGTCGCCGGGGTGTTGGCGTCGTCAGTTGTAGTAAACGGAATCGTTTCCGTTCCGCTCCAGTAACGATTAGGCAGATAGTAAATCTCGTCGGTCGCGTTGAACACATAAACGCCGTCTTCCGGTTCGAGCGGAACATAGGGACCGTTTGCTTCTTTTTTGTACAGCGCCCCGTTAACCACGGCTTCCTGAGGAACGGTAATAACCAGATTTTCAACCGGGGTTTCGTTGTTGTCGTCAACGTTGCCGGCGAAGTCCAGAGCAACGTACTGTTCGGAAGAATAATCGAACGGCTCGCCGTGTTCGTCAACGCCCTTGTTGCCGGGTCCCCATTCGCTTCCGTTCGCCGTGAACGCCGTTGCCTCTGGAGTGGTGTTGTACCAAACGATAAACGTTTTAGCGCTTGTGTTGCCAGCCTTATCGGTCGCTCTTACCAGGAGTTCATTTTTCCCGTAGACGTAATCCACGTCTCTGTAGATGACGATCGGGTCAGATTCCGTATAGCCGGCGGGAATCGTTTCGACTTTGTCGTCGAGAGTAAGTCTGACATTGGTAGCGTCCGGCTGAGCCAGAGTAACAACGACGTCAGCGCTGGCGTCGTCTTTGATTGAAACCTCGCCAGACGGATCGCCGGCAACAGTAACCGTTTCAATAACCGGAGCCGTCGTGTCGATAACCAGCGTTTGCGGATCGCCAACCTGTTGCGGGTCGTGTCCGTAATCGTCCTGAACGAAAACCGTCAAGTCGTAAGAGCCGTCGGGAATAACGCCGTCTTGAGCGCCCATCGCGTCAAGCAAACCGTCAAACTGCGTCAGGTCAAGAGTCGCAGTCGGATTCTCTTCGTCAAAGGTTTGATAATCAGACCAGTACGTTTCGCCGTCGTACTCAATGCCAACGCGCTGAGACGTGGAGTCGCCTTCGTCAAATGTGAAGTCCGGATCGACAACGACTTCTGACGAGCCGTCCGAATCATTGGTGTACAGAACGTCGCCTTCCGTCGTACCGTCCCCCTGCTGAGTTACGCTGGCGTCGTCTCCGACGTTGTAATCAGCGGTGGAGTCGTAATTAACGGTAAACTCGTACTGTCCGGCGTTGCCAATAACGTCTGCAACCTGGAAGAAAAACACAGCGGGTTCGCCCTCTGTCAGAACTCCGCCCAAAGCGTCGGCAACGTCGAATGTAACGTTTTCGGTCTTGCTGTCTCCGCTGACGGGAATGTCGGTGTACGTTTTACCGTCGGTTGAATATTTAATCGACTTGATAGCGCTTTTCGCGTCTTCAAAGTTCAGGTTCAAAATCGGGGAATCGGTAGACGTTTTGACATCAACGGTAAAGTCCTGAACCTTGCCGGTCTTTTCGCCCTCGGTAACCGTTGCAGTGCCGGCAAACTCGCCGTCAGCGTTGACAACGCCAACCGTAAGAGCCGGAGATTCCTGGTCGAACGTAATATTGAAGTTGACCGTTCCAACGTTGTTATTCTCTTCTACACGGTCAAGATCATCAGTATCCCAGACGCCGTTGGTATCCAAGGAAAACAGACCGAGGTATTCTTCATCAAAGCCGCTTTGCTTCAGTAATTTATCGCCTGCCCCATGTTGCCAGTTGGTTTGAGGATCATCAAGCAAAATGCCAGCTTGGATAAGTTTAACTTCATTGTCGCTAATATTGTTCTGCTGATTAGCAACATACTCACCCGTCGCAGGATCGAGGGCTGGCAACCCTGTAGCAGGATCAAAAGAATCGGTATCGCCAATCAGAAACGCGACCGCGCCAAAATCAGGAGCTTCGCCATCGCCGATCCACGAAACTGTAATCGAATATTCCTGACCCAAAAGCATTTCCGCACACGCGAAGCTATAGGATCCCTGAATGCCCTCGCCCGGTTCCAGCAACGGAATCGGGGTCTTGGAACCATCGGCATCGACCTTGTCAATGGAGCTGATTGTATAACCCTCTGTCGTAGTTCTAACTCCAGAAGAGTCCATGCCGTAAATACGAATGCCCGCGTAAATGCTGGTTCCGTCTGGCGCGGTGTCAGAAGTCGGCGTTACCGTTAAAAATGTTGTAGACTGATGACTGGCGTCTTCCGTATACGGAATCGGAGAATCCAAAAGAGCGTTGGTCAATGCCGCGTCGAGCATCTGACGTGATTCCAGAGCTTCAAATCCATGCGCGCCACTGCGGAATAATTTCTGCGTATTGACGCTCGATGACTTGCATGATGATTTACGATTGCTCTTGTTGTTTTTCTTCATGGTATCTAACCCTAATTAAATACGGTTGATGGAATTGACCGCTTTGACGTATAGCCCATAAGCGCAAAGCTGTCTAAAATGGAACGCCGAACAACGCCTAACGTTATACCATTATTATATTATAATCAAATTTATTTGTATTAACGGATTTCGCCTTAATACAAAGATACTTATTTTATCTTATCGGCAGTATCGTCTTAAACTTATAGACTATTATACAAAACTTCGACAAAATTGCCGTAAATTACCCAATTTTCCAGCTGTTTTCATTATTCCCTGCCATTTCTGTAAGGGCATGAGAACCTGCCGCGATCATCAGTGGTATCAGAACAATTCTCTGATAATCAAGTCGGATCGTAGCCAT
>JAZQDP010000089.1:0-1759 GCA_045546875.1 Thermoguttaceae bacterium | reverse complement strand
GACGGTTCTGTATTACGCCGCCCGAAGCGGGAATTTGGAATTGGTCAAATGGCTGGTTGAAAAAGGACTGGACGTCAACGTAAAAGACAACGGCGATAAAACAGTTTTACATTCAGCCGCCCAAAGCGGGAATCTGGAACTGGTCAAATGGCTGGTAGAAAAAGGGCTGGACGTCAACGTAAAAGACGATGATAGCAATACGATCTTGCATTACGCCGTCCAAAGCGGGAATCTGGAATTGGTCAGGTGGCTTGTAGAACAGGGCGCTGACGTCAAGGCAAAAAACAGATACGGAATAACAATTATATTTCATACCGTCGATTTGTTTTACGCAGACGATTCAGAGTATCTGGAAATGATTGACTGGTTGGTTAAACAGGGAGTTGATGTAAATAGTAAATGCGAATCAGGAAGTACAGCCCTGGTTTCTTGCAGCATAAGTGGCAATCTGAAATTGGTTCAAAAGTTGATTGAACATGGAGCAGACGTCAATGCAAAAACTAATGACGGATTTACAGCCTTGCATTTTGCCGTCCTAGATGGGAAGTGGGAACTGGTTAAGTGGCTCGTTGAACACGGCGCGGACGTCAATATTAAAAATAATGATGGCGTTACTATTTTGCAATCAACCGCACAGAGTGGGAACATGGAGCTGGTTCAATGGCTGGTTGAACGCGGCGCTGAAGTCAAAATAAAAGATAATGATGGAGAAACTGCCTTGCATTTTGCCGCTCTAAGCGGGAATGTGGAACTGGTTGAGTGGCTGGTTAAACAGGGATTGGACGTCAATGCAAAAACTAATGACGGAAATACAGCCTTGCATTTTGCCGCTCGATATGGGAATCTGGAACTGGTTCAATGGTTGGTTAAACAGGGTTTGGACGTAAAAGATATAAACAAAAATAGCGAAACGGCTTTGCATTTTGCCGCCCGATGGGATAATCTGGAACTGGTGCAATGGCTGGTTGAACAAGGGACTGGAATCAAAATAAAAGACAATGATGGAGAAACCGCCTTGCATTCTGCCGCCCGATATGGGAATCTGGAACTGGTTCAATGGTTGGTTAAAAAGGGTTTGAATGTAAAAGATAAAAACAAAAATGGAGAAACGGCATTGCATTTTGCCGCCCAATGTGGGGAGCTGGAACTGGTCAAATGGCTGGTTGAACAGGGTTTGGACGTCAATGCAAAAGACGCTCATGGGAGGACGTCTTTGCTTTACGCCGCTATAAAAGGGGATTTAGAACTGGTCAAATGGCTGGTCGAACACGGCGCCGATGTCAACGCAAAGACCAATATTGGATTGTCTGTTCTGTTCTATGTGGAAGTCGACGGCGTTGAAAGAAAGAAAATAATTCAATATCTCAAAGAGCGCGGCGCAAAGGAATTAGAGCAATAGGGGCGGTTTTTTCTTCGGCGGACAGGGGGATCCGGAGTTTTTGGAAGATTTCTCCGTAAGCGACCAACGGGAGCGATTTTTGGCAGGCGCGCGGCAGCGCGGATTGGGAGCGGCGACACGCCGCCGGCGCCGTCAAACAGGACTCCGAGGGCGGAGTCCATCCGGGGAAGGTTTTCGGCTTACGCAATACGGTATTTCCCCCTTCAAACAAAGCGTAACTACGTTCGCTCCGCGAACTCCGTTACCGCCTTCCATTATTTACCACCTAATCCCGATTGCCTTTTGCCAGGAGTGTAACAACGCGATGATGGACGGCGCTTTCAATCTGTCTGGCACAGGTCTGGTAACTTTCCATTGTCC
>JAZQDP010000088.1:0-9233 GCA_045546875.1 Thermoguttaceae bacterium | reverse complement strand
CTAATCGCTAATTGCTAATTTATTTAACCCTCAGGTTTGTCAGGGAATTCGCCGCCGCCTTATACGTAAACGTCGTTCCGGAGGTCTTAAAGCTGGGCGTCTTCGGCACAACCTTTTCCGGCTCGTCGCACGTGTTGCGATCGGTAACCTTTTCGGACGTCAAAACGGTTTCTTCTACCGTGAACGCCGTCTTGCCGGTCAGGTTTTTGAGTTCAATTTGAACGTCAATCGGTTCAGCTTTCGCGTTGACGATGCGGATGAGCAGTTCGCCGGTTTTCGTGTCGCGATGAGCGATTGCAAAGACGTCGGACGCCGCTGCGCCCAGGTTGGACTTAATGAACTGTTTGCCGTTTTCGAACGCAACCAGCGAGTTCTTGCTGACTTGGATTTCGTACTCGTACCAGACGCCGGTTTGAATCGGCTTGAACGTACCGATTTGGGAATTGAGCGCAGCCTTATCGCCGCTGCGGGTTTCTTCGATGGAGTCTCTGGTATTCTCCCAGCCGCCGCGGTTGATCCACGTAAAGTTCTGGTCGTCATAGTAATTGATTCCGATGAGGAACCCTTCCCGTCCGTCGAGCTTGCGCGCCTTGAATTTCAGCGTGTAGCTGTCGCCGAGTTTCAGGTTCGGAACGACGACCATGTTCGGCATGCCGGTTTTGGTCGTCAGCGGCGCAAGGAGCGCTTTTTCCTGCTGAGCGTCCAGCTTGAATTCCTTGCCGTTGGCGTCGGTAACGACAACGTCTTTGAACTCAGCCTTTGTGTTCCACGTTGCCAAAGCGACAGTGCAGGCGGGCTTGGCGGATTCCGGCGATTTAACCGTCAGTTCCGTCGGAAGGACGCGGTCGCCTTTTTGCGTTGAGAACATCTTCTGGACGTAGTAGGACGGCTGACCGAAACAGCGATAGTTGTCGAACCCGATCAGGTTGACTGGCCACGCCTGGTCGTTGACGTTATAGAACAGGGGGGCGAACGACGCCATTGTTACAAGGTCCGCGTTGCGTTCCATGCCGATCATCATGGCGGCTTCGCCCAGCGCGCCGTTGAGGTTTCCATGTCCAACTTCTCGCGTTACACCGTACTCGCCAACGTAAATTTTGCGTCCGGTTCTCGATTCTTTGTCGTATCGCGTATTGAGCGAACGGAAATGAGCGGGCGAAGAGTAGTAATGGTCGTCGCGATAATCGACGTCGGCGTCTTCAATTTCGATGCACGAAACGTATTCCAGATTCGGATATTTCGCCTTCAACGCGGCGTGAAAGACCTTGTATCGGGGTCGGTATTCTTTCCCCCAGTTTTCGTTGCCAATTTCGACGTACTTCAAATTGAACGGTTCCGGATGTCCCGCCGCCGCGCGCATGGCTCCGTATTTGCTTGTAACAGGACCAAGCGCGTATTCGATGGAATTGAGCGCGTCGTCGATGTACGGCTGAAGGTCGTCGTCGGAGACCATGCCGCCGTCGCGGTACTCGCACGTCATGCCGCAGTTGACGACCAGCATCGCCTCAGCCCCGATGTCCTCGCAAAGCTGATAGTATTCATGCAGCCCCAAGCCCTGCGGAGAGCGGTATCCCCACAAAATCCAGCGCGACGGACGCGTTTCCACCGGACCGAGCGTTGTGGCTGGCTGGAATCGGTTGGCGAGCGTGCAGCCCTCGACAATGCACCCGCCGGGGAATCGGACGAAGCCCGGTTTGAGGTCGTAGAGCTTCTGAACGAGGTCTTTTCTCAGCCCGTTGGGACGATCGTTCCACGTTGGCGGGAAAAGGGAAACTTCGTCGATAAAGACTTTGCCGGGCTGCGTGAACGTCAGTTCCAGTTTGGCGTCCGCCGCGTCGTCTTCACCAACAATAACGGACTCGTATTTCGTCCATTTGTCGGACGCGACTTCAACAGAAGTTTCTCCCAAAACGGCGTTGTCCTTTCCAATGAGTCGAACCTGAACAGGCGTCTTTTGCGCCGCTCTGGCGAAAATCGAGAACTTGTACTGTTCTCCCTTTTTCACCGCGATTCCCCAGTAGCCGTCGTTAGACAAGACCGCTTTCCCGTTGGGCAGAACCGTCCCGACTGTAACGCAGGCGTAGGACAGGTTGTTGGGATGAATCGGGGATTCCGTTTCCAGCGTCAGGTACGCTTCGAGATTGTTTGCGGAGAATTCCCAGTGCGGGAATTTGTTGGTCGAGTCGAATTTGACGCGCCAGCCCTTGTTCGGACCGACGGCGTTTTCGCCGCGAATCGCCGTTCCTTCCGGAAGACGATAATCTTCAAAACTGCGGTTCTCGACAAGTTCTGCATAGATTCCGCCGTCGCCGGAATGGTTGATTTCCTCAAAGAAAATGCCGTACATTCTCGGATTGAGCGGGACGCCGTCTGCGCCGGCGTCTACGGACAGGGTCGCCGTCTGAGCGAAGGCGCACGCCGCCATCGCCGCCAGCGCCAATACGAACAAAGTAAACGTTTTTTTCATGATGTTTTTGTGGGGTTAGAGGGGAAAATTCAGTGATAAGCGTTTAGTGAAAAGTGGTAAGACAACTTCTCCTAACATTCTGAATTTCATTCTAACAAACAAGAAAAAGAATTGCAATGCACTATTGCGTAAAATCTGTTGTCTTTTTACGCAACAATTGGGGGATGAATCAGCTCGAATATTGTACAGGCAATAGCTCATTTACATCAAAGAGAATTAACTTATAACAGAGTGCAAAAAGGCTTAGCGTTTTGCGTAATTTTAAATTAACCTCTTGGCGCTTTCTAAACTTTACTTGACAGAAACTTGCGTCATTTCACATCCACGGGCTTACACCCGGGCTACGCCTATCCCTATTCCCTACTCGCCTATCCCTACTCAAGTAGCAACGGAATAGAACCGGCTCGGGAGTTTAACTCTGCCCTGAACCGCCAAATCCAAGGTTAATCGAACCATTCTCTTTCTGGATTCCTCAACGTCCGAGAGTTTCGTTGGTCCCAGGAGCCACAACTGGCTTCGGTACTTTTGCTGTTCGTTTTCCGGCAAAGCGGTCAGGAGTTTGTTGATTACGTCTTTCTCGGCGCCGACCAGAGCCAGAGCCGCTTCGTTAGGGTTGGCTGCGTCAAAAATCGTTTTAATCGACTCAACGTCAAGATTGGCAATGTCGTCAAACGTTACGCCAACAGGGTACAAAGGCTCTAAAACGGATTTGTCCTTTTGATTTATCGACTCTAAAATCTCTCTGCCTGCCTGGACGTCCGCAAAAGAAATAATCTTTGACAGTTTATCAATTCCGTCAAACGCATTTTCAGCCAGGTTGTCTCGATTCGCTTTTTCCTCACTGAACGATTTAATCCGTCCCTTTAGGGAGTCGGCAAAATCAGCGATAATTTCCGGCGCTGGCGTTTCCAACCTCGCTATTCGTTTCGCAACTTGAGCGCTGTAATCCGCTGAAAAACACGCCAAGGTTTGAGCGGCTTTCTGATTCGACATCTGCGACAACGCCAACGCCGCCGCCTGAGGACGTTCTACCGATAAAACCTGCGCTATCGTTGGAGCCGGGACGTCTTGCAGAAACGCGAACTCCGGATTAAAGTCCGAATCAGAAGACGGCTGTTCGGCAGACATAACCTCTCCAAGAGCCGGATAACCCCCGCCTTTTTGCGGACGGCGCCCGCGCCCCAGAATCGAATCCGATTCGCCCGACAAGGTCGGTTCCTCTAACAAAGATTCCGCTGCCGAAACGTGCGAAATCGGAGAAACCGGCTCATCCGCGACTTTTTTATGGTCTGGGGCGCGGCTTTCTTCGCTCGGCTGACGTTTATTTACAATTGTCTGATCGGGACGCGTCGACTTGGTTCGCGCACGACGGCTTAGTAAATAAACCAACAAGCCAAACAGCGTCATAGAACCAAAAACTGCTGTCCCGATAATCAACAGTTCATACCAGTAGGCAAAAAGAAGAACCGTTAAAAAAGGGAATAGGGAGTAGGGAGTAGGGAGTAGGGAATTTAATTCGGAATTATTGGATCGCTGGGCGTCAATTGCTAATTCCGGACTTCCGGGGGCGGCAGAGGGCTGTTGCGAAGGGGAAGCCTCACGCAAAGTTCGCGAAGTTTTAGGTTGGGCGTCAATTGCTAATTGCTCATTACTAATTGCTAATTCCGGAAGTTGGGCGTCGCTTTGCGATAATTCCGCATTCCGAATTCCGCATTCCGAATTATTTAATTCCGTGAAAGAAACACGAATAAATTGTTCCGGCTCCTGCTTCGCCTCCTGCTGAGGTAAAATATTGGCAATAATAGAAATAATGTTTTCACGAATGACCGTTGCCATTTGCTCTATAACCTGAGCGTCCGTCGAACGCGGTTCGCACCCGACAAGGTCGCGCTGGCGGCACAGCTTTATAACGCTTTCCATGGGGATAACAACCGAAACGCGAACGCATTTTTCTGCCAACGGGATTTTCGTAGTTAACGTCTCCTTGCCCCCTAAAACGCCTTCCTCAGTTTTACGAATGGTTACCGGAGAAGACGCGATTGGAGGATTGGGCGATTCCACCCCCGGATTGTGAGCCGACATTTGCCGCAATTTAGGCAAAGGCGTATCGACATTTTCCGGCTCGTTAATTCCAAAAGCCGCTGGAGACATATCTTCAATTATTTCAGAACGATAAATCGTCGGTTCCGGATCGTGTTCAATTCGCCTCTGCGTTTCAGACTGGCAATCAGAAAGTTCGACCGTCGTTCGCACAATTGCGTTTTCAACGGACGCCCGAACGAGGTCAGCAATTTTCTTGTTCCAAAAACGTTCCGCCGTTAACCGCTTTGATAGCGCCGGGTCTTTAATCCGTTCCGGAGCCTCCAGTACCGCCTCTTCGCTTGCCAATCCGGGCGTTTCTTCTGCCAACGAATAACAAATTCCTGTTCGCGTATCGACCACAACAACGTTTTCCGGCTTCAAACCAGCAATCGCGTTGCTGGCAAGACGTCGAATCGCGTTGATTTTATCGGCGCCAAGCTCACAATTCGGGTCAGACTTGAGGCTAATTGACGCGCGAACTATCGTTTTTGGATTTAAGCCGCCCTGCTTTTCAACGTCCCATAACGCAGTGGCGTTAGAAATACCGTCAATAGAATTGATTATGTCAGCCAAATCTTTTTGCTGAGCAGCTTTAATTTTCAGATTTCGAACTTCGGGAGAATCAAACAACGAAATATCGACCGCTACTTTTTCAAGCGTTCGACCGGATTCCTGCGGCAAAGCGTTGGATTCCGCCAAAGCGGCAACGTACACGCCGCGGTTTTTAACAGGAACCTCAAGCGTCTGATTAACGATTGTATAGTCAGAAAGATTCTTTTTTGCCAAAGCCGCCTCGATCTGAACCAATTCGTCTGGCATGAACTGCTTCCCATTAAAAAGAGCTATCCTGTTTTCAGACTGGGGCTGCGTTTCCAACCATATTCCAATGCCGCCGCCAATTAACAGGATCGCAATGACGCAAAACGCTGCCAGACGAAACGCTCTGGAAGCGAAAAACGAATTGGAATTGTGTGAATTGGTTAACGACGGCATGGAAAATAGTTGGTAGGGATTGGGGGAATTGAGATTAGAAATCGGGTAAGCTGACAGCGATTATTCGCTATAAACGCAAAACAACTTCAACCGCTTTAAGCTAACCTCTTGTTACTATGCCCCCTTTTATACACAAAACCTCAAAATTTTTCCAGATCAGTTTCAGAATATTTTTAAGTTTTTTTGAGGGGATTGTTTAGGGACTTCATTTAGAAAAAAACACTATTTTTTCTCAGAAATCTTGCCAAGACAGAAAAATTGCTCTGGTAAAATACCACAAAACGATTATAATAGATAGGAAGTAGTTTAATTAGCAATTAGCGATTAGAAATTAGAAAAATAAAAACCCCCACTACTTTATATTATTATGTATCATATTAAACATTTACGTACAAAATTTATTCTGGCAATCGGTTTGCCAATGATTGTCATTTTTACGATCATGGCGTTTGTCGAATATCGTTATGCCGAAACGGCTGTTTTGCAGTCCACCAAAGAAAACGCCGAGGCGTTTGTTGAAAACATGGCGATGCGAATCAATCAGATGTGCATTAAAAACTCTCAGATTGCTCGCAACAACGCCAGCTTTTATCGAGCGTTTCCGGATTCTTTAAAGTGGGAACAACGTTACGAAGGGGCGGTTCAGGTTCTCCGTTCTTCGCTGACGGATGAAAATCCGGAATTGTTCGGCATGACTGTCTCGATGATTCCTCAACCTAGCGATCCGTCTTACGCAGTTAATAGTCAACCAGACGGATTCGTTCGTCCGGATACGTCCCCGTACGTTCATCGAATCCCGGGGTCTGAAGACCAAATTGGCGAAACTGATTTGGTAAATCAGGGCGGCATTTATTATTCAATCGAACATTGGAGAGGGCTTAAATGGTATTCTGAACCGTTCAAAACACAAAAAGCTTACTGGTCGCCCCCTTATATCGACGACACGCCGGGGCTGGAAAACGTCTGGATGGTTACCTGCAGTATTCCGGTAATGATAGATGGTCGCCAGAGGGCAATTTGCACTGTCGATATAAGCCTGGACAAGATTCGGCAACTTCTGGAAAATCTGAAGCCGCCTGTTGGTTATATGATTCTTCTGTCGCCAGACGGGAAGATGATTTACAATCCTGATTTCCAAAAACCGGTTGACCTGGAACGTCTTAAATCCTCGGAATGTGGGTACGGATTTACGTTGAGCCAGGCAGACATGGATAAACTCAAGAAGATAACCATCGAGAAAAAAGCCGATCACGTTATCATGCGTGACGTTGACAACTCTAAAAATGTGCTTATCGCCATTTCACAGCCTGTTGACGAAACAGGTTGGGCGCTGATTCACGTTATCTCTGAACCGGACGTCCTCAAACCATTGGTTGCCATGTTTTGGCGTCAATCATCGATTTTCGCGTTCATATTGTTCTCGACAATGCTTATTCTGTCGATCGTTTCTTCTATGGTAACCAAGCCGCTTGAAGATATTGACCAGGCGACAGAGCGAATTATTGACGGCGATTTCTCCGTACGTCTTCACAACATGACATCCAACGACGAAGCAGGGCGTTTGGCAAAGACGTTTAATCACATGTTGGAAACGCTTAAAGAAACCGTTGACCAAAAAGCGCATGAATCTGCCGCTCGCCGAACGATAGAAAACGACGTCTCCCGCGCTCGGGAAATTCAGTCGAAGATGCTGCCAGACCCCAAGTCGCTGGCTAAATTCGACCGATTTGACATCTACGCGCTTAATCTGCCCGCCCGATTTGTCGCAGGCGACTTCTACGATTTCTGGATGTTAGACAATCAAACGCTGGCTCTGGTCGTTGCCGACGTCTGCGGTAAGGGCACACCGGCGGCAATGTTCATGGCAATGTCCAGAACCATTCTTCGCGGCGTTGCCTCAGCACGGCGTTCCCCGGCGGAAACTCTGAGAAGAATGAACGAAATTCTTAATCATTCCAACGATCAGATGTTCGTTACCGTGTTTTACGCCCAGTATAATATTTATACCGGGCACATGATCTACGCCAACGGCGGGCATCTTCCTCCGATTTTACGTCATAACGACGGCAGCGTTGAGGAATGTCCTCTTCCGTTTGGATATCCGGTTGGCATTATTCCAGACTCCCGATTTGATCAACGGGAACTTAATATTAACATCGGAGAGTGCTTGTGCATCTATACAGACGGCGTTTCCGAGGCAACGGCGGAAATGGAAACCGGCGAGAAAGCTCTCTTTGGAGCAGACAGAATTGTCAGTTTTGTTGAACAGGAAGGCGCTGCGTCGCCCGAAAAACTTTGCGTCGATTTAGCGCGAATCGCCGACTCGTTCCGCAAATCCGAACGACAAGACGACATCACCGTTTTGGCGATTCGAAGAAAATAGTGGACGTCATTGACAACAAAGCATGGATAATTACAGAACCCCTGCTCACGATTCAAGATATTATGCTATAAGCTCCAGCGCGTTAAAATTCTCTTACCAGATTACTAATCGCGCTGGAGAGGTTCTTTACAATATCAGGTCTTTCTTAAAGCTGCCAAACACTCCGGCAAATCTCGGCGGGGACAAGATTGAGCGCCTTGTATCTGGGCAGTTTGTCTATTACGTACAAAATCTGTTTCCGAATAAAAAATATCCAAATGGGTTTTATGATTCTAATTGGGAACCGCTTGCAATACTCAACGAGACGTATTTTGAAGACATTCCACTGAATTCAAAGCGTCGAAAAGAGCTGATTGAATCAATAGACGGGCTTTCCGATGAGGATTTCCAGACGCTGGATTTTTATTCCTCAGATTTCAGCGGATTGAACAGACTTTTTGATAAGTATCATGGGGAAACGCTGCGAAGTTTGGTTATTCCTCAAGGCGAACATCCCTTTTTAATTGGCGATTTTCCGAAGCGCTGGACGTGTAAGGATATTGTAGTCGTTCGAGATTGTGAAGGTCAAAAAATTCTTCATATAATCAGGAATTCAAATAAAACCTATGATACTCCCATTCCGATACGCGTATCTCGTCTAATTGACAATGCTGATATTGAGTTGATTCTTTTATTTTCTGCATTGAGAGCTTTGTCTACCCGCCCGGAATTGGACAATTCGTGAAATTGTCTAAATCGTTACGACAAATATTTTCTTAAAAAAGCTCGAACGTCCTATTGTATTAATATGAATATAGCGCTATAATAATCTATCGATAACGGTATAACAGAACATATAAAGCGGCAAGGTTTCGGCGCAAGCTGAACTCGCCGTTCACTCCGTGGGTTAAAACCCACGGCTATTGATATTGAACCGCTAATGCGGTTCTAGCAGAACGCTGTCGCGTCTGTTTAAAATTTCACAACTTAAAATTATGGAAATTTGGCCAGCAATCGATTTACGCGGCGGACAGTGCGTCCGACTTCAACAGGGCGACTATAACAAGCAGACCGTTTTCGGCGCCAATCCCGCTGAAATGGCTCAAAAATGGGCGTCTGAAGGCGGGCGGCATCTACATTTGGTCGACCTCGACGGGGCAAAAGACGGCAAACCGGTCAATATGCCCTCCGTCAAGGCGATACTTCAGGCGGTTGACATCCCCTGCGAATTGGGCGGCGGGATTCGGGAAGAATCCGTGCTGTCGGAGTTGTTCGACGCTGGTCTGACCCGTGCGGTAATCGGCACGCTGGCAATCAAACAGCCGGAAT
>JAZQDP010000087.1:0-22953 GCA_045546875.1 Thermoguttaceae bacterium | reverse complement strand
TGAGAGTCTTTTTGAGCGGTAAACGCAATTTCGACTTTGCCGGACGCGGGATAATCGGTTTTGATTTCCGCTGTAACGCCTTGTTCTTCCCATGTCAAAACGGACGGGATAAACAGGTTGACGTACAGCGTCTTGTTGTCCGGCGACTTCCAGTAAATCGCGCAGCCGTACTTGCCGGGGTTTTCCATCCCGGTTCCGAAACAGCAGGTAAAGGCGTCGTAGGGGGATTCGTAGAATCGGGCGTCGCCGGGCTTGAAATGAATAAAGTAACACGTCAAGCCGGATTGGAACCAGTCGGCGGGCGAGGCGTGATGGTTAATCGCGCCCAAAATGTGGTTGTACAGAGCGCGTTCGTAGTAGTCCATGTACAGAGGCTCGTTCGGATTCCAGGAAAAGAGATGTTCGGTCAGCTTGAGCATGTTGTACGTGTTACACGTTTCCGTCGGGTTGTCGAAGCGGTTATTGAGCTTGTCTTCCGGACCGAAATGCTCGCGTGACGAGTTCCCGCCGGTAACGTAGGTGTGATGTTTAACAACCGTGTTCCAGAAGAAGTCCGCCGCCGTTTGTTCGGTTTTATCTCCGGTAATCTCATACGCCTTGGCGCAGCCCTGCGCTTTGGGAATCTGTGTGTTGGCGTGAATTCCCGGCAGGTTGTCGACTTGCGCTTTCCAGCCGGAAACCATGGCTTTGTGTTCAAATCGCATTCCGAAATCGAGATACTTCTTCTCGCCGGTTATGGAATACAGTTCCAGAATCGGTGTCTGAACGCCGCCGAATTCCGTACGCAGCATCCGTTCAAACTGTTCCGGGGACAGCGGGTCGAAAAAGCGAATCATCCAGTCCACGTGCTTTTTCGCGACGTCCAGCGCCAGCTCGCTGCCGCAATACCGATAGGCGTCCAGAAGCCCCGCCAGGATTTTGTGCTGCGTATAGAACGGAACGATCCACGATTTGCCCATCAGGTCAACGTCCCCGGCGGAGGTCTTTTCAAAGAGGTCTTTCCCGCTGGGAATGGCGGCGACGTAACCTTCCCATCGCGGGTCCGCCCCGAACGCGTTTTGAACTTCCGCCAGGCCTTCGACGGACTTGTCGACGCTGGCTTTGAGCTGTTCGTCTCCCGTGGCGGCGTACATTTTAGACGTTGCCGTCAGAAAATGCCCGAAGGAATGACCCGCCAAGGGCGTCGTCTTTTCCCAGCCGCCGTAAACCTGCGTTCCCGGCTTGGGCGGCAGTCCCGCTTCCGACCGGAATCGAACCAGAAACCGGTCCGGCTCCAATGAACGCAAATACGCTCTTTCGAGATTCTGAACGTCTGCAAACACGCTGGGCGTGAGCCGAACGTTTTCCTGCGGCGCGGGAACGGCTGACGGAGCAACTGCGTTCGCCTGTTTAACCGGCATTTTGCCGTCAATCCAGTCCGCCTGCACCCGCAACGCGAAAAGGCATAAAACCATTACCAATAAAACAAAACGCGACATAAACAGCTTCATATCAAATACTCCATTCAACTTACATTTCTTAAAGAACCGTTTCGAAAACAGAAATTACTTGTTAAAAATACGCAACCAATAGTCTTTTTCTTCCTGAGAAATCAAAATGTCAGGCTTTTCTTTCTCTTTTTGCTGAGTTTGGTCATGATGTCGTTCTGGCAATTCCATTCCGCCATAATACCATTGATCAGAGTCTCGGCAAATAAAACGACGGCGAAGTACGGCATTTTGAATCCGGTGGTCACTTGAAATGACAACAACAAGCTCAGTGCGTTGAGCCTTTTGAACCATTTCAATAATCATCTCGTCTGCATCTTGGTAATCGCGCGCAAAGACAATATGAACGCCGTTGCGAGTATAGGAACTGGGAAGGAATTCCGGCGGCTCCAAGGAGTCAAAGACAAACGTCGTTTCCGGTCGCCAAGATTCCGGCAGGTCTTTAATAACTAACGACAGCGTCTTTTCCCTCGCTCGTTCTAAAACGCCGGGTTCATATCGAACGCATCGCCCAGCCGCTGGCAGTAAACCAAGAGCGTGAACCAAATTATATCCGTCAATTATGAGCATGGTTGCAATTCCCTATAAATCTTTATGTTCAGCATAATTATAACGTTCATTTTGCAGATTTCAAAGGGGGGGAGAACAATTCGCAATGCTAAGTTCGGAATTGACGCAAAAGCAGATGAATTGGAGACATCAGTTCACGAATATAAAATCAAGATCGTTTTTCTCTGAACAATTCTTCGCATTCCCAACATTTTTTCGTCCCCCTCTTTTACTCTGCCGTCAAACAGAGTACAATAGGCTGTAAATCTGTCTTCCTACTCGCTACTCGCAATTCCCAACTAAACTGCGGAGACCCCTCCATGAGAAATACCATTTTAATCGTTTTAACAACTCTATTGATTTTGTTCGCTTCAGCAAGTTTGGCTGAATATAAGCCGGGCGACGCGATTACGCCGTCGGATCATCCCAGTGTGAAAAATCCAGCTATGAAATTCGGATTGCTTAATAAACAGGGCAAGTTCTTCGCCAAAGATCCGACAGTTATCCAATTCAAGGGGAAGTACTGGATGTATTTTTCATTTACACCCCGCGACCCGCAAAAAAAGAGCCGCTATTACATTGGCGTTGCAACCAGCGACGATTTGACCAGCTGGACGCACGTTGGGGATGTAACGCCGCCGCCCGGCAGTGGTTTTAAAGACATTGCAGCGCCGTGCGCCAAAGTCTGGGATGGGAAAGTTCATCTGTTCTATCAGGCATGGAAAGAAGGAACGCAAAACGCGATTTACTACGCCACGTCTGAGGATGGCTTGAATTTCCAGAACGTTTATTCAACGCCGATCTTCTCCCCCAAAGGCGACTGGACAAACGGCAGGGCAATTGACGCAGACTTTATTGAGTTCAAAGGGAAATGTTTTCTCTATGCGGCAACCCGCGATCCCGCAGGACGCATCCAAAAACAGGTTGTCGCAATTGCTGAGAATCGAAATAATCTCGCCCCGGATCAGTGGAAACAGTGCGACTACAGCATTCTTGAACCAACCTTGCCGTGGGAAACTCGCTGTATTGAAGCGGCGTCAGTTTGTGAACGCGATGGTAAACTGTTTATGTTCTACGCTGGAGGGTACAACAACAATCCACAGCATATTGGACTGGCGCAGTCGGACGACGGAATAAATTGGACGCGAGTCTGGAACGTCCCGTTTATTACCAACGGACCGAAAGGACAATGGAATTCCAGCGAATCCGGGCATCCCGGCGTTTTTATTGACCCGAAAACCGGCAAGACGTGGCTTTTCTATCAAGGCAACAACGACAACGGAAAATCCTGGTATCTGTCCAGAGTTGAACTGGAATGGGTTGACGATCTGCCTAGAGTAAAGTAGAAACGACCTCTATTATTGACATTTTCTCAACATGAGCTATAATACCGGACGTATGAAGCTGACGCAGTAATCGCTTGTGCGATTCGTGGGAATCCGGCAGCGGTCTTTTTGTTTGCATGAAAAGCCTGCTAAGAGTCCGGAACGGTCCCCAGCCGCTGTAAGAGTCCAAAAACGTCCGTACGTTTTTACTGTTGGCAATACAAGTCATTCCGGCACGTTCCGGGAGAAGACGCCGACAGGTTGACAGAGAATTCTCTGTCAAGAACTCAAGTCAGAAGACCGGTCGCTTCGAGTATTTGTCGTTTGCCGGGGACGAATGACGGGTGCGAGCCGCACGGGCGGATAGGACGAGGTTATGTCTCCGAAAAAGCTTGATTCGAAGATATCTACGTCCAATCAGGAACCAGGGCGGATTTGAACAGGAAAGACTTTCTTTCCTGACAATATCTTTTTAACAATATGAATCACCGTTTTTATCGAAACCGGCGAGCGTTTACGCTTGTCGAGTTGCTGGTCGTTATCGCAATTATCGGCGTACTGGTTGGGCTGCTCTTGCCTGCGGTTCAAGCCGCAAGAGCGTCTGCAAGGAATCTTCAGTGCAAAAATAATCTCAAGCAAATGGGAATTGGTTTACAGTCGTACCATACCGCCAACAATGCGTTTCCGCAAGGCGGAGTCAACATGCCGGGAACATACGTCAACGGCGTTCAACTCAAACAAAATGAATGGCGCGGGTTTGCCTGGTCGGCGTATATTCTGCCCATGATGGAACAACAAAGCATTTTCGATTTAATCAATTTTGACAAAGTCTATTACGATGAGGAAAACGAACCCGCTGGAAAAACGCTTTTGCCGATGTTTATTTGTCCTGAAGCGCAGGCGGAACCGATGAGAGCCTGTTCCGTCAATGCGGGTACGGAAAAGAAAGAGTTCAAAGTTGGGAACAAGTCGATTTTCAAAGACGTCCCCGTTACGAAAAATATCCTCTACGGCGGGTCAGACTATGGCGGGATGTACGGCGAGCGAATCGATTATCCCGGCAGAACGCTGCCCCTGCCGAACGAACCGCCACGAGGAACGCTTCTTTACGACCGTCCAATTAAAATCGGCGAGATATATGACGGAACTTCAAACACTATCATAGTTAGCGAAGATTCCGGTTGGGTTGACGGACAATGGATTAACGGTCTGAACGTTTTCGACCAGTCCGGGGCAATTAACGACCCAAAAATCACGGAAAACGAAATGCGATCCGACCATTTCGGCGGAGTCAATGCGACATTTGCCGACGGACACGTCGAATTTCTCAGCGAACGAACCGACTTATCTATCGTCTCCGCTCTATGCACCCGGGCAGGAGGAGAGATTATCGAGGAAGAATAGGCAGTAGTCAAGAGTTTTCTTCTACATATTGACATTTGATAATCAATCCTGTAGAATAGTATAAAAATCAACAGAATAAGCGTTGAATATTGGACGCCAAACATTTGTCTGACTGATTGGCGTTTTATATCATTAACAGTTTTCCCCGCCTTACTCGCCATGAAACGTAAAAAACTAACCCGCCGGATGTTCTTGGGGCAGTGCGCAGTCTCGCCGTTTATAATTTCTCAACTGAACAGTCTCAGCGCCGCAGAGGATAAATTCATCGACAACGTTCCCGCTCCGCTTCCGTCTGACAGCCCGGAAACAGGCAAGCCATACGCTGGCTGGAAAGAGGGCGACCTCGATTTGCATTACATTTACACGGGTCGGGCAGAATCAAGTTTTCAGATTTTTCCGGACGGTACGTCCATGCTGCTCGACGCCGGCGAGTTTCATTGCGCGCCGGATAAAAGTACAGCAATTCTTCCCGATGGTTCTCGTCACGCTGGAGAATGGATCGCACGATATATTAAGCGGGTTAATCCGGCAGGCGACCACGTCGACTATATGATGTGTTCGCATTTCCACTCTGACCATTGCGGCATTGAAACGTATAATGCCGGCAAGGCGTCCAATCCCGGCGCCGACTATTTTCTTTCCGGCTTTGCCCAGGTTGGAGAGTACATCCATTTTGACGAGGTCTTTGATCGCGCATACCCAGACTATAACGCCCCTGTTACCGCAATGAAAATGAGGGAAACAGCAAACTGGCTCAAATTCGTTGAATATCAGGAAAAAGCGAACGGACTCAAACGAACCCCGTTTATCGTTGGGCAAGCAAATCAGATAGCGCTCAAAAAAGCGCCAGAAAAATATAAAGGACAATTTCAGATTCTCAACGTCTGCGGAAACGGAGCGATTTGTTGTGAAGCGCCCAAGCCGGAAGACGAGTTCAATCCGAATATCGTCCTGCCGACGGAAAACCTGATGGCGAAATATCCTGCCAATCACAACGGCGGACGGAACGAAAATCCGCTCAGCCTCGGGTTCCGTCTTTCCTACGGCAAGTTCCGGTTTTATACCGGCGGCGACATCAGCGGTGCGATTCTGGACGACAAAGGAAGCGACCTCGGTATTGAAGTTCTGGTCGGAAAAACAGTCGGGAAAGTCCACGTCTGCAAAGCCAATCATCACGCTTCGACAAACGCCATGCGAGCGGCGTTCGTTAAAGAGGTTCAGGCGCGCGTGTATATCAACAACATCTGGCACAAAGGACACGTCAACAACAAGACCATGTCTATTATGACGTCCCGCGATCTGTATCCGGGCGACAGAATCATTTGCCCAACGATGTATCAGGTGTACAATCCCGATGCATTCAAGAATATGTCGTGGCAAAAAGACCTCGTCAAAATTGGCGGACACGTTGTTGTAAAAACCTACGACGGAGGAACAAAATTCAAGGTGTATTACCTCGCCGCCAACGATGAATCCATGACTGTCAAAGCGGTTTATGGTCCGTGGGACTGCTAGAGCAGTTAAGAATTAGGAGCGAGGAGTTACGCTTCGCGTTATCCATTGGTTGTTTGCGAAGCTAATTCTTTCTCAATCCCAGCCCTTCAATCAAATCGTACAGAATGGATCGGACTGGTTGAGTGTGACGGAAATATCCGCCCGGCAGAACGAGTTCTTTTAATAGCGCGCCGAAGCCGGTCAGAGCGTTGGCTTGAATCGCCCGGCGGGCGTCGAAATGCCGTTTTTCCCGTTCCAATTGTTTGACGTATCGCTCGGACTCCGGCAGAGTTTTTGCCCTGTCGATAAGCGATTCTATCAGTAACGGGTGCGTTTTAAGCGTGTCGATAACCGTATTGAAGTATCGCCATTTGGGTGGATTGTTACGCAATTGGTCAACCGTCGGGGCGGTAGAATAGTTTTTCCCGTGGAGACGATAGCTGATCAGCGGCTGGTCTATGTACTCAACTTTTCCGCACAGCGGAGCGAGCAGATAAATCCAAATGTCGTGACACGCCAACTGGTCTGGAACCGGCAGAACTTCATCCAGAACAGACTTTCTCACTGCCATCGTACAGCCAGTCCAGACAGTCATGGGCGATTGGAGCGGGTAGAAATACCGCCAGAATTCCCGAACATGCATTCGGGTCAGATACTCGTCCAAGTACATATTTTGGAATTCCCCAGCGCCGTCAATGAGTTTCGCGTTGCCGGTAATCAATCCCAAATCGGAATCGGATTCAAAACGATTGAGACACCGTTCGATTCTGTCCGGTTCCCAAACGTCGTCGCAGTCCGAAACAATAACAACGTCTTTTGTACACAGGCTCAGCGCTTTTGAGAAGTTCTTCGTACAGCCCAAGTTCTGTTTGTTACAAATAATTATGACGTCAAACGGGGCTTGCACTTTCCATGCTTCCAGTTCTGCAACGGTATCGTCTGACGAGCAGTCGTCTACAAAAACAACCTCGTCCGGCAAACGCGTTTGAGCCATAATGCTGTCTAACTGCGGCTTCATGTATTGTGTAGAATTATACACTGCTATTGCGACAGAAACAGACAGTTTGCTCATAACTTCTTGTCTTCTTCCAGCCAATCAAAGAACATATACATGCTGGAAATGTTGTTGTTGGAGTTCTTAATCTCTTCCGGCGTAAGCCAAAGAACCTGCGCGACTTCCCGCTCTGACGGTTTAATGGCGGCAATCTGTTCGTCTGTCATGTCCGCCAACCACCAGGCAATATGCGCGCCCCAGGCGGAAAGGGATTCCAGAATCCGTCGCTGGGGCGTACAGGGCGCGCCAAGTTCTTCAGTAAACTCTCGAATGAGCGCATCTTGAGGCGTTTCGCCCGGTTCTATTCCCCCGCCGGGAAACGAATACAGCAACGGCGCGGGTACGTATTCGGATCTCTGTATGACCAAGTACTTCCCATCACGTTCGACAATGCCGACCACCCCTTTGCGAACAATGCGGGATTCCAGTTCCGCTATATAGGCGGGATCGGAAGATTCCTCTAAATACACGCGTTCGCAGGGGGAATTTTTGTAATCCATATATGTTTTAGATTTTTCTCAGGTCTTTGACTCGCTTGGCTTTTCCGTCAAAACGTTCCAGCGTTCGCGGTTCAACCAGCGTAACTTTAACGCGAATGTTGATAATTCGTTCAATCGCCGTCGCAATGCGTTTTTGCAGCGTTTCGAGCGTTCGAATCGTATCGTCGCCCAGCAGCGCGTCAGTAATTTCGACTTTGACTTCAATTCGGTCGAGGTTGTCCTCACGAGTCAGAATGATTTCGTAGTATGGTGCGACGCCTTCGATGGACAGAATCGCCGTTTCGATCTGAGACGGGAAGACGTTGACGCCGCGGACAATCATCATGTCGTCAGAACGGCGGGAAATACGGGCGATTCGGCGCAGCGTTCTGCCGCATTCGCATTTTTCAGCAATGATTTTGGTAATGTCGCGCGTGCGATAACGAATAATCGGCATCGCCTGCTTGGACAGAGTCGTCAAGACAAGTTCCCCTTCCTCGCCATCGGGAAGAACTTCCAGCGTTTCAGGATCGATAATTTCCGGATAATAATGATCTTCAAAGATGTGCAGACCATTTTGGCATTGACATTCGCCACCAACGCCGGGACCGACGATTTCGCTCAGCCCGTAGATGTCGTACGCCTTGATTCCAGACAACTCTTCGATTTTCTGACGCATGGCTTGAGACCACGGTTCAGCGCCGAAAGCCCCAATTCTCAGCGGGAGTTGCCGGACGTCAATGCCTTGCTCTCCGGCTGTGTCAAGCAGATGAAGGAAGAACGACGGCGTGCAGCAAATCGCCGTTACGCCAAAGTCTTTCATGAGCATAAGCTGACGAACAGAGTTGCCTGTCGAAACCGGTAAAACGGTCGCTCCCAACGCTTCCGCTCCCTGATGAGCGCCCAATCCACCGGTAAATAAACCGTAACCGTAGCAGTTCTGAAGAACATCGCCTTTCGTCATGCCGTAAGCCAAAAAAGCTCGCATAACGGTTTCAGCCCAAACGTTGAGGTCGTCTTTCGTATACGCTACGACAATCGGCTTGCCAGTCGTTCCGCTTGAGGCGTGAAGGCGAACGATATCTGACATCGGCGACGCAAACAGCCCAAAGGGATACGTGTCACGCAAGTCCGCCTTGACCATAAACGGCAACTTGGCGATATCGTCAATAGACTGAATATCCAGCGGCGAAATGCCGTTTTCATCCAATCGATTGCGAAACAGTTCAACTCGTTCATAGGCGCGTCCGACGATATTGATTAATCGTTCTGTCTGTAAGGTCCGCAGCTTGTCCTGCGGAAGATAATCCATACTGCTGAGGGGATGGAACATGATTTGTAGGGGGGGAAAGAGAATATAAAATCAAAAAAACCTCGTCGGGTTACGCTTTAAAAACGACCATCAACGAGGTTATAATATATCTACGCTTTGAGTCTATATTTAATATACAGATCAAAATATAGTAAAAAACCAGAATGCGCCAGCGGGTAAGCGCCGCACGGGCATAGAGGCGCAGTTCGCAATACAAATTCACATAGCGACAACGAGAGCAGATACAGGCTCTCGAGCAAGTACGCGAATCGAAGCGGCGCCTCGCCGCAGCTGTTATTTCTTATGGCGAATCTTGGAACGCATCTTGCGCTTTTTTCGACCCAGCTTTCTACGACCTTTTCCGCTAACTTTCGTTCCCACGGTTTATCTCCTTACGTAATTAAATGGTTATTTAAACAATCCCTGAATCATCAGGAAAAACAATAAATTTAATTTTGAGCGGTTATTTTACTCTTTTTTCCAAATTCCACAAGGGGGGGAGGAAAAACAAAATTGAGAAAATTTTCAGTCGTCTCGCCGCATTAAAATGCCGTCGTGTGTGGGTCGCGATGATAATTGTCCGTTGCAGAAACGCCGTCGGCGTCCAACTGAGCCATGTCGGAATCCGTCAAGGCAAAATCGAACAGGGCGGCATTCTTTTCAATTCTGGCAGGCGTAACCGATTTCGGGAGCGGACAGATTCCCAACTGTAGCAACCAGCGCAGCGCGATCTGTCCTGCCGTCTTACCGTATTTTTTACCCATTGCAACAAACGCTGGATTATTGAACACGCCTCCCCGCTGAAGCGGCGCCCAAGCTTCGGGCAGAATGTTATGCGCCTTGCAGAATTCGACAATTTTCTTCTGCGGACATGCCGGGTGAAGTTCCAGCTGATTAACCATCGGCGGAACGCTGGCAAATTCCAGCAGCGGTTCGAGATGGTAGTCCATGAAATTGCTCACGCCCAGCGCCCGAACCGTCCCGTCAGCATAGAGTTTTTCCATCGCCTGCCACGTCTGACGGTTGAGTTCCGCCCAGTCGTTTTGATGTCCAGCAGAAACTGGCCAGTGAATCAGCAGCAAGTCGAAATAGTCCATCTTGAGCCGTTTGAGAGATTCCGCAACCGACGTTAGAGTTAACTCATACCCTTGATGATTGTTCCAGACCTTTCCTGTTAAGAATACCTCTTTCCTGTCCAGTCCGGAACGACGAATTCCTTCTGCAACAGCCGACTCGTTGGCATAAACTTCGGCAGAATCAATGTGCCGATACCCGCATTTAATGGCATACTCAACTGCGGCAGCGCCGGATTCATCGTCCGGCGTTCTAAAAGTCCCGAATCCAACGCAAGGTATTTTTACCCCGTTTGATAACGTAAAACTGTCTTGAATTGAAGTTAACATGGTTTAATTGAAAATAGGAAAATTGATAGTAGATTCTCTCTGCTAAAATATCATTTTATTATATGTAGCAACCTTTTCAAGGGGGAATATTATTCTAAACCTTCATTTTTATATGCAATTAATACGGCTTTAACATATTGTCTTTCAATACATATAGTCACCTTGCCAATTTATTGGATCGCTCTATCTGGACAAATTCCGGTTCGTCGCTATAATCTTTAATCATGCTGACTCCAGAAATGTTAAATATTCTGACGATAACCTTTCAGGCGACTCTGGCGATCCTGATTGTGATTCTCATCGGCGCGTTTATGCGGCGCGTCAAATGGCTCACGCCGGCGGCGGACAAGCCTCTGACCGACTTGACGATGAACGTTCTCTACCCGGCGGCGACGTTCATGTCGATTCGCGGGAACGAGAACCTCATCAACCCGATTTTCGTGCTGGAAGTCGTGTTTATCGGCTGGATTTCGATTGCCGTTGGAATGGTTGTCTCGCGACTGTACGTTCGGTTTTTCAGCCCGCTAACCGGTCTGGAAAACGACACGCAAAAGCGGACGTTCGTTCTGTGCAACTGTCTGTTCAACTACGGATTTCTTCCCATTCCGCTCTGCGCTCTGCTGTTTAACTCTCAAACGCTGGGCGTGCTGTTCGTTTTCAACGTCGGGACGGTAATCGGGATGTGGACGATTGCCGTCGCCGCGTTGAGTAAAGACGCTGTGAAAGAGTCGATTCGCCAGCTGTGCGCCCCGGCGATGATCGGCGTGTACATTGCTCTGCTGTTTAATTACCTGCCGTGGTCAAACCAGCTGCCAGAATGTATAGAAACGTCAATGACGTGGCTTAACCAGAGCATGATTCCGCTGTCGCTGCTGCTGGTCGGCGGGATCATGTACGACGAGTTTAACCCCCGCGTTGCCGGGATTGAAGCGCAAACCGCTTCGACTTTGTCAGTCTGGAATTCGTTCAAGCTGATTAACAGCACGATATTGATTAGGCTCGTTCTCGTCCCGATTCTGTTTATACTTTGGGCGAAATACCTTACCGTCAACGTTGATTTGCAGCGCATTCTAATCGTTCAGGCGGCGATGCCGTCAGCGATTATGTGCCTTGTCTGGTCGCGGCAGTTTAACGGCGATCCGCCCACCGCCTTGCGCTGCGTTATTGTAACAAACCTGCTTTCCATCCTCACGACGCTGTTCTGGATTCCGCTGGGGTTGCAGTTCTTGGGGAATTAGCAATTTCCAATTAGCAATTAGCAATTACGCAAGCGCTCTTCATTGGTTATGTGCAGGTCAATCCGTTCACGGATTTGACGGATTAGCGCTGATTGTGCAATTGTACTTCCTTACTAAAGTTTTTTGGAAAGGGGAGTTTGAGGGGAAGAACCTTTTTTTCAAAAAAGGTTTTCCCCTCATATTATTTACCTTGAAAAAACTTCTCATACAAGGGAGCCAGCTTGCTGGCGACCTAAGTTTTTTCAAGGCGGCGGGGCGCCGCTCCCAATCCGCGGTGCGAAGGCGCAAACCCAGTCCGCGCTGCCGCGCGAAACGTGTTATACCCGCTCCCGTTGGTCGCTTGCTCGTTCCTTACTAAAGTTTTTTAAGCCGCAAAGAACGCAAAGAATTTTTTAAAACTTCGCGAACTTCCTCCGCGGCTCCGCATCTCCGCGTGAGGTTTTCCGGACGCCAACATTTTGTTCGCCGTTACGTTCGCCGTTACGTTCGCTTTGCTACGTTCGCTGCGCTCACACCCGGGAAATAACGTTCCCGGCTCGCTAATATATGTTTACACCCGTGGCTCGCCTAAGCGTAATTCCGCTCCCGAAGGTCGCTCCATTCCCACCTTCCATTTCTTTGCGAACTTCTCGTGAGATTATAACGGGGCGCTTACAGAACCCAGCTCATCTGACCGCTTTGCATCAGTTGCTCATTCCGAATTAAAATTTCTTTTTCCCCCTATTGCAAATATTCTGAAAGGACGCTATAATTCATAATAAAAGATAATATATTGCGTTTAACAATCCCACCCTATAGCGTCCCATGATTAGCCATAAATCCATTTTAAACGCGTTCCTGATAGCTTTAGCATGTCTTTCCGGTTGCTATAAACAAGACAACTCTGCAAGCCAGACAGCGGTCAATGAGTCAGCAGACGACTCTGCAATTCAGGCTGCGATCAATGCAAAGTTGGACAACTCTGATATTGATTCGTCATTTTTTGATCTGCCTATAAGATCATTTAAAGAAGTATACGTTGACGCCTTTGAAAATATGTTTAAAACTCGAAACTTTGATTTTCGCAGTCATCATCATACAGGCGCCAATGTTCTTCACTATGCCGCATCGACAGGCGATTTGAGCCGGGTTAAATTTCTTCTGGATAAAGGCGCGGATATTAACGCAAAGGATAAACAGGAAAGAACTGTTTTGCATTATGCTGCATGGAGTGGAAATATCGAACTTGTTAAATGGCTTGTGGAACAGCAGAAGGCAGACGTCCACACACGCGACAAATTCGGCGCATCTGCTTTGTATCAGGCCGTTCAGAACCAAAAAATGGAAATGGCTCAATGGCTGATTGAACATGGATTGGACGTTAATGATGAAAATGGATATTTATTGTGTGTCACACAACTTGATCCCCTCAATAAAAACAGGAATCAGAATCTTGTTCAATGGCTGATTGAGCATGGGCTGAACGTTAAAGCTAATGGCGGTAATATCTTGAATGCAGCCGCAACTTATAGTAATTTAGATGCAATTCAATTGCTGGTTGAACATGGCGCTGACGTCAACGCGCGAGACAAATGGGGAAATACCGCCTTGTTTTACGCCGTTGGAAGTTGGAATTTTAAAGTGGTTCAATGGCTGGTAGAACACGGCGCGGACGTCAACGCCAAAAACGACAAAGGAAAAACGGCATTGTATTATTCAATCTATGAAGATATTGATGATGTGGGTTGGCTGATTGCAAAGTCAGATTATATTCGATACTTGGTCGAGCGTGGCGCAGACGTAAATTCTGTGGACAGTCAGGGAATGCCCATCTTGAGTTATATCGTACAATGCCGAGATTGGGATCTTGTTAAATTTATGGTCGAACGCGGCGCCGATGTAAAAGTTAAATTTCCAATTGTGGCATACGCTGCACAATATGGTCAATGGGATATTGTTCAAATGCTGGTCGAGCATGGAGCCGACGTCAAAGGGAAATACGCATCTGAAACTTCTGCATTACATTCTGCAGCCCAAAGCGGAAATCTGGAAATCGCTCAACTGCTGGTTGAACATGGCGCTGACGTCAACGCAATAACTAATCAAGGTAAAACGGTATTGCATCTTGCCGCTTTAAGCGGGAATTCGAAATTGGTTCAATGGCTCATAAACAAGGGATTGGACGTCAACGCAAAAGACAACAATAATTTGTCGGTTTTGCATTATGCAGCTAAAAACGGGAATCTCGAAACGCTAAAATGTCTAATTGAACATGGCGCTGACGTCCAATCCAAAAACAATATGGGGTTGACTGTTTTACATTATGCTGTCCAAAAAGGGAATCCTGAATCGGTTCAATTGCTTATAAGTCAGGGATTGGACGTCAACGCGAAAGACAATAATAACGAGTCGGTTTTGCATTACGCCGCTGAAAAGGGGAATCTCGAAGCGCTAAAATGTCTAATTGAACATGGCGCGGACGTTAACGCTAAAAACAATAAAGGTTTTTCGGTTTTGCATTATTTAACCCGAAGTATGTGTCGCGTTACTCAAAGCGAGAATCTGGAAGCGCTTCAATATCTAATTGATCATGGAGCTGACGTCAACGCTAAAAACAATGTCGGTTATACAGTTTTGCAGTCTGCTATTGGGAATACTTTTCGCTTCAGTCCTGTCAAAGCGCTTCAATGTTTGGTCGAACATGGAGCTGACGTCAATGCAAAAGACGATAAAGGGGATACCGCCTTGTATTACGCTCTGAGGTTAGGGAGTTATCGTTTTGAAACGGTTAAATTTCTGGTCGATCATGGCGCCGATGTCAATGTTGTATTCTCACTTTATGGAGATTCCGCTTTGCATTATACCACTCGCTGGTCATTTGGTATAGATTATTATGACATTGTATATTATCTGGTAGAACATGGCGCTGACGTTAACGCACGTAATATACCAGAAGAAACGCCGCTGCATTGTGTTGCTTTGTGTGAAAGCAGCTGTTCTTTAGGCGTTGCGCAATTTCTGATTGAGAATGGAGCTGACGTCTATGCAAAAGACAGAGATGGAAAAACAGTCTTATGTTATGCTGTCAAAAGCGGTAATTTGGAACTTATTCGTTGGCTGGTTGAACAAGGATTAGACGTCAACGAACAAGACGAATTGGGAAATACGCCTTTGCATTACATCAGATATACCGCCAAAAAGTTTGAAGTGGCTCAATATCTGGTTGAACATGGAGCAGACGTCAATAAACGAAATAACCATGGTCATACTATTTTGGACTACCCTGAAATATCTTCTCATAAGGAACTTGAAAAATATTTACGTGAACATAGTAAATCAAGTAGAGCGCTAAATACGATAAAACATTAACGGCGGCGCCCTTCGTTAGAGCCAAAGTAATTTTTAAAACTTTGTGAACATCGCGAACTAGAGCGTGAGGTTTTCCGGACGCTTATACTTTCCGGCGTTTTTGTTCGCAATCGTTGCAGTTCCTTTTCCTCTCACCCTCTTTCAGAGGGCGAACGGAAAAGGTTATTTGACGATAATCTTTTTGTGTGTTCATTATTCCGTGGGTTAAAACCCACGGCTAGAAACATTCAACCGCTACGCGGTTCTAGCGGAACGCTAAAGCGTTTGCTATCATTTCTTTGCGGACTTTGCGAACTAGAGCGTGAGATTTCTTACTCAATACGATATTTCATACTTCAAACAAAGCATAACTGCGCTCCCGATGGTCGCTCCGTTACCGCCTTTCATTTTTACGCTCCCACGCGTGAGTTTTTCCCGGGCGGCTCTACGCACCCCGGCTCGCCAACCGTCTTTCATTATTATTAATATTTTCCTGTTTTTTTCTTTCCCCCCCTTGAATGTTCTTCTATTCCAATTACAATAATTGGTAGTATAGATAATCTGTAAGTTAAACGGATTCATTAAATTGCATCCCGCCCTCAAATAATTTTAAAAGGAGGCCCACCCTGAAACGCAAATTTTATTCTATCGGCTTGCTGACCGTGATTGCGTTGGTCGCGCTGCGATTGACTATCGGCTGGCATTTTTTCTATGAAGGCGTGTGGAAGGTCGCGAATTCAGATGAATTTTCCGCGCTTCCGTTTTTAAACCTCGCAAAAGGTCCCTTCGCTCCCATCTTTTATTCCATGACGCCGGATTTGGAAGGACGAATCCGGATGCAAATTGACGAAAAGACCGGAACGATTCCCTGCGCCGCTTATAAAACGCCGTGGCTGGAACAGCGTCAGTACGTCGAAAAGAAATTCAATCTGACGGACAAACAGAAAGAGGAAATCGAGGTTATTTACAATCAGTACGCTGATTCTCTGGATACGTTCCTGGCGGCTAAATACGCTGACGTTAAAGGCTACTTCGTTTCTCTTGACCTGCTTCGCAAAGACAAACGCGACGGCAACGACGGTCCGGAACAGATGAAACGCCAGTGGGACGAAATGATGAAGCTCCGCGGCGAAATGAACGGCTGGATTAATGCCATCGAAGGCTTGGGCGACGAAATGACCGGAGCGTTTGAAGGCGTCCTGACTCAGGAACAGCTCAAGGGAAAGCATCTTCCCAAAATCATCCCGACTACCGACCGCATGCCGTGGGGAATTACGTTCCCGTTTGCGTCTTATACGGACTTCCTTAACTTCACAATTACGTGGGCTTTGACAGCCATCGGGTTCTGCCTGCTGGTCGGTTTCTGCACGCGTCTTGCCTGCCTTGGCGGCGCGGCGTTCCTGTGCATGGTCTGCGCGACTCAGCCTGCCTGGCCAACCATTTACCCGTTCGATCACCCGATTCTGGGGCACGCTTTGATTGTCGACAAAAACTTCGTTGAAATGATCGCGATGATTGCCTTGGCAACCCTGCCGGTTGGACGCTGGGGCGGTTTGGACTGGTTCGTCTGGAACTGGTTCGGCAAACCGATTCTCAAGGCGTTTGGATTTACTCAATGGACGGAAGAATAGGCAGGAAGGAGTGGTAAGTATTCAGTGGTAAGTCGTTAGGACGCAAGCGCTGCTCTCACTAACCACTTACAACTTACCACTAACCACTACACAATAAGAACATACAACTAACATTACAATACTAC
The DNA here is from genome assembly GCA_045546875.1 of Thermoguttaceae bacterium. Lineage (GTDB taxonomy): Bacteria > Planctomycetota > Planctomycetia > Pirellulales > Thermoguttaceae > RUG11551. Next base: position 6,125 of record JAZQDP010000087.1, on the reverse strand, counting down.
CATGAATTTAACACCGGAACAAATAGCGGCGGGTCAGAAAGCGTTTTGCGACTGCTCTCGTCGAGACTTTTTGAAGGCTGCCGGGGCGGCTGGCATTGTATGCGGCGGCGCGTTGGGCGGTTTCTATTTCGGATACAGCGCCATTCACGGCTCGCCCGTTCGCGTTGGCGTTTTAGGAACAGGCGACGAAGGCAACGTCCTTTTGGGAGCTATCAATCCTGAATACGTTCAAGTTGTCGCCATTGCTGACATTCGTCCGTACAACCAGTGGCGCGCATTCCACGGCGACCACGATTCCGACGCCGCTTTGGCGGCTCGTAAAGGACTTATGTCCGTTTACGGCTGGAAGACCGAAGACGAGGCTCGTCAGCACGTCAAGGTTTACGAAGATTACAAAGATCTGCTCAAAGACGCCAAGTCGCTGGGCATTGAAGCGGTGATTATCGCTCTGCCGCTGCATCTTCACGCGCCGGCGGCGATTGCAGCCATGGAACAGGGCTTGCACGTTTTGACCGAAAAGCTCATGGCGCACTCTGTTTTTGAATGCAAAGAAATGGCGCAGGCGGCGAAACTGGCAAAGGTTCATCTGGCGACCGGACATCAGCGTCATTACAACATTCTTTACGAAGAAGCGATGGACTCAATTCAGCGCGGAATTCTGGGCGACCTGCACTACATTCGCGCTCAGTGGCATCGCGGCAACATGCCTGGCGGAGACTCCTGGCAGCAGCCCATGCCGGAAAACTTCAAGCCGAACGACCCGCAGGCGAAAAAGCTTGCCGCCATTTACAACAACGCCAAAAACGCGCTGGAATCGGCTCGCGGTCCGGCGATTGAAAAAGCCCGCATTAAAATGGAACAGGCGAGAATGCGTCTTCAGGACAAAATCGTCGACGCCGCCAAGTACGGCTATCAGACTCACGATCTGGTTCTGCGCGATGGTTCTCCGTATCACTGCCCGGTGGGCGAAGAACTCATTCGCTGGCGTCTGTGGAAGCGCACCGGCGGCGGTTTGATGGTAGAACTTGGCTCGCATCAGCTCGACGCAGCCAGCATCTTCATTTCCGCCATGCACGGCGGCGTCAAACAGCATCCGCTGTGCGTTGTCGCCTCCGGCTATCGTTCTATTTTTGACAACGACCGCGAAGCGGAAGACCACGTTATTTGTCAGTTTGAATACCCGACCCCGGGCTACGATCCCAAAGACGACATCAAGTCCCGAAACCGCATCTCCGTTCAGTACTCCACCATCAACGGCAACGGATTCGGCGGATACGGCGAAATCGTCTACGGCACGAAAGGCACGCTCATTCTTGAACGCGAGCAGGAAGTTACGCTTCTGCGCGACGAGTCCGCAACGGCTGTCGGTTCCGGCGGCGGTTCCGGTCCGACGATGGACACGCAGGCGTCCGGCGCCAGCCAGAAGGCGGCAACGGCTGCCGGTCCGATCCGCAAAGTCAGCCGCGGCTACACCGAAGAAATCGAGCATTTCGCCTGGTGCATTCGCAACAATCCGGACGCTTCCAACCCGGACATTCACCCGCGCTGCACGCCGAAAGTCGCTATGGGCGACGCCTGTATCGCTCTGGTTACCAACATGGCAGCCGCGCAGAGCAGCCGCATCGAGTTCAAGGAATCCTGGTTCGACCCGGAATCCGACGACACGCCTGAAGGCGTTAAGCCCGATTTGAACAGGTACAAGGCGTAGGGGAGCTGTTAGCTATTAGCTGCTAGCCGTTAGTTTTTCAATTCAGCTTCTGACTCCATTCGTTAAAGCTAGTAGCTAGGAGCTAGAGGCTAGGAGCTTAAAAAACAATCAACAATTCACTTTAATCATACATAACCATGAACTTAACTCCTGAACAAACTGATATTGGGAAGAAAAACTTCCTCGCCGCCATGGGGTCGACTGTCATGGCGTCTCCGACTGACGCGAACGCCTCACATCGCGATTTCCTTCGTGGCGCAACTGAAAAGAATCTGGCTTCCAAAGCCGGGCTGGGCGGGTATTATTACGGATACTCCGAACCCGACCGACCGGTTCGCGTAGCCGTTTTGGGAACCGGCGACGAAGGCAACGTCCTTATTGGCGCTATCAACCCCAAGTTTATCGAAGTTGTCGCTATTGCCGACATTCGTCCGTACAGCGTTTCCCGCGCGTTCAACGGCGACGTTTTGGGCGGAGAACTCGCTCAGAAATCCCGTCTTGGCTTGTGCCGCGTTTACGGCTGGAAAGATGAAACGGAAGCGCGTCAACACGTTAAAGTCTTCGGCGATTACCGCGATGTACTCAACGAAGCGACCGTAAAAGATCTCGGTATTGAAGCGGTGATTATCGGCTTGCCGCTGCACCTTCACGCGCCGGCGTCCGTTGCCGCCATGCGATTGGGTCTTCACGTTTTGACCGAAAAGCTCATGGCAAAGACCGTTGGTTTGTGCAAGCTCATGGGTCGCGTTTCCGAAGAAACCAACAAGCTCATGGCAACCGGGCATCAGCGTCACTACAACATTCTGTACGAAAACGCATTCCACGCCATTCAACAGGGATTGCTGGGCGACTTGCACTACATTCGCGCTCAGTGGCACCGCGCCAACCTCCCGAAAAAGGACTCCTGGCAGCCGCCGATTCCGAAATGGATTATCGATTCCAAAGACAAGAAGTTTACCGACACCGACCGCAACCTGTACTCCGGGTTGGAAAAGCAGCTTAAGAGTTTTGAAGCTAAACGCGACGCTCTTCTCAAGGCGAACTCCGCCGAAGCCGACGTTTGGATTAAGAAAGTCGAACAGCTCAAAGCCAAAATGAACGACGTTGTCGCTCCGGAAATCATCGAAAAAGCCGGGTTCAAGCCGCAAAAAGTCGTCGGCGCCGACGGCACGGTTTACTATTCCGCCCCGGCGGCAGAAGCGATGATTCGCTGGCGTTTATGGAACGATTTCGGCGGCGGCTTGATGGTTGAACTCGGTTCCCATCAGCTCGACGCAGCCAGCATCTTCATTTCTGCCATGCACGGCGGCATCAAACAGATGCCCATTTCCGTCAGCGCGACAAGCAACCGTCCGATTTTCCCGCCAGACCGTGACATCGACGACCATATCGAATGTATTTTCGAGTTCCCGGCGCCGGGTTACGATCCCAATACGGAAGAAGGCCGACGCCGCAAGATCGCCGTCAGCTATTCCGCGATTAACGGCAACGACTTCGGCGGATACGGCGAAACCGTATTCGGCACCGACGGCACGATGCAAATCAACCGCGAATCCGACGTCCTGCTCTGGCAGACTCACAACGTCAACGACTACTGCAGCGTCGTCAAAGTTGACCAGGCAAAGGAAAAGAACCAGTTCAAAAAGAAGTATCCGTGCGCGCTCAACGTTGTTGACAAACTGGACGAGCTGAGCTATTCCTACGGCGTTCAGGCGTTCCAGAACGTCAGCCGCGGCTATACGGAAGAACTGGAACATTGGGCTTATCTGATTCGCAACATCGAAACGGCGGCAGACAAGAAAGCCGCGTATCAGGACAACCAGCCGCACTGCAAACCGGCGGTTGCCATGTCCGACGCGATTCTGTCTCTGGTTACCAACATTGCCGCGAAGAAACACGAGCAGATCAAGTTCCAGAAAGAATGGTTTGACATTCATTCCGACGCCACGCCGGATGGAAGCAAAGTCGAACTGCCGTCGTAACAATCCATTTCGTTTCAGGGATCGTTCTTCTCATAGCTGGGAAGAACGATAATCAGGAACGAGGAATCCATGAGATTCTTCGTTCCTTTTTAATTAGATAATAAGCCAGATTTTAACAAGAATAACTTATAATTTATTTCGCCGGCAGAAGAATCATTTCGTCTTCCGAGAAGGTCAGCGTGCGTTTTTCTCCAGTCGCCTTGAACTGGATTTCCAGAGTCAGCGTCTTGAATTTTCCCGGGGCGACGTCGCCGAATAAAGCGTTGTAGCCGCCGAGGTTCAGCCCACGTTTGCCGGAGAATTTGGCTTTGACTTTATCTGTTACGTCTGCGATTTTATTTTCCGCGCCGTAGGTCGCCCGAATAATATCGACCGCGGATTCCTGCTGAGAAAGAGAAACGCGGTTGATCTGTTCGTTCGCGCCGTCGACGGTTGCCTTTACCTTGGATTTCTGAACAATCTCCTTGAGCATTTGCGCCAGTTCGGGGGAGTCGCCCTGGAATTTGGCGGCAATGGCAACGACGGCGTCATAGGCGGCTTCCGCGTACTGCGGGTCGGAGGCGTAGCTGAACGCCTGTTTGGCGCTTTCGACTTCAATAACGCGCTTGAACACCTCGAAAATCAACGCCTTGTCTTCCGGACGGGTCGCAGTTTCGAACGCCGTTTTGCACATGTCAAACTTCTGTTTGCTGGGCATGTAGAACTGCCTCGCCAAACGAATATAGGCGCGAATCGCGCGAACAGCGTACTTTTTGTCTTTGGACTCCTTCGCAACTTTCAGGCAGATAGCCGCGACGGTATTGACGTCCTCCGGCGTGTTCCATTTGCCCAAAATCTGCGTTGCCGCGTCGATTGTCTCTGGGTTCTGGCACGCCTGGTCAATATAGTTCAGAGCGGTTTTCCCGCCGATAAGTTTGAGAAGCTGGAACGTTCGGATTTGATCTTCCTCAGAGTTTGCCGCGCCCATCGCTTCGACGATTTTCGCCGCGCACTGTTCCTGCGGCATGCGGGCGCAGGCGTCGCTCAAAACGGCGGTTGACAAATCGTCGTTACGTTCCGCCGCCAGAACCGCCGCCAGTTTGGGCAGTTGATCGATTGTTACAATCTGTCCCAGCGCCTTGAGGCACTCAGCGCGAAGTTCCGGACTCACTCCCGGTTTAATCAGAGCAATCAGTTCGTCTGCAGAAACCGGAAGACGGAGCTGCTTAATCGTCCAAACCAGAGACGTCAGATTGACGTCGGAGTTCTGTTTATGGAACTGACGGACAATCGCTTCTTCCACCGCCGGGCAGTCCAGACGGACGAACGCCGCGTTGCGTTCGGCAACAAAGTCCTTGAGTTGGTCCGCATCGGTCGGAACCGGAATCGACATTATGTACTCGAACGATTCCACCGCCCGCGATTTCGAGACTTTGCCAAGCCCTTTGACCGCGACAAGCTGCATTTGGGGCGCTGACCCGGTCGCGAATTTTTTGAGAACCGGGAACGTCAGCGCCTGCGACGCGTCGTCCTGACGATCGCCCAACGCCCACAAAACGCGGCTTTGCATGTCCTGTGACAGACTCGGGAGAAACTCAATCAAAGCGCCGACAATCGCCGGGGCGTCTTTGGGTTCAAATTCCCGAATCGTCTTTAACGCCACATTGACTTTCCGTTCGTCCGGCGACTGCAAGTTCTCTTTCAGCAGCGCAACGGCGTCAGACTGCTTTGCCAGCAGTTCATGGTACAGAGCCATGTTCTGAATAAACGCCGGGAACGACGCTGAACGAATCGACTCGCAAACGGCAATCGCTTTGTCATACTGACCGGCTTTGCAGAACTGCCCCACCAGATTGAGAAGGGCTTCCCCCTGAACGCGCGCCGCTTGAGCGTCCGCATCCGGCTGGCTGGCTTTCGACAGGAGGAATTCTTTAGCGTCGTCCGCCCCGATAAGGCTCAAAGCGCGATAAATCGCCGCGCGAAGGGCAGCGTCGTTACAGTTTTCCAGCCGAGATTTGAGAACGCCTGCCGCCGCAGGAAGCTGTTTCATCGCAACGGAATTGACGCACCCGACGCAGCAAACGCCGTCGAGAGTTTTAATTCCTTCAATCAAAGCGGCGTCCGATTCCGGGCACGGCATCGCTTCCAGAGCGAATCGGGCTGGATGGTTGAGCTTTTCGTCCGCCAGCATCTTCGACAGGGCGGGAACCGACTTCGCCGTTCCAATTACCGCCAGACGTTTACAGGCAGACGTCTTGACGTCAATATCGTCCGGGGCGTTCCCGTCTTTCTGAATCGCTTCGAGAATAAACGATTCGTCGTTGGAATTCAAAATCGAGTCTTTCAGAGCGCTGTCCGCAAAGCAGACCGACGCAGCGCTCAGCGCGGCAAACGCCGCAATCGTAAATAGGGTTTGGTATTTCATGGTTGTTGATTAAGGCAATAGGCAGTAGGCA
>JAZQDP010000086.1:0-6402 GCA_045546875.1 Thermoguttaceae bacterium | reverse complement strand
AAGTGTTTTTCCGTCCCAAAGTATTTTTAAACACGAAACACACGAAATACACGAAAAGAAATTTTAGAAAAATCTTTCGTGCTTTTCGTGTTTAAAATCCAATGATTTACGAATGAGGATTGAATTGTTAATTAATCAATCGGTGAAAATCCGTATAATCCGTTAAATCCGTGAACGGACTGACCTGCTCAAACTCTAGGTACCAACTTACCGGAAGAGCCAAAAATTTTCCCACCCGCTCTTGCAATTCATTTTCGATTGTGTTAAAAATATAGAAAAGGCAAGGTCATTGCTTTAATATATCATCCTACCTAATTTTGAAGGGAGCAAAAATGAAAATTTCAAGACGATCTCTTTTGAAGTCGGCGCTGGCGAGCGTTCCGCTGATGGTTTCCGCAAGCGCGTTGGGTTTGGCAGACGAAACGGCGCCCAGCGAGCGCGTTCGCGTTGGGATTATCGGTCAGGGCGGGCGCGGCAATTATATGCTTCGCGGCTGTCTTCCTCAAGCTAAAAATATCGAAATCGGCGGCGTTTGCGATATTTTCGAACCCCGTTTGGCAGGCGCAGCCAAGAGTTTCCCCAATCTTCCGCGGTATACTGATTTCCGGAAGATGATTGAGGAACAGAAGCTCGACGGCGTTATGGTTGAAACTGTTACACATCAGCGCGTTTGGGTGGGAATTCAAGCCATGTTGATGGGCGTACACGTCTACATGGAAAAGCCGATGGCGCTGACGGTTAAAGAAGGTCGAGCCATGGTAAACGCTGCCCGCAAGCTCAAGAAAATCGTTCAGGTGGGAACGCAGCAGCGCTCTCTTCCGCTGTGCAAATGGGCGTGCGAACAGATTGCCAACGGCGCTATTGGACAGGTCAAAACGGTTCTCGTTCCCAACTTCGTTGGACCGTACCCGTTCCCGGACGACGATCCGAAATATAATCTTGACCCCAAGGACTGCCCGGAATGGTGGAACATCTGGACAAACCAGGCGAAACTTCGCGCTTGCTTGCCGGAAGTTCAAAGAGGCTGGGCGCGCTGGGCAGACTACGACGCCGGCGGGCTGTGCTTCGGCGTCTCCGGCTGGGGAACTCACGCCTTTGACCAGATGCAGATGGCTATCGGAACCAGCCTCACTGGTCCGACCAGAATTCGTTTGGAAGAACCGTGCACGATTCAGGATTCCGGCAAGTATCCCAACCGCGCTTACGGCGAAGAGGAGACGGGCGTTCAATACTACGGCATGGCGCGCGTAACAGGACCACGCGCCAAAATGAAGATGTGGTTCGACAACGGCGTTGAAGTCAGATTTGAACTCGACGGCGACCGCGGTCCCGGCTTGGGCTGCATCGTAGTCGGCGACAAGGGCAAGATGGAAATCAACCGTCACAAAGTTTCGTCCAATCCGAAAGAAATCGCCGCCTCGCTGCCGGATGAATGCAAAAATAAACGAGACGAAACAGTTTACCATGCGGAAAACTGGGCGGATTGCATCAAGACCGGACAGACGCCTGCTGCTGACGTCGAAATCGGTCAGCGGTCAACGACGATTTGCGAACTGGTCAACATCGTTCGCGCCGCCGCCCCGGTTGGAAAAGACGTCCACTGGGACCCCGTCAAAGAAGAATTCACCGATTTACCGGAAGCGAACAAACTTCTTTCCCGCCCGCGACGCGAAGGCTGGGAATTGCCAGAAGTTTAATTCGTAATTCGGAATGCGGAATGCGGAATTATTAATTAACAATGCGACGGCAAGCCGTCGTATTCCGGGGGCTTACGCACCCCGGCTCGCCACCTTAACCCCTAACTCAAACACCCAATTATCATGAAGAAACTCACAATTTTATTGGCTGCGTTTGCGCTTTGCGCGTCGTTCGCGTATGCGGAAGACAATCAGGCGCCGGAAGGATACGTATCTCTCTTTGACGGCAAGACGCTGACCAACTGGGAAGGCGACCCGACGTTCTGGTCTGTCAAAGACGGCTGTATTACAGGCGTTTCGACCCCGGATCACAAGGTTCCCTACAGCATGCACATCGCGTGGACGGGCGAACCGGTTAGCGACTTCGAACTGTTTATCGATTTCAAACTCACAAACGGCAACTCCGGCGTCATGTACCGCGCCGCTAAAGACGAACGCCGAAAATGGGGCTTGATGGGCTATCAGGCGGACATGGATTCCCGCAACGCGTATACGGGCATCATGTACGGGGAAGAAATCGGCGGAATTCTCACCGGTCGCGGTCAGAAATGCAAGATCGGAACCGACAGAAAAGCCGTTGTTCTGGAACAGTTCGCCAATTCCAAGGATTTGGAGAAACATATCAACTTTGAAGACTGGAACACGTACCGAATCGTCGTCAAGGGCAACGTCATGACGCATTACATCAACGGCGTTATGATGAGCCAGACGATTGAAGAAGACCCGTCCCAGCTCAAATCAGGAACGTTCGGAATGCAGATTCACCCCGGTCCGCCGATGACCGTCCAGTTCAAAAACATCTATCTGAAGAAGCTGTAGGTTAGACATTAGGCAAGAGGCAGTAGAAACGTGAAACTACTGCCTTTTGCTTTGAGGTTTCCAATGGATGATTTGTCGAACAACGCAGACGTTACTGAACCAGCCGACATCGCTTTTGGCGTTGAGATGAACCGCGATATACCTCTCGGCGATGGCGAGCGAGCGTTTGCTGTCCTGTATGCTTTACAGAAGGAGCGTGAGTCCGGCGCGGATTCCGGTTCGATTGAATATCTTGCCCCTGAACTGACGGCTCAGATTGACTCGTTTTCCATGTACGACGTTGTCGTTGAGACGTTGCAGCGGCTTCAAAAAGAAAACGTCTGCCCTGCGGTTCCGATTACTCCCGAGACGCGCCTGGAAGAACTCTTTCCCGCCAAAGGACGCGAGAAGAACTGGAATCGCTTTATCGATGAAATGCAGTCGCAGGATTGGGAAACGGGACGAGCGGAATTTCTTAAATTGCCTCGGTCTGTTATAAAATTTATATCCTTTATTAATATTGCTTTTGTAGTTATTTTGCTCTTGTCCATCATTCCGGTTGCAATACTCAACGTGTTTAACGTCATAGAGAGTTTCCCGCAATGGCTAAGATTTGCTTTTTTTTGGATATGTCAGTTTTTGTTTTTCTATCTTGGATTTTATATTCTTATCTATTTTATTATAAACCTTCTGCCTTTCGATTTATGTACGAAAGAATTTAAGGACGAATTCAATACTGTAGAAAAGCTGTCAAATTATCTCAAGGAAATCAACCTTTTCAGAATTGCCGACTCCGACGCGGAAACGCTTGCTGAATCCGGCTGCCCGATTTGTAAAAAGATACTCGCTATTCTGTCTCGCCAGTCGCGGATTCCAGAAGGAGAATTGAATCTGCAATCCCGACTGGATTCTCTATTCCATGGGAACAAAGCGTATTCCGTTTGGAATGGGCTGTTAAAGGAAATGACGAAAGAGAAATATAATCTGCCATACCTAATTCCGCAGCAGCTTAGCTCGCACTCAGTAATTATAAACGTTTTTTTGGTTTTTCTTTATTGGTTTGTTGGAGCTGGCTTTGTAATTGGAAGTGGATATGGTCTTTATGTGAGCGAATTTATTCAATCGAAATCGGGTATATCAAAAATTGACAGCTATATTACGAATCCGTTATTAAAAGAGTTGTACTTTTTGTTGATTCATATTTTTCTTGGTTTTGTCCTTGTCCTTCTCGTAGCAACGCTTATAATGGCGATAATTGCCATGTTCGACTACTTCCTCTTTCCGCGTTACGACTTTCCCGTTCGTTATCAAACCGTTGCCAATCTTGTCAATCGGTTCCGAGCCGCCAACGCAGAATGGCTGGCGGAGAACTGTCCTGAATCGCTGGACGCCAAACTGAGTACTCTAGCGTTTCCCAACGCGGAACAGAAAGCAGTTATCGAGCGATTAAAATCGGAACTGGAAAAAGAAGAAGAGGAGCTGGAGGATTTCTGATTATATCTTGATAACGCCGCTGGATCTGGGATTAGTGTGGATGTTGAAATACAGATCATGAACAATGGCGATATTCCAGAAGGAATGTAACGTCTCCTCAGTTCAGCTTGATAACGCTAATGGGTAGAATGCTCATTTCAATCTGCAACAAGGAGCCGCTCTCAAAGTGTCTTTTTTCCTCTGGACAGAATCTTTAAAATAATATATTATAGGCGTTAATAAATCGTCAGGCGCGACAATTGTATTATTGCAAACGGCGCCCGACTTTCCTCACTGACAGACAACTTTAGAAAATCCATGTCAACGCCATCCCCAATAACGTCGTCCGAATCGTCTTTTTCCCCATCGTTGGGACGCTATATTCGCGCCGCACTGCTGCCGATTTCGATTATTCTGGCTGTCGCGACGTTGCTGGCTCCGCTACCTGCGTGGGTAATGGACTTCCTGCTGTCGATCAATTTGGCGTTTGCCGTGCTGATGCTTTCAACGGTATTGTTTATTCGCACGCCGCTGGAATTCAGCGTATTCCCAACGATTTTACTGGCAGCAACCCTTTTTCGCCTTGTTTTGAACATAGCAACCACCCGTTTGATCTTAACCAACGCGCCAACTGACGGAGCGCTGGCAGCGGGACAGGTGATTAACGCCTTTAGCAATTTTGTAACCGGCTCCAATCTGGTTGTTGGCGTAGTAATATTCTTGATACTGGTTTTGATTCAGTTTTTGGTAATTACCAAAGGAGCGTCCAGAATCAGCGAAGTTGCCGCCCGATTCGCGCTGGATTCCCTGCCAGGGAAACAGTCCGCCATCGACGCTGATCTCAATGCGGGACTTATTACTCAGCAGGAAGCGCAAAGCCGTCGAGCGGAACTGAGTCGTCAATCCGACTTTTTCGGGGCGATGGACGGCGCGAGCAAATTCGTTCGCGGGGACGCCATTGCCGGGCTTTGCATTACAGCCGTCAACATCGTCGGCGGACTGGCGGTCGGAATTTCTCAAGGAATGAACATACCACAGGCGCTGGACGTCTTTACCCGCCTTACCATCGGCGACGGGCTTGTCAGTCAGCTTCCCGCCCTGCTCATTTCTCTGGCAGCCGCTATGCTCATGACCCGAAGCGCTGAAAAAACCGAGTTGCCAGAAGAAGTTTCCCAGCAAGTTTTTTCGCATGCTGGCGCGCTGTTAGCGACCGGCGTCTTTCTCTTCCTGCTTACCCTGACTCAACTGCCTAAAATTCCGTTGACTCTCTTAGGATTCGGGTTTGTTGGCTTGGCTTGGATTCTTAATGAACGGAATAAAGAGCAACAACGACGCAGCGAAGAGGTTCTGATTCAAAAGACGGAAGCAGAAAAAGCTTCTGCGGTCGATAATCTCTTAACGGTTGATCCGATTGAAATTCACCTCGGTCGGGGATTAGTTGGGCTATTTTCTCAGGACGACTCGTTATTAGAAAAAATTCGAGACACTCGACGATATTTCGCCAAAGAGTGGGGTATTCTTTTGCCAAAAGTGTCTATCACCGAAGCCGGTATGGAACTGGACGACAACGAGTACAGGATTAATCTCTACTCAACGCCGGTATGCAAAAAGACTGTATATCCCGGTATGCTCTTTGCTGTCGATTTAGGAGAAGCGTATGGGACGATCAATGGTCTGCTCGACCAAGAACCGGAAACCAAAAATCCGGGATACTGGATCGATTCGTCGCAAAGCGCCGCGGCGGTTTCTCAAGGGTACGTTATTCGGCAGGTTTCGGAATTAGTTGTCAACCACTTAAAAGAAATCTGCGCTTTGCACGCCAGCGAACTTTTAACCCGCGATTCAGCCAAGGCGTTAATTGATCAGCTTCGCAAGACCTCTCCGGCGGTTGTCGATGAACTGATCCCAAATGTCATGAAATTGTCAGCTGTTGAACAGGTGTTACAGAGGTTGCTCAAACAGAGAGTTTCTATTCGTCAGCTTGAACAGATTCTTGAAGTTTTAGGGAATGACCCAACAGGAAATCTTGTTGAACAAGTCGAACGAGTGCGAGAAAAACTTGGACGAACAATTTGCACGCCTTGCGCCAATTCCGACAACGAAATTTTGGCGATTATGCTTTCTCCCGAACTGCAAACAACTATTCGCGACCATTGCCATATTGTCGGCAATGACGTAGAAATCGGCATTTCGCCATCGCTTATTGCCCAGCTAAATCAGAAACTGGCAATCGAAATTGAACAGCTTCGGACTCTGCGCCGCCCTCCAGTGTTGATTACGTCTTCCGAAATTCGCGCTCTGGTTCAGGAACTGTTTCAATACCGATACCCGTATTTGACAATATTGGGGGCAAAAGAAATCCCGATGAACATGACAGCCCTGTCCATCGGGGTAATAAAATAATTGGAAATTAACAATTAACGCAAAAGAGCTT
>JAZQDP010000085.1:0-3425 GCA_045546875.1 Thermoguttaceae bacterium | reverse complement strand
CGCTCGCTCTGACCGGCGATGCCGTCAAGGCGAACAGCGCCATTGAAATTGCCGACAACGCAACTTTGGAATACAACGTTGCCGCTAACAATACCAAACAGCTGACCTTCTCAGACAACGTTACCGTCTCCGGCGCTGGAGAGGTAATCAAGACGGGAACTGGAAAGCTCAAGATCAAAGCAGACGGCGATCAGTTCAGCTCTGACAAGTTCACGGTTTCCGCTGGTGAACTGGACTTCAAGGGCGACTACAACGGCGACCTGTTCGTTCAGTCCAGCGCAACGCTTTCGCCCGGCAATTCCGTTGGCGATCTGACCGTCTACGGCGACGTTACTATCGACGCTGGCGCAACGGGCTTGTTTGAGTTCAGCTCCTACAACGAAGACCCGGCTCTGCAGAGCTTTGATACGCTTACCATCGCCAACGACGGCGCTTTCGTTATTGATCCCAACTCGATTATCAAGCTGTTCTTTGAAGGCGGCGATGCCAATCTTTGGGCGGCAGAAGGAGCCGAATACAAGCTGGTTTCCGACGAAGGATTTGTTGCTGACATTACCGACATGAGCGATCTGCTTGGCAACTACAATACCTTGTTCGGCTTGGAAGGCAGAACGGACGGTCTTTATCTGATCGGTCTTGGCGCTGGTCCTGCTCCGGAACCAGGTTCCGGCGTCCCGGAACCGTCCACGTGGGCGTTGCTGATTCTTGGCGCGATGGGCATGTACTTTATTCGACAAAAGAAAAATCGATGAATTATAGATCGTAGATTATTATATCAAAGTGCGAGAGGGGCGCGTAAGTGAAACTCTCGCTTTCACATTCAACAATCATTATTGAAAAACTTATCAGGATTTTATGAAACGTAACGGATTTACACTTGTTGAATTGTTGGTTGTTATTTCCATTATTGCCGTTTTGGTTGGGTTGCTTCTTCCAGCCGTTTACGGCGCCAGAGAGTCTGCTCGTCGTATCACGTGCACTAACAACGTTCGACAGTTAGCAAACGGCTGCCTTAACCACGAAACAGCTCACGGGTTCTTTCCCACCGGCGGTTGGAATAATACATGGGTCGGCGACCCGAACGCTGGCGTTGGCAGACATCAGCCCGGCGGCTGGATTTTTAACGTTTTGCCATATATTGACCAAACGGCTCTTCACGATAAAGGACTTGGAAAACGCGATTCCGAACTCCGAGCCGCTTTGACGGAAATGGTTCAAACGACCGTTGCAATCATGAACTGCCCAACTCGACGTAAAACTGATATTTGTAACAATGTTACTGGAATTCAACCTCCTAACGCAAATAAACCGGAATTCTACTGTCGTACTGATTACGCTGGCAATGCTGGTTCATACGGAAAAAATATGTACAGTTCTTTCCCTGCTACAGGAAATCCCAACTTTGATCAGAAAGTAGCCAAGGGAACGAATTGGCCCGAAAACGCAAATCATCGACAAAAGAATAATGGCTTGTTTTATTGCGCTACCGAGATTGGCAGAAATGACGTTACAGACGGAACGAGCAATACATATTTTATTGGCGAGAAGTTTGTAGACGCTAATGCCTATCATGGCGTTAATCAATGCCGCGGCGATAACGAATCCATGTATGTTGGGCATGACCCGGATATTCTCCGCTGGTGTTATGGTCAAACTACACAAGATTATGACGTTATCAATAATAGCGCCTCTCTTAAAGGGGAGCAGGATCTGAAAAAAGATTCTGGGGAAAAGGCATATTTGCAATCCCAATTTTATATGCCGCCGTTGCACGATGTTAAAGGCGTTCCCGGCGGATTCCCATGGCAGAACTACTTCTGGCGATTTGGTTCGGCTCATGCGTCGTCCTTAAATATGGCTTTTGCAGACGGTTCTGTTCACCGTCTCCATTACGGAATTGACGGGAATATTCACGCCCTGTTAGGAAGTCGAAAAGACGGGCAAATGATCCCGGATACAAAGGAACTCAAGTAATATGGAGTTATATGATGTGCGATGGCTTGCCATCGCTTTCATAAGAAAAACGTAACGAATTACAGAAAAAGTGTTTCGTGCCGATGACGTACGAAACCTTTTTCTTTTTTTTCTTTTGGGGAATAGATGTTATTTCCTGCGTTGACTGTACGAATTACATCTTTCGTGATTCCCAACTCGTCTGTTAAAGAAACGATGGCATGCCATCTTGCTCCAAATCTTTTTTGTCGTCCCCCTATTTACTTCGATAATTCATTCTGATACAATAATACATAATAGGAATCCTCCGATGGCGTTTATCACAATCGTTTAACCCTACAGATTAAAAATGAGAATAATCTACTCCATTGCAACGCTGTTTGTTTTGACTGTCAGTTCGGTTTGTTTCGCGGCATGTACGCCGTTTGACAAGCTGCCAGAACAGGCTCAGCAGGACTTGATTACAGACTGGACGTTTCAGGCGGATAACAGCTTTACCGCTGAGAAAGTCGCTAAAGAAATTCGCTGGGCGAAAGAAGCCGCTGGGAGAATCGGGAAGATGGCGAGAGCGCCGGACTTGTCAGCGTACGTCGCTAAGCTGGACGAACTGGAAGCTAAACTCAAAGACGTTAATTCCGACGATGCAGACGTGTTGAAGACGCTATATTTCGACGTCCGAAAAGTCAAGCGGGACATCGTCTTTTCCAACCCGTTGCTGGATTTCGATTCCATCTTGATGGTTGAGAACCCGTATCCGCGCGGGGACAAGGACGACAAAACCGATCAGTGGGGGCACGAAACGCGGCATCGCAACGGGTTTGAGGGCGCCGACGGTGGGCGTCTGCTGATTATCAGTTTGAATCCCCGGGACGTTAAGAAGAATCTTACCGAGGGCATGGGCGGCGCGTTTTGGCGTCCGGATTTGTCCTACGACGCAAAGGAAGTTCTGTTCTGTTACAAACCCGTCGGGGAGAAGTCGTTCCATCTGTATAAAGTTAATTCGGACGGGACGAACGTTCGCCAGCTCACCCGCGGCGACTACGACGACCTCGACCCGGTTTATGCGCCGGACGGGCACATCATTTTCTGTTCGTCGCGCCAGCACAGCTACGTTCGCTGCATGCCCATGACCCATTCGTTTGCCGTAACTCGCTGTGACGGCGACGGCAAAAACATCTACGTCATTTCCGCCAACGGCGAGCCGGAATACATGCCTAACATTCTGCCGGACGGGCGCGTTATTTACACCCGCTGGGAGTACACCGACAAAGCGCTCTGGCGCGTTCAGGCTCTTTGGACAATGAACCCGGACGGCACGAACTCGCAAACGCTCTGGGGCAACCAGTCCGCTTGGCCCGACGTCTTGACTGAAGCCCGCGCCATTCCCGGTTCGAAGAAAATCGTCTTTACCGGCGTCGGACACCACGGCTGGTTTGACGGCGCCGTCGGGTACATCGACCCGACCAAGGGTA
>JAZQDP010000084.1:0-1694 GCA_045546875.1 Thermoguttaceae bacterium | reverse complement strand
CATTAAGCACGATTACGCGTCCACATATCGAAACTGTTTTCGAGAGCATCAAATGGCTGCACGAGCAAGGATTCCAGAGCCTTACCACAAGCGTCGATTTCGACGGCAAATGGAGCGGAGACGATTTTGACAGACTCGCTTTGCAATACCAGAAAATGGCAAAATATTGGAAGGAATGCCGCGAAAAAGGCGATAAAGTCTTTATCGGAACGATTCATGACAAGGTTAAGCTAGCTCTTATAAATTCGCGTTACAGGCTCTATTCTTGTCACGTCTATAATGGAGCGATTGGCGTTGCCACC
The DNA here is from genome assembly GCA_045546875.1 of Thermoguttaceae bacterium. Lineage (GTDB taxonomy): Bacteria > Planctomycetota > Planctomycetia > Pirellulales > Thermoguttaceae > RUG11551. The sequence continues at coordinate 1,392 of JAZQDP010000084.1, read as the reverse complement.
AACGGAAACATTTTCCCCTGCACGCGATTTATCACCTCAAACTCAAACGCCCGTTACGTGCAGGGGAACGTCTTTACCGGATTTGATGAAACAGCTTGCGAAGAAATCCGTGAATTTTTGGATAGCGACAAAAAAGAATGCGAAGGTTGCGACATCCGCTACCGTTGCTGTGCCCACGAATGCGCCTGTACGTCGTTCTATACGACAGGCAGCATCGAAGGCGTTTCGCCCGAAGTCTGCACACACGAGAGAATGCTCACTGAAATCTGCGATACGCTGCTGGAGCGTTTAGATAGTAGAACTCAGAATTAAAAATTTGTTGTTAGGAGAAAAAGCAAAAGCGCCTAGACCCTTAAGGAGGGAGGAGGGGTCTAGGCGCATCCGTGTGAAGATTATCGCACGGATATTTTACGTGAATAAACGCGATTGCGGGAAGCCGCTTTCACGATATAAATTCCACTTTGCCCACGCGTTTTCCAGAGGAAATCTTTACCGGCAAACTGGGCTACCATTTGTCCGTTCAAATCGAAAATGCTCCAGTTTGCATTCTCAGGAACAGACATCAACACGGCTCCATCCAAGTGATTGATTTTCAAACCCGCAATCGTCGCGATGCGACCTCCAGCAATTCCTGAAGGCGTCAGTGACGAGGAATCGCCAACGGTCGCCGCCTTCGGATTGTCAATGGCGTCGATAACGTTCACAAAAGCTCCGCTCATCATTGAGGTTCCGAACCAAGCAAGGAACTGATCGAAATACATTTCGTTGTGGAGCGTATCTTCAAGCGCACCGGATTCGTCCTTTGCTTTTCCAAAGTAATCGCGGCCTTCGTAGAACTTGCCCATCTCTTCGCTGAACGCGATACGGTCTGCTTTCTCGCCCACCGCCATCGCGGCAGTCGCCCACATACCAATTGTCAAATGGCTATGTTCACGGCGATAGCGCCATGTCGTCGAATCCTTCGAGTTGTTAAAATCATACCATTTGTCGTCGGCTGGCAAAAGTTCGCCTGCGTTTTCTATTTGGTAGAAGTTCGCCGCTTTCGCTCCGCCCTTGGAATTAATGAATGTCAGCGCATTCTTGAGGAACGACTTAGCCCGTTGTTCATCGAACCAAATGGCATCAATCGCGACACGCCACAAGATGCGAATGGCATCCTTGAAAAAGCCCTTGCTTTCGAAATAAGCGTTGTAACCAAGGCCTGCCGAACCGACCCAGCCGCCTCCGGGCGTCATCCAGTCCGGCACCATGCCCATGCTATAGCCAGGGCTTTTGGAAATGATTTCGTAGGACTTATCGACAACCTTGTTCCAGCGGTCGCCATTGCTATCGAACTTGGCAAAAATCTTATACCATGCCGGAGAAAAATACCCCAAGTCGGAGGCCAAGCGG
>JAZQDP010000083.1:0-2137 GCA_045546875.1 Thermoguttaceae bacterium | reverse complement strand
AGGAGCCAGACGAAGGTCCCGTCGGGTCCGTTACACTCCCGCTGGGATAGTCGCCATACCAGTCCTGACACCACTCCCAAACGTTCCCGTGCATGTCATACAAACCCCAAGCATTCGGCTTCTTTGTTCCAACGGGATGCGTTTTACTTCCGCTATTGGAATAGTACCAAGCCATATCGTCCAGATTCCCAGCATAAACGCCTGTACTCCCCGCTCGGCACGCGTATTCCCATTGAGCTTCCGTGGGAAGCTGAACGGGAAATCCCAATTGCGCGCACTTCTTGCAGAATTCCTGACAGTCGTTCCAAGACACTTGTTCTACAGGTAAATCGTCGCCTTTGAAACGGCTCGGATTACTCCCCATAACCGCTTTCCACTGTTTTTGCGTTACTTCCGTTTCCATCATCCAGAAACCTTTGGTCAGCGTTACTTTATGCTGCGTTTCATCGCTTTCGCGATCTTTTTCGTCTTTCGGCGACCCCATCATGAACGTACCTGGCGGACACCATCTGAAAGCGAATTCCACGCCGTTAATCGTTTTCACGGCGCGTTTGCCAGCGTTTTTACCGGAGCCTAAATCGCCCTGAACAGCTGGAACGTCTGCGCTGGGCGCGACGACGCAGCGACCGCCCATGTTCGGAATGCGAATTGCCGCAACGAAGCTGGCGCGGTAGGCAGATCGGCAGCGTTGAGCCGCCCAGGACCAGCTTCCGCCGCGGAATACGCGTTTGGCGTCGTTGGACGGCGTAAACGGGTCGGTTACTTTCCCGCTCGGATAGTCGGAATACCCATCCCGGCACCATTCCCAAACGTTGCCGTGCATGTCGGAGATGCCCCACGGGTTAGAGTTGTAATTGCCCGCATGGGTCGATCTTTCCAAATACGGACCTTTAACCGTTGTACCGCAGGGATAGTTGCCGTTGCAGTTCGCCTTGTCGCCGTTGAGAGCGTTTCCCCAGAAATACGCCGACTTACTGCCCGCCCGGCAGGCGTATTCCCACTGCGCTTCCGTTGGCAGAGACGTTTTGGACTCGATTTTTGTCCCGAGCCATTTGCTAAACGCAAAAGCGTCCTGCCAGCTAATACACGTAACCGGGCTGCTGTCGTTTTGGGCAAACCCCGGATTGAGCCACGAATAATCGGCGTTTTGATTCCACTTGCCGTTAGAAATTCCCCACGGTTTAAGCCCTTTGGATTTATAGCCAGTATCGTTGACAAACGCTTTGAACATGCCAACGGTTATTTCCGTTTCCATAATCCAGAATCCTTTGGTCAGTTCAACTTCATGCTGTTTTTCGTCCGTTTTGCGCCCTGCTTCCGACGTTGGCGACCCCATTATAAACGTTCCCGGCGGACACCATCTAAAGGCAATTTCCACCCCGTCAACGTCAACCGTTTTTCGTTCTCCCGCTTTTTTCCCGGGTTCAAACCCGCGCGGTTTTTCCGGTTCCGGCGGTTCCGGCTCTTCTTCCGGCTCGCCATATTCCGGGTCTTTTTCCGGAATTTCTTCCCCGTCCTCAATCTTTTGTACGATTTCTTCGGTTTTCTGTTTTTCCTCTTTATAAAACTCTTCCGTCGGGACGAGTTCAATCGCTTTATCGATTTTGGCTAACGCCTGCGGATATTCCCTTTCTATTCTGTGCTGAACGTACTGTTTATAATACGCGGTTTGAATATCCATCTTTTCATTGATGTAGTCCTCGTTGTTGGGATCCAGTTCCAGAGCTTCCTCAATTTTGACCAACGCCTCGGCATACTGTTCTTTTTCTTCCAGCTCGACCGATCCCTTAAAGGCGTCGTCCGCTTTGACCTGATTGTCGATTTGCGTCTTTTCTTCCTTGTACTGCTCGTTTTCCGGATCCAATTTCACGGCATCTTCCATTTTTTCAGCCGCTTGCGTAAACTTCCCTTCTTTTTGGAATTGCACGGCTTCGTCATGGGCAATTACCGCTTGGCGTTTGTTTTCCTGCTGACGCTTTATTTCTAATTGTCGTTTGGCTTCCTGTTCGGCATTAAATCTTGCTTCCGCTTGAGCCTTGAGTCTTGCTTCCGCCTCCGCCGTCGATATCGGTTTTTTCGTTGACGGCTTTACATTGCCTTTCGGAGCGGCGTCAGCAGAACGAACCGGCGCCGGAGG
>JAZQDP010000082.1:0-7199 GCA_045546875.1 Thermoguttaceae bacterium | reverse complement strand
GAATACTATTCAGTTGCACGACACCGAAGTATCGCGTAAACATGCCAGAATTATATATGATAACGGTCGATATTTCATTACAGACTTAAACAGTTCTAACGGCACATTTGTCAATCAGGTTCGAATCACCACGGCAGCAATCAATAGCGGCGATAAAATTCATGTTGGGGCTTCCTGCCTACAATTTACTCAAACCCCAACCTTGGAACAAGACGATTCCGCTAATTCAAGCATTAGTTTTGAACTTCCAGCAGACGACCGTTCTCAGATCGTTCAAACCATGCGTCAGCCAGAAAATGGCAAACTATTTTCCGCCAAGGATTATCAAACGCTTCTCGGTTCGTCATTAGATAAATCTGAACAGGCAGAAACATACCTGCGATTGGTTTACGAAACTGCAACCGCCTTAAAATCGACTGGCAGCATTGACGATTTGATGGAAAAAATCCTTGATTTAATATTCCAATGGATTAATCCTGATCGAGGTTGCATTATCCTTTCGGACCCTCAAACCCACGAATTACAGGTGCGTTGTTATCGATTTCGTGAAAAGAGCGTTCATGAAAAGATGTCAATCAGCAGAACCATTATTGACTACGTTACAACCAATAAAGAAGGGGTTCTCACCAGCAATGCCATGGATGACGCACGCTTTGACGCGGCGGCAAGTATAATTCATCAAAGGGTAAACGAAGCCATCTGCGTTCCGCTCGACGGTCGATACGGCGTTGTTGGGGTTATCTATATCGACACATCAGCAATCGACGGTTCTTTATACTCCAGCTCTTCAGAAAATCTTCAACAGGAGGATATTAAAACAAGCCATTTTGACGAAAATCATCTCAAAATGATGATTGCTATCGCTCACCATGCCGCGATAGCAATAGAAGATATTCGTTTTTATTCCGCCATGATTCAGTCAGAACGTCTGGCGGCAATAGGTCAGACGGTTGCAAATCTTTCTCACCACATCAAAAACATTCTTCAGGGAGTCAGTGGAGGGAGCTACCTGATCGAGTCCGGCTTAAAAAATCATGACGATAACCTTATTTCCAAAGGCTGGAAAATCGTCGAGCGCAACCAAGGGAAAATATCTTCTTTAGTTATGGATATGCTCTCATTTAGTAAAGAGCGCACTGCCGAATCCGAATTAGACAACATTAACGATGCAATCGACGAGGTCGTTGAATTAATCAAAGCGCGTGCTGCAGAGTTCAACGTTGCCCTAATGTGGATTCGCAATGAAAATATTCCAGACTTTTACTTCGACCGCAATTTACTCAACAGAGCCATCCTTAACCTCATTACTAATGCCATTGACGCGGCTGCCGATAACGTTAGTCAGCAAATCGTCCAGGCGGAAAGCGATCAAATTGCGATTAATAACGTCCCGCAAGGCGCTGTCCGTATTGCCGTCGGTTGGGGAGACGACGCTTCAACTATTCGAATTTCCGTTTTTGACAACGGGGCAGGGATTCCGGAAAAACTGGTAAATCAAATCTTCAATCCCTTTGTTTCGAGTAAAGGAGCCAAGGGGACAGGGCTAGGGTTGGCAGTCGTTAAAAAAGTCGTAACCGAACACGGAGGTTCCGTTTTTTGCAATCCCTGCGAAAATGGAGGAACTGTTTTTCATATTGATTTACCTTTCCGAAAAGACCCTATAACAGAAGGGACAGGGGGAAAAGAAGGCAGTAGGCAGTAGTTTACCCCTCATACCTCGCTCCCTCACACATCACAATTAAACCATGAAATACGTAATTATTATTCCTGACGGCGCGGCAGACGAACCGATTCCCGCGCTGGGCAACAAAACCATTTTGGAATCCGCCAACATTCCCTGCTTGAACAAGCTGGCAGGGCTGGGGCAAATCGGCGTTGCTCATAACGTCCCGATGAACTTGCCTGCCGGGTCGGACGTCGCAAATTTAAGCGTTATCGGGTTTAACCCGCAGCTATACTACACCGGTCGCGCCCCGCTTGAAGCCGCCGCGTTGGGGCTGAAACTCGGTCCGAACGACTGGGTTGTCCGCTGTAACATGACGACCGTCATCGACCAGTACATGCGCTCGTTTTCCGCAGGGCAGATTTCTTCAGAGGAACAGCACGAACTGCTCACCGCTTTGCAAGACGCGGTAATTGGCGATTATCCGCCCGGGGCGATGGAGTTCATTTCCGGCGTCGGCTATCGCGGTCTGCTTATTCTCCGCGAGGTTCCGGGATTTACCGTACCGCTGTCGAAGTTTACCCGAACGTTTGCCCCTCACGACTATACAGACCAGCGCGTCTGGCACGTCGGACCACAGGGAGCCGGCGGAGAATTGCTGCTGGAACTGATGGACAAATCAGTTGACGTCTTTGCCAACCATCCGGTCAACAAAAAACGAATAGAGCAGGGCAAGCAGCCGGCGACTAACGTCTGGCTATGGGGGCAGGGGCAAATGCCGGTCATTCCGTCGTTCAAAGAAACGTACAGCAAAACCGGCGCGATGATTACCGCCGTTGACCTCCTGCGGGGAATTGCTAATTCCATCGGGTTTGACAACATCATCGTTCCTGGCGCAACCGGGTTTATCGATACCAACTTCTCCGGGAAAGCCGCCGCGGCGCTCGAAGCCCTCAAAACGCACGACGTCGTTTGCGTTCACCTGGAAGCAACCGACGAGTCAGGGCATGAAGGCAGCGTTGAACACAAGATTCAATCCATGGAAAATATCGATTCCAAAGTCGTCGCCCCGATTTGGGAAGCGCTTTCCAGTTCTGGCGAGCCGTTTAGAATGTTTGTCACGCCAGACCATCCAACGCCGATTCGCACCAAAACCCATTCGTACGAAACCGTTCCGTGGTTGATGGTCGGAACCGGCATTCCAGCTTCCGGCGCTAAATCCTACAACGAGAACGCCGCCTCAGCAACCGGGCAGTATCGAGAAGAAGGTTGGAAATTGATGGGAGAGTTGTTAAATTAGTTAGAAATGAGGAGTGAGGAGTTGACGCAAGCGTCTATTTCCTACTCCCTATTCCCTAATTTGTCAAAAAACCCAACTTTACAAAGACGTTGTCCAGTTCCTGGGCAACGATTTCCGACCAAACAGCTCCAACGGATCGGCAGGCGGAATTCCACTGATTCTGATGATGGCGCAGGTTTTCTTCGTATTTTTTTAGTAGTCCGGAATCAACGCGACGGATAACAAATTCGTCCGTTTCCGAATCCGTTAGTTTGACATCACCTCCAAAAGGCGGGTGAACGTCTTGGCTATCCAACACCTGAATAAAAGCTAACCACCCCCCGGCAGAGCCAAGACGTCTGGTAATCAGCAGCGGGTCTTCTTCCCATAAAAAATCTGAAAGAATAATCTTAAACGTCTTTGGATTCCAGTCCGGGGCAGAATCTAAAATAGCGGCTCCCAAAGACTGAGTCGAATCAAATTCCAAGGGTTGAGATTGCTCAGTCGAAATCTGCCGATAGGTATTACGTTCATACAGTCCCTCTTTCGTCCGCCATAATTGACAAGAAAATCGAGAATTTTCCGCAACGCCCATAAAGTATCCCGTCAAAAACTCTGCTGCTGCCTCTTTTTGAGGAGTAATCGCCATCGATCGGGACGTATCCAGAAGAATGTCCACCTGCGGCTGAATCTCGTTTTCAAACCGTTTAACGATTAGACGATCCGTTCTGCCAAACGCATTCCAATCGATGTGTCTTAAATCGTCCCCTGGCTCGTACGAGCGATAGTCCATAAACTCCAAAGAAGCCCCAGCATCTTTGCCTAACTTTTCCCCCCAGCGACCGTGAGATGCTGACTGAATATTAAAGCGTCTCTGCAATCCAGACTCAAAACCGGCAGAAAAATTCTCTAACGCGCCCATATTTTATACCAATTCACATTAATTTTATATTATCACGTCAAGCGGAAAAACGGACGGGGTTTCCCACATAAAAACTACCTTTTACTCACGGCTTTAATCATTAAAATTATAATCAGCGCCGCAACGCCAGTCAGGGCAATGGCTCCGCCGGGTTTGGCGTACGTATAACAGGAAATAATCAACCCGGTAAGCATAAACAGGACGGAAAAAGCAATCGACAGCCAAACCGTTGCTCGAAAACTCCGGGCAATTTGCAGAGCGCAGGCAACGGGCAAGACCATCAGCGACGAAACAATTAGCGCTCCCACCGTTCGCGAGGCGATAGCAATCGTGGCGGCGGTGAGAATCACAAAAAGGAAGTTGATTCTGTGAACCGGCGCGCCTGCCAGTTTCGCGCCCTGTTCGTCAAAGACGATGTAAAACACAGCTCGATAAAACAGGAAGAACGAACTCAACGTTGCCAAGCCAACGCCGATGGTTGTATAAAATTCTGCATCCGGAACGGCAACAATCGAACCAAAAAGGAAGTTGGCGAAGTTTGCCGTTGCAGGCAGGTATCCGGACAGAACGCCTGCCAAGCCAACGCCGGTTGAGAGAATAATCGCCAGGGAAATATCGGCGTACTGGGGAAATTTGTGTCGGAGGAACTCAATCGCCGCCGCGGCGAGAACGCAGTACAAAGCCGCTCCCAAAGTCGGGTTGAAGCCAAAGAGGAATCCAAGCGTCACCCCCGCCAGCGACGAGTGCGCCAGTGTATCGCCCATGAGCGACAGACGTTTCAAAACGCAGACAATCCCGATACAGGGGATCGCCGCCGCCAAAACCAGACCGATAACGAAAGCCCGGCGCATGTACTCAAGTTCAAACATTTCCATGGTCGTCCTCCTGCGGCAAGTTGCGAGTTGAGAATTCCGAATTATTCAATTCCGCATTCCGCATTCCGAATTCCGAATTTTTCCCGCAGTACGGGCAGGATTCTTCACTGTGATTGTGGGGTTCCGGGTGCTTGTGCCGATGCTGAATTTCCTCTTGCAACTGAAGAGCGTCCAGCTTGACGACAGATCCGTCTTCCAGACAGAAAATCGAGTCGAACGAATCGCAGGCGCGCTGATGATCGTGGGTTATCATCAAAACGGTTAGCTGACGCTGCTGACGAATGTTGTGAATAATCGAAAACAATTCGTTGGCGGCGGTCGGGTCGATCCCGCTGGTCGGTTCGTCCAACAAAAGGGCTTCCGGCTGGCTGATTAAAGCCCGGGCGATGAGCGTTCTTTGTTGCTGACCGCCGGAGAGTTTGTTCACCGGGCTTTTGGCAAACGGAAGAAGCCCGACCGCGTCTAAAACCTCGCGAACTTCTTCGCGCCGCTTTTGAGTAAAGAGTCGAAACAGACCAAGGCTGTGGTACATCCCGGACGAAACGACTTCCTCGACCGATGCCGGGAACCGATCCATTACCGTAAAGCAGTTTTGCGGAACGTACCCGATTTTCCACCATTGTCTAAACTCTCGGGTCGAAACGCCGTCGATGAGGATTTCGCCTTGTTCTGGCGTCAGCTCGTTGAGAATGAGCTTCATGAGCGTACTTTTTCCCGCCCCGTTGCCTCCGATAATCGCGGCACATTCGCCCCGTTGAACGGAAAACGACGCATCGTGAAGAACAGTGTCGCCGTTATAGCCAAACGTCAGGTTCTTGATGTCAAAATGCATAATTCAATTAGCAATTGTCAATTAGCAATTAGCAATTGACGCAAGCGTCTATTTCCTACTCCCTACTGCCTAATCGCCTTCTTCACCGCTTCTAAATTCCTTGTCATAACGGAAAAATAGTCGTCTCCCGCCTTAATCTGGTCGTCGTACAGGGTTTCGTACGGGTTGAGGACGTCGACGTCGGCGCCGGTTTCCTTCGCCAGCGCGTCGCCAATGCGTCTGTCCTGGCTGGACTCGACAAAAACAATCGGGATTTTATCGTCGCGAATCTTTTTAACCAGTTCCGCCATTCGCGCCATGCCGGGGTCGGACTGCGGCGTCAGCCCTTCAATCGGAATTTGCGTCAAGCCGTACTCGCGGCACAGGTACCCAAACGCCTGATGGGACACGACAATCTCTTTTCGCTCGGCGGCGCTGAGCGCGTCCCGATACTTCCTGTCCAACTCGTCGCATTTGGCTGACCAGAGCCGAAGGTTTTCCTGATAGTATTCCGCATTGTCCGGGTCAAGCTTTACAAAGGCGTCTGCAATGTTTTTCAGGATTATCTTGACGTTGACCGGGCTGAGCCAGACGTGGGGGTCGGGTGCCGAGTAGTCGTCGTGATGTTCGTGATGTTCGCCATGTCCATGATGATGACCGCCGACAATGGGCGTAACACCCTGAGCGGTTTCGACAACCTGGAACCGAACGGTTCCCATGGCGTCGACGGCGTTTTTAATCCACGGTTCCATTCCCAACCCGTTGCACAGGAGTAGGTCGGATTTCGACAGGTCGGCTAAATCTCGGGCGGAGGGTTCCCAGTCGTGCGGTTCAATTCCCGGGCGAATCAGACAGCGAACCTGGACTTTATCCCCGCCAATTTTCTGAGCGAAATCGTAGAGGGGATAAAAAGTCGTGTAAACGACCGGGCGATCGTCGGATGGGGCGTTGGAACTGGGACGACAGCCGACAACGGCAATCAAAACGGCGAGAAGGAGGGGGAGTCGGATAATGGCGCGATGCATGGCGTTTAGCGGTTAGTTATTAGGGGGTAATCTTGGGTGAGGAGCTTTGCGTCCTTACCACTTACCACTTACAACTTTTTTCCTATATAGTATACAATGATATTTAGAAAAGTCAAGCAAGCAGGGGGAGTTTTCAATTTTTCAAAAAAGATATAATAGAGTTGGACGAAAGGCGGTAATGGAGTCCGCCAACGGCGAATGAAATTACGCTTTTTCCGGAATGCGAATCAACTTCTTTAAAAAGCGTAACTACGCTCGTTTTACTCGCTCCGTTATTGACTTTCAATCACTCCTCACTCCTAATTCCTAACTTCCCATGTCTTCCTCGGTTCCAGAGATTAACTGGAAGAAAAACCTGTTGTTTGTGTGGCTGGCTCAGCTGCTGTCGCTTGCCGGCTTTGCGTTTGCGATGCCGTTTATAGCTGTGTATATTCGCGACACGTGGGGTATAACCGGAGAAAAAGAACTGGGCGTCTGGATGGCGGCGTTTAACTTCTTCGGCATGCTCAGCTTTTGCATTTCCACGCCGATTTGGGGGATTTTGGCGGATAAATACGGTAGAAAGCTGATGCTCTTGCGCGCCTATTACGCCGACGCCGTTATCTTCCCCTGCTTTTTGCTGGC
>JAZQDP010000081.1:0-9497 GCA_045546875.1 Thermoguttaceae bacterium | reverse complement strand
AACGCCAGTATTTTCCAGTGCGATTAAATCCTGCGGCTGTTCGACAACGCAAATCTGCCGTTCGTTACGGCTCTTATCCTGACAAACCGGGCAGTAATCTTCTTCTGAAAGATTGAAGCAGTTTTTGCACTGATGAACGTTAAGTTTGACGGCGCGAATGGCGTCAGACAACGCCAGAGCTTCATCGGTCTTAACGCGCAAAATATAATACGCCAAACGCTCAGCGGACTTTCGCCCAATGCCGGGCAGTTTCGCAAACTCGTCTATAAGTCGAACTATCGGTTGAGCCAGTTCAGGCATGACAATTTCAAATTAAAGGGATTATAAATTCTTAATCGACAAAACCAACAGGACGAATCGTGAATTGTTACAATTCGCCCTGATGGTTCTCGCCTCTCGTTTTTGTTACTGGTTGAGCCGCTGAATATTCATGCCCGTTCTGAAGTTGAACGGATACTGCTGAATATCGGTACCGCCCGCCGTTCTGGATTCAATAATCAACGTGTATTGAGATCCCAAAGGCTGATGCGGCAGAATCGGCGTTACAAGCGTTGCAGTCTGGTTCTCGCCATTCGGCTGAGCCGGCACCCACGCGCCGCCGGGCTGACCAACCATGTAAACGCGATATTCCAGGTTACCGGCGGAGCCTGCGCCCGTCGCGGTCAAGGTCATCGTAAACCCTTCCGGAGTCGTGTTCGGGTCGCCCGTCTGATCAACGCTCAGGAATCGCTGTCCGGAAACGCTGACTTTGGCAAATCCGGCAGATCGACCATTGACCAACGCCTGAACCTGGGTTGAACCCATCGATCGAGCGATAAATCGCGATGGATCAGTCGGATCTGGAGCCAAGATATTAGGATCGTCTGCCGCAAACGTTGCAGGAGCCGGGAAGGATTGACCTGTTTTCGGATCTGTCGAGCTGACAGTAAACGACGGCGTCGACTGACCGATTTGCAAAACAATGTCTTGCGGGGTAATCGTATAATTCGGCGGCGTTGAAACGTCTACGTGAACAAACGCTACGCGACCATCGTTCATGCCATTTGGATCAACGGTTTCTACTTTAACCTGAGCGGCGCCCGGTTGCAAACCTGTAATCGTGTTCGTATTCGGATCGACCTGAATAATCCCATTCGTATCAATCGCGCTAATTCGATACGCAACGTCAAAGGGCATCAAACCGCTATCCGGAACAATCTGAACGGAATCGAGCATTCTCGATTCACCCTGAATCAGGCTCAATTGCTGCGGTTGAACGACCAGAGCGCCGGTGTTGTCCGTCATGCCGCCGACCTGAACTGCCAGCGGAGAAATCGTGCCTAACGATCCCAAAGTAGCTTCCGCCGAACCGTTGCCCAGCGCTTTGCCGACAAGCAGTTTACCTCCGCCTGTGGCAGCCGTCCAGTCAGCATTTTTCGGCGATGTGAGCTGCAAGGCAGGATCTGCCGTTACATCGCGACCCAACGAACCGTCAGAGTAATATTCATACACCTGAACCGGCTGAGAAGAACCGACGCTGGCAATACGAACCAAATCCGGCATGAACTTCAAGCCAACAAGCTGACCTGTTCGAGCAACGCCAACTTCATTGACTAAATCCAAACCGTTGTTGACCAGAACGCCGTGTTCGTCAACATACTCTCCGATTGCCAAATGACTGCCATCTGCGCCGACGATGTATTCTCCGTCAACGATGTCAACTAACGCCGGGGCGTCTCCAACGTAAGTTGAACCATAGCCAACGCCGCCGGTTTCAATGTTGTTAATCACTCCGCCATTCACTCCCGGAGGAACGACTGTAACGGAGGCGTCCGTCTTTAGATTCCCGAGTTCCGCAACGGCTACCGTGCGTCCTTCGGAAACGCCCAAAACAGCGCAGTCTTTTGCCGCCGCCGCAACCTTGGGATCTGCGGTGTAGAACCGCAAACCATCTGCCTCTGTTACAACGTGAAGCCGTCCGCCGCGCATTGCGGTAACCTGGAATCGCATCGATTCACCAACTGCAATGGTTGGAGCTGGCGGGTCAATCGTCAAGTTCTCAAATGGATCGTTGGTAACCGTTACCGGAACAGCCGCCGACGCCGTCTTGTATGCAACGTTTACGTTCGCCTGACCTTCCTGAGCTGCGGAAACCGTGCGAATACCCTGCATGATAGCCGCTGCAGAATCCGTCGTTACCTTCAAATCCGGTTGAGCAAACATCGGGTACAACCCAGCCGACGATTTGCCCTGAATAAACAGGTTGCGCGTATCGCCAACAGACATCTGCAACGCTGCCGGTTCAACAACAATTTCGGTAATTGGATTGTTATCAACTGTCAATTCGCAATTGCCGCGAACTTTCTTAACCATCATTTCTGGAAGCGTAGCGCTAATCGTCGTCGAACCCGGCTGCAATGCGCATGCCTGGAATCCGCGAATTTCCGCGCAGGCTTTATCCTTGGAATTAAATATTGCAGACGCTGTTCGATCGATCTTTAATCCGCTTGGCGTAACAACATAAACTCTCGGTTCTAACGCCTGACCAACAGAAATAGTAGCCGCCGACGGTTCGATAAGAATCTCGCCGTTCTCCTGAATGTCCTTGAGTTCTTCCGCCGTCAAGCCCTTGACAATAGCGGTAATTGTCGCCTTCTTATCGCCCATGAGGAACGTTACAACCGAAACGCCCGGAGCTTTACCGACAATCGCGTTCATAGCGGCGTTATACTCTACACATGCGGGATTGCCCGAAACAACGGTGCACATTTTGCTGAAGTCGGTATTGCCTCGAACGATAGCAACGTCTTTACCCAAAACGCGCGATTCGCCAACTCGCATATTAACAACAGATTCTACCGGACCGAACTGTTCCTGAATTGTTGCAACAACTTCCACAACAGCCGGAGAGCTGGTAACGCCATTGATCGTGGCGGTAACGTTCGATTTACCAATCTCTTTACCGATAGCTTTATTCGCCTGCATTGTAGCAACGTTCGGGTCGGACGAAGCCCAGGTCAGGTTCGGGAATGAGGTAATTAAACCAATGGATTTTCCATTCTTGAACCCTTCCGCTTCAAAGGTTGCCATTTCACCGTTGTTGGTTAAAAGGCGAATTTCCTTATCCGGAATGAGTTTCATAGAGTCAATATCGAGTTCTGCAACGACATTGACTTTAATCTTTTCGTCAGATTCAACGCCCATGTATTCGGCAGTATAGGTAGCGCTGCCGGGCGCCAGTGCTTCGATTGCGCCGCCGTTAGGCGTTGAACACTTCTTATCGCCGGTGGCGTAGAAAGTCGCCTTGTCGGTAACGAGTTTCGTTCTCTTGCCAAATTTGGCAATAACGCGGAAGTCTGTAAACTTCGCTCCAACAGGAACGGTTACTTCCTCTCCCTGATCGCAAAGCAACTGAACCGACGTTGGCTGACCCGGTTCCGCTTCTCGCTTCATACCTTCGGCATACAGATCGCAAGTCTGAGCATACCAGCGAACCGAACGATTTCCAACCTTGGCATCCATCCAGTGGAGATAATTAGGTTTAAGGGCTTTCAAAACCGGAGCCGTCCATTGAACGAACTCGGAATCGAAATTCGGTCCCCATTGGACATTTGACGCCATCTCTTCCCGGTCGCCTTTCTTCAAGACGATGGCGTACCCCTGAGAAGAATCAACAGGAACGAAAATTCCCGGCGGATATCGCTTAACCAGAATTTTGACTTCTGGATCGTTGGGATCCAACGTTGACTTGTCTGCCGTGAGCGTAACAGAAGCCGCCTTGCCGGCATAACGAGCTTGAATGGTATAAGCGCCAGAAGCGTTATTCGGGAAGACAACTTCCGGACGCGTTCCTACTCCTGGCGGGTTCCAATACACGCCCGAGGGAACGTCCCACGCGATTGCGGACGGTTCAACTTCTTTAAATTCTGCATCGCCGGAAAGCAGTTCTTCAACCGCCAAGGAAACCGCGGAACCTGGTCCCGGATTGGTTGTTACATACTGCGGTACAATCTTAATTTCAGCCGGAACAGCCGCCTCTGCAACTTCAACGGTGCATTCAGCTGAACCTTTAACGTAAGGAATATACGAGGCTGTTATCTTGAAAGGCTCTGCAGAAGACTGACCAAACAGAATCGGAGCTTGCCAGTACACAGCATCCGGTCGTTCAACCTTGAATTGAGCGCCGGTTGTCATTTCGACAGATGTAATGGTATCGTCCTCTCCCAGTTTAGCGTCAAGGAAAAGTTTATTCTCTACTGCCTGATCAACAGCAAGTTTGACCGAATCCTTTTCCCAGCGCAAAGTTGCATCTCGCCCTGCGACAACGGACAAATCTACTGCCGCAGGCTTTTCTGCCGCTATATGTTTAGCCGACAGAGCCGCTTTACCGGGAATAATTGCCGCATAAACGTCTGATTTTGGATTGTTCGGTTTAATAATTTTATCGTCTGAAGTGGAATATTCCGCCACGTCAGGAACGAGTTCAACATCGCCTAAAGTCGGAGAATATCCGGTCAAAATCGCTCTGCCAGATTCTCCCTGAACGCGAATGTTTCGATCAACATTGAGCTTTAACGTAACGTCAGCTCGTTCATCGGTAGTCAACTCAACGCGGTTTGACGTTGAGCCGTAGTAAGATCCCCAAATCGCAACCGGACCGACGCCGGGTTTAAGAGCCATCGCTTTTCCGCCCTTGAAGGCGAAACCTTCAATCTCGGTCGGTTCATTCTGCCAGCCAATTCGGGTATAGGGAACTCGAGCGACAACGCCATCGCCATACGTTGCCCAACCGTCAAACGACATGCACAAACCCAAAGGAAGTTTGACCTGTCCTTCTGGCGTAATTTTCAGACTTTGAGGAGCTGGAATTACGGAAACCGGCGCATTGGCGGTAATGCCGCGATAATTCATAATCAGAGGTTGACCGGATGACGGTTCGTAACCTTTAATCATCAATCGGTTATCAACGTCAGCAAATTTTGTCGATGGTTTTGTATCGACGCTCACCCGTTCTGGAGCCAGCGAGAAATACGTTCCGTTAGCGCTTAACGCCAAAATTTTAGCGGGAACAGAGTGATCTATCGGAACGGCAATTTCCGGCGGGAAAGCGGCAATAGACGCAACTTTACCATCGATAACCGTAACTTTAACCGTTTTTTCCTCTCCGCCAGCTTTAACGACAACGTCTGCCGTTCCGGTTGAACGTCCAATTAAACGACCTTGTTCATCAACGCCGACAACTTTCAAATTACGGCTGATCACCTTAACCGGAGATCCCGCTGCGCCGCAAATTGAAAGGGGCAGTTGTTCGTCGACATGAATTGACGCTTCAGCCGGAGAAACTCGCAATGAGGTTTTGCCGGTTCCTTCGACAACGCTAAACGGGCAATCTGCCGACAATTCTCCCAATCTCAACTTGACCGCACCGCCGCCAGCGTTAAGCGTTTTAAGAACAGCGCCTCGGTACTGAGCGACTTGCGGCGGATCTATCGACCAATCCAACTGGCTTGACCCGGTCATATCAACGGTTTTACCCGACGCCGTTTGAGCTGTTACGGTAATTTTACCATCCAGTCCTAAAGGAATATTTTGAGGCGTTACAGACACTTTGACGCTTTGGAAGGCTTCAGGAGTTACCGTTACCTCAGCGGATGCGTCCATATACTGATCCTTCGCGCTGGCGCGATATTGGCACACGACCGTTGAAGAGCCTTCTGACAAACCTTCGACAAATCCGTTATAATGATAAATGGTGTCGTCATTTTTGGATTTCCAAACGCACGCTTGCGATAAATCAGCCGTCGTTCCGTTTTCGTATTCGCCAATGAGCTTAAACTGAACGGTTGACCCAGCAGCCAATTCCGCCTTGGGCGGTTCGAGTCGAATCTTGGCTGGCATAACTGGCGGTACAACTTCAACGTCGATTGTCTTTTTCCGTCCAGCGGCAAAAAATGCCACCTGCGTTTTACCGGGGCTTTGCGCAAACGCGGTTAAGCCGTCTGTAAAGTACATTACACGCGTATCCGCCACTTGAGTTTGCGCCTGAGAAGAAACGTCCCCGGCAAGTATCAAACCAAGATTAAACATACCCGGTTTGGCAACTTTGAAATCAACTGACGAACCGACCGGAACAATAACCGGCTTGGGAGTTACTTTAAGAGCAAAAAGCGTATTATACAACATCCAGCCCAACAGCAGCAAAAGCAAGAGCAGCAAAGCGCTCCTTTTTACTCTGCGTTTCATGGCGTCCATGCGTTTTTTACGCGTCCACGGCATCGCCTGACAGCCCGGGCAGCGTTTCGGCGTATTAGGACGCTGAATGTACAACTGCATGCATTCCGGGTCGTCGCAAATAATCGGTTTACCGATTTCTTCGTCTGAACGCTGATAACCGTACGCCCAAACCAAACGCCAGTTGTCGTTCGCGTCTTTATATTTGAAGAAAAACGCCAATCGACCGGGATAATCCGGCGTGTCAATGATCTCGCTGAACATGGTTTTGAGCAGCCGCAACATCATATCTTCTGCGCCGGAATACGCTTTGGCTTGATTAAGCCTCTCGCGAATTTGTTCCACCTGCCCCGCCAGCGGTCCTTCTAAATCCCCCTCATCGACCAACTGAACTGTCGCTTCTTCAAGACGCCCCCCTTGCTCGTCTCGAACGTAAAAGTCAACGGACTGCCCCTCTTCCTGCCATTCCGGCTCGGCTATAAGACCGCCAAGCCATTTGAACATAATTTTATCGTTTGCTCCTGCGGAGTCTAAAAGCGGTACGCCCGGTTCAATTGCTATCGGACGAAAATCTACGGCGTCTTCTGCCAAATCTACTCGTACAAATCTGGTTGCCATCTTAAAAAATGTTATTTATTGGGGGTTGATGATATCGGTCTGAGGCATAATGCCTGTTAGAACGCAAATCGAAAAATGAATATTGGCATAATAAGAGTCGATTATATTTTTCTATCCTGAATACTAAATATAAATGCTTGATCCATAATGCACAATAATCTTCCTTATATCAATATTTTAACCTCAATATAAGTTTTTTTCAAGCAACCCCCCCCAAAAAATTTGATTTCTTAATAAAAATTTCCAAAATTTAGAGTCGTTAGCAAATTGAATATAAGCAATCTGTAGCGATTATACTGTATGTACAATACATTGAAACGTATAAATAACACAAACCGTAACAGATTTAGGGTTGTACAGAAGAAAAACAGGTTCATCCAGCAAGCGAAATCTGTTAGGGCGAGTTCCGAGAGCTTTTTATGAGTCCCTTCTGTAATTCCGAATTACACATTCCGAATTAATACCGTCCCATACATCTGGCTCTCAATAAAATACGGCGCCCCACATCCCGAAAAATGCCCGCCTCCCCTATTGACTATTCTCGTTTAAATGGCACAATGTATTAATATATAAGTTTATAAACAGGCAATACGCCTAAGAATTCACATTTCAAACAAGAAAGTTTGCTAACATGGCTACAAAGTGCGATTTTGGTTTAATGGGTCTGGCGGTAATGGGTCAGAACCTGGTTTTGAACATTGCGGATCACGGTTTTTCGGTTGCGGTTTTCAACCGAACGACCAGCAAGATCGACGATTTCCTGGCGTCCGACGCCGTTAAGGAAGTCTCCGGGGAAATCGTCGGCTGTTACAGTTTGGAAGAACTGGTTGCCAGCGTGGCGCGTCCTCGAAAAATCATGCTCATGATTAAATCCCCAGACGCAATTCCAGCAATGGAAACCAAGCTCTATCCGGAACTGTCCCCAGCAGAAGCCGTCATGGAAAAGCTCATCAAGCTTATGGAACCTGGCGACATCATTATCGACGGCGGCAACACTCACTATACCGATACAGAACGCCGCACCCGGGCGATTGAACCTACTGGCATTTTGTACATCGGCACTGGCGTTTCTGGCGGAGAAGAAGGCGCTCGCCGCGGTCCGTCCATGATGCCCGGCGGGTCAGAAGCCGCCTGGCCGGAAGTCAAACAGATTTTCCAGGCGATTTCCGCCAAAGTCGGTCCGAATCACGACATTCCCTGCTGCGATTGGGTTGGCGCGCGAGGAGCCGGTCACTATGTCAAGATGGTTCATAACGGCATTGAGTACGGCGACATGCAGTTAATCTGTGAAGCCTATTGGCTGCTCAAAAACGCCGTTGGTCTGACAAACGAAGAAATTCACGACGTCTTTGCCAAATGGATGGACGGCGAACTGAACTCATACCTCATTGAGATTACCCGCGACATCTTCACTGTTAAAGACAAGCTCACAGACAACTACCTTGTCGATATGATTCTCGACACCGCCGGGGCGAAAGGCACCGGAAAATGGATGTCGCAGTTGGCTCTTGACCTGGGCGTTCCCAGTACGTTGGTTACAGAGGCTGTGTACGCTCGCTGCCTTTCCGCATTGAAAGACGCGCGCGTTCGCGCCAGTAAAGTTCTGCCCGGACCAAAAGGCGTTTACACCGGCGACAAGCAGGAATTCATCGAATTCGTCCGAAAGGCTCTTTACGTTTCCAAGATCTGCTCATACGCTCAAGGATTCGTTCAGATGCAGGCGGCGGCAAAAGCCAACGACTGGAAACTCAACTACGGTCCCATCGCAATGCTTTGGCGCGGCGGATGCATTATTCGCGCCACGTTCCTGGAACGCATTAAAGACGCGTTCGACAAAAATCCGGAACTGGAAAACCTGCTCCTGGATCCCTACTTCAAGAGCATTGCGGAAGATTCACAAACCGCTTGGCGTAAAGTTGTCGCAACCGCCGTTGAACTGGGCATCCCCTGCCCTGCCATTTCCGGCGCATTAGCCTATTACGACGGCTATCGCAGCGAACGGCTGCCCGCGAACCTGCTTCAGGCGCAGCGAGACTATTTCGGCGCCCATACGTACCGACGCACCGATGGCGATGGCGTTACCGTCTTCCATACAGACTGGATTCGAGAAAAGAAAGATTAGTTTAGGCAGTAGGCAAGAGGCAGTAGGCAGTAGTGGGGAGATTCATCACTACTGCCTCGCTATACACTATTCAAACAGTCGAGAGCCGACTCGGACCATCGTTGCGCCTTCGAGAATGGCTTCATGAAAATCATGGCTCATACCCATTGACAATTCCGTTAATGGCGTCTGCGGCTTAAACGTTTCCTGAAGCCTGTCTCGCAACTCTCGAACGGCGGCAAACGTTTTGCGAGCTTCGTCCGGAGAAGACCCCAACGCTCCCATCGTCATCAAACCGCAAACGCGAATCCGCGGCAACGTCAAGGCGTATTCCATCACGCCCAAAAGAGCGTCCGGATCTAACCCCGTTTTGTTATCTTCCTGTTCGTAGTTTACTTCTAAAAGCACGTCTTGAACAGGTTTGTTCGGAAAATACTTCTCCAGATTCTCAGACAGCGCGTCCAGCAAACGAATAGAATCTACAGAATGAATCAGCGTTGTATAGGGTAAAATATCCCGGATTTTATTGGTTTGGAGATGCCCGATTTGATGCCATTTGACAGACAAG
>JAZQDP010000080.1:0-2539 GCA_045546875.1 Thermoguttaceae bacterium | reverse complement strand
TACCTCCTCTTAAGTTGATACCTATGGGGTTTCACCCACGGCTAGAAACATTGAACCGCTACGCTGTTCTAGTGGAAGCGTAACTTCGCTCGTTTCACTCGCTTCGGTACCGCCTTTCATTTTACGTTCGCTACGCTCACGCCCGGGAACTAACGTTCCCGGCTCGCCTACGCTTGCGTAATTCCGCATTCCGCATTCCGAATTCCGAATTATCACATCGCGTCAAACTGCAGGACGCGAATTTCTCTCGGCTTCAGTTTGAACGTGATTGTATCGCCCTGTTTGTACGTCTTGTTCAGACCGTCTTGAGAGCCGACGACCGCTTTGACGGCGTACGTCTTGCCGTCGTTGGGAATCATGCCGATGGCGCGGTCGAGGGTAACGGTAATTTCTTTTTCCTCGCTGCGGTTGGGATTGTGAACCGACAGATACCCCTTCTTGCCGTCCCAGCCGGAATAGCCGTAGGGAGCGCCCGACGCCGGCTTGTCTCCGAACATTCTCGCCCGGGCAAAGCAGGGATAGATTTCGTCCGCCCATTTCAAGCCCTCAGCCAAAACGTTCCAGTCGGAATCGTTCAGCACGCGCGGGCGGAGGTACATTTCAACGAATCCCGTTCCGCGGGTGAGGTGCATGAACAGGTATTCCCGGAACGTCTGTTCCGGCTCGCCGCTGGCGTTCTTTTTCGGTTCGTGATTGAACAGCGCGTTGAGCGGGAACTGGACTTTGTCGATAAACACGATTTCGTGATAGATGTTGTCTCGATAGGTCAGTTCGCCCGTTCGGTCAGACCCGGAAGCCGCGTCGCCGGCGTTGATCATCCAAACTGTGTCGACGTATCCCAGCCACCACGGGCTAAGCCACGCGCCGTTGGAAATGACAATGTAAACGTCCGGATTGACCTGACGCATTTTGGAGAAAATCTGCATCAGCCGTTCCGTTCCCGCGACCATGTAGTATTCTTTCAGCTCGTCGTATTTCGTATCGTTGAGCCGGGCGTCGTTAAAGGAGAACCCTTCCGTTCCCAGCTGCGGCATGGCGGGACAGCCGCGACCGGTAATCTCGAAATCCCGGATGTTGAGATGTCCGAACAGCCCGTCGAGCTTGAAGAAGCAGACGCCCTGCTGCGTCAGTTCGACCATGCGCTTTTCCAGGTCTGCCATGTACTTCGGACCGCACAGAGACATGGATCGGGTCAGGGCTTCGTATCCCTCCTGGCGATAGAGATTTACCATGCCGCCGCAGTTGAACACGCAGCCGGGGCTGAGCCACAAGCCCAGATGGGAGTTGACGGCTTTCATATCCTGAAACGTC
Source organism: Thermoguttaceae bacterium (assembly GCA_045546875.1). GTDB lineage: Bacteria > Planctomycetota > Planctomycetia > Pirellulales > Thermoguttaceae > RUG11551. The sequence goes on along the minus strand of JAZQDP010000080.1, from coordinate 1,228 downwards.
GAGGCGAAATCCGGGTCAAACTTCCCGTTGACGGGCCAAGCTTGCTGAAAGATTCTGCGGCTGTTCTCCTGCCAGCCGTCGTCGATAACGTAAGCGGACAGCGGCTTGACGCCCCGTTTGACGCACAGTTCCTCATTGATTTTGTTGCCGCTCGCTTTGAACGAGTTCCGATTCACGCCGCCGCCCCAGTCAAACCAGGCGTTGTACTGCGTCTGAAGCCGGAACGCGTGAGCGCGAATCGTGTCTATGTACTGCTGAAAACAGTCAGCGACGAATTGCGGGTCGTCCGCCGCGCCGCAGACCGACCAGTAGGACAGATACGTCTGACCGCCTGCGATTTCCTTTCCCCATAAATAGCCGCACTGCAGGACGCTGTTTTCAACCGTGTTGTGCGCCGCCGGGAATTCGACGCCCCAAAACGTCCCGGTTTGCGTTGTGTACAGCGGCTGACCCAGGTTCGGACGCCAGTTGTTGGGCGCCTGAGAAGTCATGGCGTTGCACGTATAAATCTGCAAAGCGTCCGGCGCAGGAATAGAATCGACTTCGATGTATTCCAGCGTAATCGGCTTTTCAGACTGAATTTCCAGCCGCTTGCGGAGGAAGAAGTCCGAATCTTTGAGTTCGTATCGAACTGTAACGGTCAAGCCCCGGTCTTTGTTTTCCAGCGTAAACGCCGCTCCCGACCCTGCCGCGCCGTCCAGCTTGTACTGTTCCGCTTTCGTACAGATAAAATCGGACGTTGAGAGAACTTCGTCGCCATCGACAAACTGCGTTCCCTTCGAGACGCGGAGCTTGAACTCTGCTGCGTTTTCCGGACTCCAGGACGTTTGGTTGGTTTCAGATTGGATGTTATTAGTGGAATTACACAAGCGACCAACGGGAGCGGCTTCTGGCAGACGCGCGGCAGCGCGGATCGGCTCCCCCGCCACGGGGGCGCGGAGGTTCTCGATTTGAGTCGTTCGCAAAACGCCGTTGGAAACCGTCATCGTCCGGCTTAAAAACGCGTTGGACAGCGTAACGGACTGGTTCTCCGCCGCCTGAGTGAAATTCAAAACAAAAAGCGCTGCTATTGCAGTTGCAAGGAAGGTAATTCGTTTCATGGTATTGAATGAGGTTATGGGATTATGGGTGGATTGGTAGAATTGAAAATAACCGTATTTGAATTATAAGAGAAATTTGGGTTCAATGCAATAGTATTCCATTTTTCTGTATTCATGAATACAGCATA
>JAZQDP010000079.1:0-5181 GCA_045546875.1 Thermoguttaceae bacterium | reverse complement strand
GGATAAAGCGTAATTACGCTTATGTTTGCTCTGTTACCGCCTTTCAATTCCGAATTCTTAATTTCGAATTCCGAATTAAACAATTATGATTACCCCTCAAACGCTTAAAGGTTTCCGCGATTACCTTCCGGAAACAATGATTCCGCGTCGTCAAATTATCAATGCCGCCGCGGAAGTCTACGAATCGTTCGGTTTTGCTCCTATCGACACGCCTGCCTTGGAATATCTTGAGATTCTTCAAGGGAAAGGATCCGATGAGACAGATAAACAGATGTACAAATTTCAAGACGCCGGCGGTCGAGACGTCGGTATGAGATTTGACTTGACTGTTCCTCTGGCTCGTTTTTCCGCACAGCACATTAATGAATTGGGAACGCCCTTTAAGCGCTATCATATTGCTCCCGTCTGGCGGGGTGAAAACACGCAGCGGGGACGTTATCGCGAGTTTGTTCAGTGCGATTTCGATACGATTGGAACGACAGGCATAGAATCCGATATTGAAGCGGTTCTGGTCATTTACACGCTGTTTTGCAAGCTGGGATTTAAAGATCAGTTTGTTATCCATGTCAACAATCGTCAGATTCTCAATGGCATTTTGGAACTGATGAATTTGCGCGAAAATTCCGTCGCCGTTTTGCGGTCGATTGATAAACTGGCTAAAATTGGGGTGGATAAAACAGCCGAAGAGCTTAAGCAATTTGCTGGCGCGACAGACGAGCAGTGCAAATTACTGTTGACGATGGCGTCTTTGACGGGAACAAATGACAGTATTTTATCGAAGTTGTCAGAAATCGCTGGCAATAACGCGTTGGCTCAATCCGGCATCGACCGTTTACAACAGATTCTTGCTGGCGCTAAAGCGGCTGGAATTCCTGACGCCTCCGTTCAAATTGATTTGTCGATCGCAAGAGGTTTGGATTATTACACCGGCGTTATTTTTGAGACGTTCTTAACGGAACTTCCCAAAATCGGGTCGGTTTGCTCCGGCGGACGATACGACAATCTGGCTGAACTTTATACAAAACAGCAGCTGCCTGGCATCGGCGCGTCGTTGGGGCTGGACAGACTTCTGGCGGCGATGGAAGAACTCGGCAAACTGCCAAGCGCCAAAACTCCTGCGGACATCCTGATTTTGTTTTTCGATCAGGAACGTCTTAACGACTATATTAAGATGTCTATGGATTTGCGCTCTGCAGGTTTGAAAGTTGAACTCTATCCAGAACCTAAAAAGATTAAAGCTCAAATGCAGTACGCAGACCGCAAAGGGTTCAAGTACGTTGTCATTGCTGGCAGCAAAGAGTTTGAAGAAGGCAAAGTCCAGATTAAAAACCTTGCGGATGGATCTCAGAAAGACGTCCCAATGGCAGAACTTGCCGCGATGTTCAGATAATCAATTTATTATCCTTATTATATACGGAATCGACTTGAGTTTTTCTGCAACTGGGGCGCGGACATTGTCTGCGAAAAATAATAATGTGAGTTATTTGGCGGGTAATACCCGCCCCCCGAAGCAGAGGCTAATAGCGCCTTTTCGGGATATTTCAAGCAGAGAAGTATATATGAGCAACTTTTTCTGGATAATAACTCTTAAAAGATAACGCAAAATCACGCTCTGTTTAGTGTCTTTGTAAACTGCACAGATTACTCTGATATATATGTTAATATTACCCAATAGCAATAAAGTGTGATAAAAATAATGTTTGTATCGAGTAGGGCAATTAAAAAAAAGGAATATTGTGCACAAATATCTTGACAGTATTAATTAATGTGGTAAAATAGTAAAAGGTGGAGATATTAACTATCGAAGAACTCAAATTAGAAGTTTTGATATATAGTTGTCGCAAGATATTAAATCCATCCGGTAACTGCGCGCCTGTAGTTGCGAGATAGCCATTAGCCCCTGGCTTTTAGCTTCTCAAGCCCAGCATCTAACGTTTATCGTGAAAATGCTGGAACTCCGAAAGCTCAAGCGAATAGCTGGCAACTAATAGCTAGAGCCTTCTCAGGAACGGACGTGCCGGAAGAATTTGATGTTATGGCTCAAAAAGAAATTAAAACTTTAGAGTAAATACGCGAAATTCCTGAAGCATTGAGCTTTGGAACTTTAAATCATTTTTAATATTAATAAGCCAGGTTTTGGATAGATGCCGATTTTGGTCGAAGTTTATCGAACTCTGACATATTGTTAGAAGCTGCAAAACATTCCTTTGTTTGGAATTGACTTGTTACGCTTTGAGATATTGGGAACGCTATTGTTTTGGGCTTTGCCAGAAAACGATATGGTTCAAGGAACTCGCTGTTATTGGATGACGGCGAAAATATTGTAGGGAACTCATTTTGTTTGTATGGTAATCTTACTATTATCATACAAACAATAAATTATTGTTAACTTTATTTTGGGTAATTAGTAATGAAGTATTTAGCATTGACAGGAGCGACAGGTTTATTGGGTTCATACCTGCTTAAAGATCTGCTCAGCCAAGACATTCCGGTGTTAGCTTTAATTCGTTCCAGTCGTCGAGAAATCGCCCGGCAGCGTATTGAGGGGATTCTTCGCTATTTTGAGAGTCATCTTGGTCGAGCTTTGCCGCGACCGGTTATTATGGAGACCGATCTTCATAAACCGGAACTCGGCTTGAACAAAGATCAAATCCATTGGATTTCTCAGCACGTTGACGCTGTCGTTCATAGCGCTGCCAGCTTGGCGTTTCAAGCGGATGAAAAGGGCGAGCCGTACGTTTCAAACGTTGCTGGGTTGGAACACGTTTTACAGATGTGCCAAAGCGCCAACATTCGGAAATTTCATCATGTGTCAACTTGCTATGTTTGTGGTTCAAGAAAGGGCGTTGTTCTTGAAACGGAGTTGGACGAAGGGCAAACTTTTAGTAACGATTACGAAAAGAGCAAGCTCGAAGGAGAGAAAATGGTTCACTCCTGTTCATTCCTCGATTCGTTAACCATCTATCGTCCTGCGATTATTGTTGGAGATCAACATACGGGTCATACATCTACGTATAACGGTTTTTATACTCCGATTAAAATTATGCTTCCGTTCTTTGATCCTACGAAGATCACAGACGAATTATTTACTGCGTTCAGTCATTCGTTGGGCATGAACCAGTCCGACAGAAAGAATTTTGTGCCAGTTGACTGGATTTCACAAGTCATGACGCATGTCATTTCTCGTCCTGAACTTCACGAAAAGACGTATCATCTTACGGCAGCAAACAGAATTAGCATGGAAGATATGACCAATGCGATTATCGAATCCATTCAAAAGTATGTTAAAGTTGATGCTGATCATCCAGCAATGCCGTTTGATTCGGTGGATCAATTGTTGAAAGTCTTTGCGGGTCAGATGGAAATGTACAAATCTTACTGGCGAGACGATCCGGAATTTGACATGACGAACACGATTCAGGCAGCGCCTCAATTGCCGCCGCCGACGGTAACATACGAAACGCTTTTGAGATTGATTCGTTTTGCGATTCAGAGCAAGTGCGGATGGCCGCGTCCCAAACCCACTCCGCTGGAAAATGACGTTCAGCAGGTCTTTGACGCGTATGATAAATCTGCCGAAACGCAACTGGCGGACGCTCCTCTTGACGGTTCGTTTACTTTACGCGTTATTGGTCGAGGGGGAGGCGATTGGACTGTCAACCAAAATAACGGACAGACTAAAATTTACCAAGGTCTGGTAAACGCTCCAGACGTCCCGATGTTGACGATGAGAGGCGAAACATTCCAGCGTCTTCCAGAGATGTCCGATGCCGATATCCTCGTAAACGTTACATGGAAAAATATGCCTATAGAGAAGGAAGCTCAATCTATTCAAGCGCTGAGAGACATTAAGTTAAAAACAGTCAAGGCAGAATAGTAAACAAGCGTAAGCGTGGGGAGCGGGGCGGACTCGATTAAAGAAAGAGCTTTAACCACATGTCCGTGAATTTGCGCCCTGCGATTGCATATAGCGTAGTCTGATAGGCGGCAGTTCTCTGCCGCCTTGTTGGTATTTGGAAAAAACAATTTCGCAGTCAAAGCCGTTTTGCCCTCATAATTGCGGAGTCTCGCCGCCTGTCGTGAATCGGGCTGAACCATTTCTGGTTCAGCCGATAAGTTGGCGCCTGTGAGCTAAAAATCGGGCGTTTTACTCATTCCAGATTTTTTTAGCCACGAAATACACGAAAAGAACAAATCAAACGAAAGGATTATTCTATAATCTAAAATTTTTCGTAATTTTCGTGCTTTTCTATTAAAAATCAATAATTATGCTGAACGCTCGAGTTGTAAATTAACCAATCGGTAAATATACGTTTAATCTGTTAAATCCGTGTACGGATTGATCTGCACAAACGCTAGGCGCCAACTTACAGGAAGATCCCCATCTCTTTTTGTTGCACCAAAATTTGCGTCCTTTCTCAATCTATTCTTGACGCTGTGCAACTTGACAAAATCTGTCGAATTGGTAAAATATATAGAAAATACACATTATACCAATTCCATAACCATTTTTTCCATGGCTGACCAAACTCCGATGATGAGACAGTATCTGGAAGCGAAAAAAGCGTATCCGGATACAATTTTGTTTTTCCGAATGGGCGACTTCTACGAGATGTTCAACGAAGACGCCAAGACGGCGGCGCGCCTGCTTGGACTGGCGCTGACAAGTCGAGACAAAGGAGAAAACGCCACGCCCATGTGTGGGTTCCCGCACCATCAGCTTGAACAGTATCTTTCTAAAACGATTAATGCGGGAAAGAAAGTGGCGATTTGCGACCAGATGGAAGACCCACGGTTTGCGAAGGGAATTGTCAAACGAGCGGTTACGCGCGTGGTGTCTGCCGGGACGGTTACAGACGACAGTATGCTCGATCCGCGCACAAACAACTATTTGGCAGCCGTCGTTGATGGTAAACATGATTACGTTGGTATGGCGTGGGTGGAATTGTCAACCGGTCGATTCCAGGCGGCAGGGTTTCAGCGTTCTGAACTGTTAGACCAGATAGCGCGAATTCATCCCAGTGAAATTCTTGTCGAAGACGATTCACAGCTGTTGCCGGATTACATACTTAATTCGGTTGTCATAACCCGTCGAATGAACTGGCAGTTTGGATATGACAACTCATATCGAGTATTAAACGAGCATTTTCATACGCATAACCTTGAAGGATTCGGTTTTTC
>JAZQDP010000078.1:0-10943 GCA_045546875.1 Thermoguttaceae bacterium | reverse complement strand
AGCTTATTATTTTTAAATGTAAAGGGATTATTTAAAATTTTTTTAAAAAAGTTTTTATAAAACTTGTATCAATTATAAGAATCTTAAGGGTTACAACACCGCAAAAAAGATATATTTAGACGCTGGGAGTAGTTTCCATCCCATTCACAACCTATTATTCTCAAATAATATACGTTTTGATACCGAAAGAGTCTAATATTCAATATTTTATCAGTTACATATTTGAGAAGCGAGCGATATTGCAGCTGTTTCTATGCGTAAAATCCTGGTTCCTAAAGAGACTTGTTGAAAACCAATGTCGGTAGCGGCAGCGCATTCTTCTTCCGTAAATCCGCCTTCTGGACCAATTGCAACTAAAATCAATGAGTTGGAACTGACATTTTCCAATAGTTGTGAGACAGTTAGACCGCCGGGATGGGCAATCCATTTAAAATCAAACGTTCCAAGCGTTTGAACGGTATCGTCGCTAACCTGTTTTAAGAATTCGTCCCATTTCATCGGCGGAAGAATTTTCATTAGAGTGTTCCGCCGACACTGTTTGGACGCTTCGATAACTTGACGTTCAAGCCGCTCCACAACCTGTTTTTCCGCCTTTGCAACAGATCGTTCTACATCCAGAGGGAGAATTTGCTGCGTTCCCAGTTCGACACATTTTTCAATGAGCCATTTTTGCCGATCTCCCTTGGGCAAGGCAACCGCAATCGTTAATCTCCGCTGTGATTCTCGACTAACTTCGCTTACAGACTCGATTTCGACTGTCATTTCTTTCTTTGTCGCTACAGCAACGCGAGCTTGCGCTTCACGTCCTGCCCCGTCAAATACAATCAACGGGTCGTCAACGCGAAGACGCAAAACCGTCCTCGCATGATGGGCTTCTTCATCAGGCAAAGAAACTAACCCGCTATTCGGCAATTGAGGACAATAGTATCGATGCATGGAAAGATGGGAGACAAATATTTAATCCGGAATCAGGAATTCCAAATTAATTAGTGATGGCAGCCTGCACAGCCGGCATTTGCTGGAAATGTGGGATTTTCAACAAGGAACCCGCGACCTTGAGCATTGTCAAGGAAGTTAATCGAACTGCCGTCCAAAAAAGGCGCAAATTTTTTAGCTGTAATTACGTTAACTCCATTTTGAGGATAAATCGCATCAACGGTTTTGTCGTAATTTTCGTCAAACGCCAAGCCGTAATTCATGCCGCTGCAACCGCCGCTGCGAATAATGACGCGCAAATACGTCTTATCCGCATCCAGGTCCTGGTTTTCCATAACGTTCAGCACTTCTGTAGCAGCAACTGCTGTAAGTTCAATTGACATTTTAGTAATTTAGAAAAAAGGGGGAATGAAAAATGGAGGGCGGTAATGACGTGAGCGAAGCGAACGGAATTACGCATTCGCCATCAGGCGAACTTAATATCGGGTACTGTTTTTTTGGTTCGCTTTCAGCGAACTGTGTAACTACGCTCCCGATGGTCGCTTCGTTACCGCCTTTCATCGTTATTTGTCAAACAACGCTTTGAGTGAAATGCTCGACCAGGATTCGAACAAATCCAGGTCTTGCATAAGTTCTTCCACAGGAACGAAGCCGCTTCGCAACAGGTCAGTTTCTCTCGCGACAACGTCTGGCGTTTCTACATCTAAAATATGAACAACGCCTAAATGTACTTTCCCAACTTCAGTTAAGTCGTCATTAATTAACCCAACGCATTGAGATTTGTACGGCGTCGATAAAATCACTTCTTCCGAAAGCTCGCGGAGCATGCCTAAATGATAGGCTTCCCAACCTTTGGAATTGGCAGAACCTCCTTGAGACTGAACGTCTTCAAGCGATATATGCCCGCCAACGCCAACCGAATGTTTTTCATGGAGGCGTCCTTCACCCATTCCTTTGCCTCGAACGTAACGGAACAATTTAACCTGTCCGGTCGGTTCTGTGTACCGAATAATCATATACGGAATAAGCTGCTTATACGATGGATCAAGCTCCATATCCGCTCTGCGGCGAAAAGAAACGTTTTGCTCCGTTAGCAACCCTCGAATAAATTCTTCTTTAAGCAGGGAGAATCCTTGAAAATAACCGGCTTCATGAAACGCCTGCGTTGGGATTACCAATATGTCTTCTTCTTTCATGGGGGGAGAGGTTAGTAGTTAGTGGTTGTAACAAGCGATATGAACGCTTTGCGGACTTAACGCTTGAATTAAATGATTACCATACAATCGCCGTATGAATAAAAACGATATTTTTGTTCTATCGCTTGTCGGTAGGCTTCTTTAATCAGTTCGTCGCCGCCAAAGGCGCGAATCATTACCAACAATGTCGATTTAGGCAAATGGAAATTTGTCAAAATGGCGTCAACGGCTTTGAACTGATACGGCGGCTTAATAAACAATTTGGTTTGTCCTGCCATTGGCAAAAGTTTACCGGACTGCCCAGCTGATTCCAACGTTCGAACGCTGGTCGTTCCAATTGCAAACAGACGCCCGCCAGCGCTACGGCGTTGATTGAGTCGATCTGCCGTTATAGCGTCAAGCTCGGCATACTCGCTGTGCATTTCATGCTCTGAAAGCTTCGTAACGGAAATGGGCTTAAACGTCCCAATGCCAACATGAAGCGTTACGTATTGAATATCAACGCCTTTGGCGCGAATTGAATCTAAATCCTGCTGGGAAAAATGCAATCCTGCCGTTGGGGCGGCAACGGCGCCTGGAACGCTCGCAAAAACCGTTTGGTAGTTGTTTATATCGGATTCGTCCATTTCCCCGTTGCGAATATACGGCGGAATTGGAACGCGTCCTGCCCGATCAAGAATTGACAAATAACTTTCATCCGATTCAGGACTTACGATCCATGATCCGTCCGCTGATTTCGTCTCAAATCGAAGTGAAATATCGTCTTGACCGTTAACGTTTTGCAATACAACGCATTCGCCGGGCTGAAGTTTACCTCGCGTCGAACCGATTAAACGCCATTTAGGAGTTGGAGAGTCTGGCTGAGGAGCCAATTCTAAAAACAAACCTTCCCAATGACCGCCTGTCTGAGCGCGATAGCCCAGCAGCCGAGCAGGGACGACTTTTGTATTATTTAACACAACAACGTCTTGAAGCGTCAACAGGTCAATAAAATCTCCAACGCGACGATGTAAAATCTCGCCAGAGCTACGGTTGACAACCATCATTTTTGCCGCAGCGCGATCTGCTAACGGATTTTGAGCTATTAACTCTTTAGGCAACTCGTAGTCGTATTGATTGATGTCGTCTGTATACATTTGCAAATCCTGACTGCTACGTAATATTATCTAATTAAATATTATACCTCTTTTATGAATTACTTACAGTACCCCATTAGAACGTTTTGAAACGCTAATTAAGCGCCTCCCCTACCTAAACAACCTAAATTATATATAATATGAATTACACTAATGATAGACAAAAAAATGTACGATTAATTATAGAGAACAGGAAATAGGCATTAGGGAATAGATTATAGTGGCACGTAGCAAGTAGTCATAGGACGCAAAGCGCAAAACTTACTTCTACTTCCTATTCCCTACTCCCTAATCCCTTAATCAATTTCATTTTCCTTTAACCCTTAACCAAGGCATTGCCATGTCGTATTTGATTGCTCCGCACGGCGGAATGTCCGCCCCGTTGAATTTAACCGTTCCCGCTGACCAGATTGCCGATTTCACCGCTCAGGCGGCTGAATTGACAAAGGTTCCCGTTTCCGACGCTGATCTTTCTACCGTGTACCGGTTCGGCGACGGCGGCTTGACCCCTCTGACCGGTCCGATGGACAAGGAAACCTACGATCGCGTTCTCAACGAAGAAAACATCCTTTCTAACGGCAAGGCGTATGCTTGGACGATTCCGCTGTCTTTGCCCGTTACGGAAGAACTGGCGAAAACCCTCAAAGTGGGACAGAAAGTCGCGCTGGTCAACACGGCTGACGAAATCGTCGCTGTTCTGGAACTGACCGACGTCTTCCCGTGGGACAAAGTCGACTACGTTAAAAAAGTATATCTGACAAGCCGCACCGATCACCCCGGCGCGAAAATGGTTTTCGTCAACGACGGCGCGAAGACGTGGCTTATCGGCGGCAAGATTCAGGTTCTTCCGCCCAAGAAAAACCCGGCGTTCGGCAAGTACGTCCTCTCCCCGGCGGAAGTTCGCGATCTGCTGGAATCCAAAGGCTGGGAACGCGTTGTCGCTTTCCAGACTCGCAACCCGCTCCATCGCGCTCACGAATACGCTTTGGTTTACGGTTTGGAAACGCTGCTCAAGCAGGGATTTAACGCCGGCGCGTGCCTTAACCCGCTCGTCGGAGAAACCAAAGGCGACGACGTCAACGCTGAAATCCGCATGCAAACCTACGAAAAGCTCATTGCTGACCGCGCATTGGGCGAAGGCGACTCGGACGTTCAGCTGTGGGCAAACCGACCGGGCGAAGCGGTTCCGGACAGAGTCATCCTTCTCGGGCTGGATATCAAGATGTTCTACGGCGGACCGAAAGAAGCTGTCATGCACGCCATTTACCGTCAGAACTTTGGATTTACCGACCTGATTATCGGCCGCAAGCATGCAGACGCCCCCTACGACGACGGCACGGCGATTTGGGGCGACTTCGACGCTCAGGAGATTTTCAACAAGCTCAACGGCGACCTGCAGATTCATCCGCTCAACGTTGGATTTGCCGCCTATTACGAATCCATCGGCCGCGTCGACCTGATGGAATTCCACAAGGACGAAAAGCCCGTCTTCATTTCCGGAAAACAGGTTCGCGCTACGCTCCAAAAAGGCGAACACGTTGACCCGCGCATTATGCGTCCCAGCACGTCGGAAATTCTCGCCGCGGCGATGAAGATTGATTAGGCAATAGGCAAGAGGCAGTAGTTAATCATTCCTACGGCCTCCGTGGGTTAAACCCCACGGCTACTAATATTGAACCGCTACACGGTTCTAGCGTATGCGCTTCGCGCCTACTGCCTTTCCCTATTGCCTACTGCCTACTGCCTCCCATTAACCCCTAACCCAACAACAACTATTATGATTATTGGCGTTCCACGAGAAATTAAACCCCAGGAAGACCGCGTTTCCATGACCCCGGCGGGGGTCGACGCCTGCGTTCGTGCCGGGCATGAAGTCGTTATCGAGTCCGGAGCCGGAGCCGGCAGCGGATTCACCGATGAAGAATACGTCCGCGCTGGCGCGACGATTCTCAAAACCGCTCAGGAAACCTTTGAAAAGGCGGATATGATCGTCAAAGTCAAAGAACCGCTTCCCGCTGAAATCCCATTCCTGAAAGAGAATCAGATTGTATTCACCTACTTCCATCTCGCTCCTGACAAGGAACTGACAGATGCGCTACTCAGATCGAAAATCATCGGCATTGCGTACGAAACCGTTCAGCTTCCCAACGGCGCTCTGCCGCTGCTGTCCCCGATGAGCGAAATCGCCGGGCGCATGGCGGTTCAGGTCGGCGCCTTCCTGCTGGAACGAACCAACGGCGGCCGCGGCGTTCTCCTTGGCGGCGTTTCCGGCGTTGAAAAGGGTAAAGTCGTTATCGTCGGCGGCGGAAACGTTGGCGCGTCTGCCGCTAAAATCGCTCTCGGCATGGGCGCTCAGGTAACAGTTTTGGACTTGTCCGGACCGCGTCTGGCTTATCTGGACGACATTTTCAACAGCCGTCTGCAAACCCTCATGTCCAACTCGTACAATATCGAAGCGGCGGTGAAAGACGCCGACCTGGTTATCGGCGCGGTTCTCGTTCCCGGTTCCCGCACGCCGAAACTGGTTAAAGAGTACATGGTCAAGCAGATGAAACCCGGCGCTGTTCTGGTTGACGTTGCTATCGACCAGGGCGGATCGATTGAAACCATCGACCGCTGCACGACTCACGAACACCCGTACTTTATCAAGCACGGCGTTGTCCATTACTCTGTCGCGAACATGCCCGGCGCCGTTCCGCGAACGTCAACCTTCGCTCTGACCAATGCCACGCTGCCCTATGTTCTCAAGCTGGCTACCCTCGGCGCAGAAGGAGCCATGAAAGCCGATCCCGCACTGCTCAAAGGTCTCAACCTGTACAAAGGTCTTTTGACGTTCAAAGGCGTTGCAGACGCTCAGGAACGAGAGTACGTCGAGGCAGAGAAACTGTTTTAAGGCAAGAGGAATGGAAGGCGGTAACGGAGCGACCAACGGGAGCGCAGTTACGCTTTCGCCGACAGGCGAACCAACAGAATAAAGTGTAACTTCGTTCGCTTTGCTCACTTCGTTACCGCCTTTCATCTAGCTTCAACTCTTTTCAATATGGAAAAAGTAAGACTCGGCGTCTTGGGTGGCGGAATTATGGGCGCAGGCATCGCCGCCGCCTTTAGACGTAAAGACGTCCCTGTCGTTGTTTACGACATCGCTCCCGGCGGTCGGGAAATGGTCGAACGGAACCTGCTTCGAGAAGAAGTCTCGGGCGGTGAATTTACCGACCAACTCTCAGACCTGTCCGGCTGTAACGTCGTTATAGAATCCGTCGTTGAAAAAATCGACGTCAAACAGGAACTGCTCAAAGCGGTGGAAGACGTTGTTACATCGGACTGTCTGATTGGCTCCAATACGTCAACGATTCCCATTAGCCGCTTGGCGTCTGTGTTACAGCGCCCCGACCGGTTCTGCGGAATTCATTTTCTTCATCCGGTCAGAAACCGCAAACTGACGGAAATCGTCTGCGGAGAGCAGACTGCGCCTGCGACGCTGGATAAGGCGGACGCCGTTCTGAAATCTGCCGACCAGACGCCGCTGTGGGTCAAAGACTGCCCCGGCTTCGTCGTCAACCGACTGCTTCAGCCGTACCTCAACGAAGCGTTGATTCTCCTTCAGGAAGGCGTCGATATGGACCGAATCGACAACGCCTCAGTCAATTTCGGCATGGCGTGGGGACCGATTAAGACGATGGACGAAATCGGCATCGACACCACGTTCAACGCTGGGAGCGTTCTCTATTCCGCTTTTCCAGAACGCATTACCATCTCTCCGATTCTCATTTCTCTGTACAAATCCAAATGCTTGGGTGTGAAATCCGGTCAAGGGTTCCGCGTCTGGGACGAGAGCGATCCGAATCCCAAAGCGCAAAAGTGGAAAATGTGGGTCGAACAGGACAACAACTCCATGCCGGAAAAGGAAATCGTCGAACGCCTGATTCGCCCCATGTGGGAAGAAGGACGCCGAATTCTTGCCGACGGCATTGTTGAGTCCGCAGAGAAAATTCGCATCGCCGCCTGTGACGGTTTGGCGTTCCCCGCCAAATACGGCTATCTGTTTGAACAGTCGGACTTCCAGCTGAACTAGCGGGGTCCGGGGACTGCGGCGGCTTGACGCCGCCTTGTCCAATGACCCGCACACGTTCTTTGACGCAGCCGAAAACCGTTCCGGGTCGCGGACGAAGTCCGCATAAGAAATTAAGCCGCAAAGAACACAAAGAAACGAAAGACGGTAAACAATCAACGCGTCTATCGCGATTTATTCTTTATCAATATACAGCATTTCAGGCGTTTTTTGATAACAGGTAAATGGCTTAGTACGGATTCTGACAGCGGGACTTTTCTTAAGTTTGCTTATTGAATTGTCTAAAACGCGTTCCTCTTCCGGACGAATGTCTATATAATACTTTTTTAAATTCTTCCATTGACTAAGAGATACAAACATTTCGGAAGCAGGAGATAGCTGTTTATTATTTGTTCTGACATACACAAAATATTGAACGTTACAGGTTGTCATTTCTTTATAAAAATCCGGCGCGGCTTTTGCATCAAACAGCTTTAACAGCTTTAATTTGGAAAATGCTGACAAAACCTTCCCGGAACGCGACGTCATCGTCGAATTTGACATCGACAATATTTCCAGCTTGTCTTTGAGTTCTGCCAGCTTTTCTATTTCGTTATCTCCACAACAAGAAAGATGAAGCTTGGTTAACGATGGCATTTTAACAATTGATTCTATTTGCTCTGACGAGACGCTTTCCAGGCTTAACAGGGAAATATTGCTCTTTTCTAAAGCCTGAAACAAATTCTTTGGATACGTTTGCGAATGTTCGTCTTCAAAAAACGTAACAATTTCTAACATAGCAACATTCTTTATATGCTCAGACGCAACAGCCAATTTGGCATTAAATTTACAATCATAAAAAACTACTTTACGGACGCTGGGACAAAGCGATAACAGTATAAACAAATCCTGTTTAATTTCTTTCAAGCGCACTTCCAATTCAAAGCATCCTTTTTTAAGAAAAGCGCCCGGAGCGCAATTTTCATCCGTATGATAACGCAAATACGGATCGTAAGCGTCTACTAAATATTTCAGAGCGTTTCCTTCCTGACTCCCGGATTCCAATAAAGCAAGCGCCTCTCCTGCAATCTGAGGCTCTCCCCCAATTTGTGAATAGCCGACAGAGGAAAACAATTCAAAAATAAAAGACAATATGAAAAAACAAACTGTTCTTAGGAATACTCTTTTTGCGCTGTTCATAGTATTTACTGATATTTTCCTGATTTTAAACCAACTTGCAAGTTCTCCTTTGCAGGGAAACACACAAGGAGAACAACTTTTTCATAATTCGATTATAACGTCAAATCTGGTTTATTACAAGAGGTTGGACAAGTTTTCAGAAAAAAGGACGCAAAACTATTGTATCTCTGCGTCCTTTGCGTTCTTTGCTGCTAAAAACATCGGAATACCGACGGGTTGACACCCGTGGCTCGCCTAAGCGTAACTACGTTCGCTTCGCGAACTTCGTTACCGTCTTTCATTCCTTTGCGGCTAAAAAACTTAGGCGGATAATATCCGCCCCCCAGAGAGGAGGGCGGCTTCGTCGCAGTACCAAAGCGGGACAAAGCGACCAACGAGAGCGGTTATCGGCAGGCGCGCGGCAGCGCGGGTTGGCTCCCCCGCCATCGGGGGCGCCGCGTCGTCTATCTATTCGTCTTCCGCAACGCCAATCTGTTTCTGACTCAGATTTTTGATAATATGAAACTCGAGCGTTCGCGGTCGCATCTTTTTATAAAAATCGGCGGCGTTGGACACTCTATTATCCAAACGCGCATAGAGGTAGTTGTTCAATGGACTGACGTACTCGTTTGCGTATCTTGCAAAATCTCTGCGTTCATGAATGTCCGAATAGCTTGAAACGGTTTGATAAGCGCTATCCGAACCGTCAATCAGCCGCCGGATGTTCTGAATGATTTCGTCAATGAAATCTTTATATTCAGAATAATATGCGACAAAATCGTCTAACGTACTGTCTTGCCACATTTCAATAATGCGATGGACGGTTAACGGACCGCTTCCACGCAATTTGTGTAACGCAATGTATTCGTCTCCCTTGATTTTAATACGTAAGAAAGACTGATTTTCTTTACTGGCGCTAACGCAGACGTATCCTTCTTCATCGTCGCCCATTTGATGCGCCGCCTCAATACATTCCTTTAAGGAATAATACGGAAAATGCTTTGGCTGCCAAAGTACGTCGTCTAATTCGCCGAAATGAAATTCTACGTCCAACTCTTCCATCGTTTGCATATTGCGAGCGCCCAGAAAATAAACACGGTCTTCCGGATAATGTATCACAATACGATTGTGAAGAGGGGAAACGAGTTCAAACCAATAGCAATTTTCGCGATCAAAGTATTCATCCAGTCTGTCGATTTTGCCCAGACCCAGAATGCGTAAAAATAAATCGCCAAAGTTGGTTAAACCGCAAGTAACCTTAAATGCGTCAACAGCGCCGTTAGTACTGATATGCCATTCGTCCACATCGTACCAAATTCTCATTATGGAACCGTCTATTTTTTCCTGGACGTCAACGCCTTTAGACCAATCAATTTTAGGAGTCGCCGCATACGGTTCACTAAAATTGCCAAATTTATCTAAAGACCTGCATACGCATTTCCATTTACCATTTATCTCTTGACGAAAAATGCAGCCTCGCGCTTCAATAACTTCCGGCTTGTCAAAATCTGAAAAAGCGATATTGTACTTTAACAAATAATAGCCGCCGTCCTGCTTGGTTTCAATATAGTACGGCGAAATCGAAAGTTGAGCTTGCCAGTCGGAATTTGCATTCATAAAATTTTCTAAAAACATGAGAAATCCTCCTTGTAAAAAATGAACGTTCTTCGATTAATACAAACGGTAATTTTTCGGGATATTGTTATACAAACGTCCGTTGAGGGCGTTCTTACTGCAAAAATAAGACAATCGGTTTATTATAATGGTTAAGGCGGATTCGTCAAGAGGACGAGCAATTTCTTTAAGATGAAATCCTAATCCTTTTCAGTCGTAATGGAAATCTTTTTTATCGAATCGTCTTCGTTATACTCTACAACCAGGACTTCAGGTTCAGGAAATATCCCAGAGGGTTTGAACGTTCCTATATACCAAAAAGATTTTCTGAGAAAAGGGTCTTGGCTTTTATATTTCCTATCGGGATTTCCGAACAACTCAATTATTTCGCGTTGAGAAACATCTTGTTCGGTCGAACGTGAAACAAGCTCGACTGCCGTTTGCTTTCGTAACGCATTCAATTTAGAGCGCGATTTTACATCCAGAATTTTAAATGTAAAACAACAAAGAGAAATCAAGACAATAGTTATAATCAGCAATATCAACAGTAATTTCGGCGTTCGCATAGACATAACGTATTATCCCGGTTTTTAATATACAAATCCGCGAAAACTCCTCACAGCAAGGAATTTCGCAAGGAATAACAGTATTATAACGCTGTTTTCGGTTTTGTACAAGCGTCTGAACAAGTTTTCAGAAAAAAGGGGACGTCCCAGGATGCGTAAGCTCCCGAAGAATCTTGGTGTTAAGCCGATTGTTGCTCTGCGTCCTTTGCGTCCTTTGCGGCTAAAAACTTTAGTAAGGAAAGAACAAGCGACCAACGGGAGCGGGTTT
>JAZQDP010000077.1:0-9531 GCA_045546875.1 Thermoguttaceae bacterium | reverse complement strand
TCTTCAAATTCCAGTTTACTTTGGCTTCCCGGCGATTCCAAACCTCTCTACAACGACTCGCTCAATCATCAGCAGCGATAAATGCGCCTAACCGCTCAGAGAACGCCCCGATTCTCTCGGCGGTTCACAATTGCTAAAGCCATTTTTCTTCTTTTTTATGAAAATCTTATAAAATTTTTATAAAAATCTTATAACTCGCGGCGTTTTTTAATAAATAATTCGTTATTTATATTATAAGGATGTTATGGAAATAACAAAAAATCGTTTCGTTAAACAAGAAAGGAGAATTATTATGATAGATGGAATCGTGGTAAGTATAATTATCGTATGTATATTTTTTGCTTTGTTTTTTGGACCTGTTATAGCCCTTGTCTATACATTCTTTTATGAAACCTGGTTTCTAAGCAAAAACATTTTCAAAAGCGACAATGGTTCTAATTCCGATTCTACCTCAGACTCTTCTCCCAAGCCGCAATAACGTACTTTTTGACGCTGGCAAGAGCCGGAGTCTTCTCGGGTATGATTATCGTTAGCCCCGGCGCCGCTCGCGCACAAACAACATCAGACCCGCAAAAAGCGCGCTTTCGCAGCCAGTAATCATTCTGGATCGCGGACGGAAGTCCGCAACCCAAATCCTTTATCGTTCTTTCGACGGTAAAAGTTCGTTTTCCTCAAACGTTTCCCGCAGGGCAAAGGGAATTTGTGCGGGCGGGACTGCTGCAAACCGGGC
Source organism: Thermoguttaceae bacterium (assembly GCA_045546875.1). Classification (GTDB taxonomy): domain Bacteria; phylum Planctomycetota; class Planctomycetia; order Pirellulales; family Thermoguttaceae; genus RUG11551. Next base: position 8,801 of record JAZQDP010000077.1, on the reverse strand, counting down.
TGAACCGCGTGCGTGAGCAGGATAATTGTTGAACCGCGATGCGGTTCAATGCGTAATTCCGTTCGCTTCGCTCACTACATTACCGCCTTCCAATTTCGTTCGCTTCGCTCACGCCCACAGGTTTACACCCGTGGCTCGCCTAAGCGTAACTTCGCTCACGTTGTTCGCTCCGTTACCGCCTTCCAATCCAATTTCCTACCCCCTACTGCCTACTCCCTACCCCCTACGGCCTACTCCCTACTCCTCCCCTCCCCTTGTCTTGATTTAATCATAGTGTATAATGTTATAAATGGAGAGTTTTTGCAAGGACTTTTCAAAGATAAAACGCCCAACAGTTTTGCCGTCAAAAGCCTCTCGATTCTACTCTCAACACCGTAACTACAAGTATTAACAAGCATTACCTACATTTCATTTGCCATGACTGAACGTTACCCCAATCTGAAAGTACAAGATCCTGAAATCTATAATCTGATTCAGAAACAAGCCGCTTACGAATCTTCCACGCTCAAAATGATTGCGTCCGAAAATTTCGCGTCCTACAGCGTCCTGGAAGCCACCGGTTCTTCTCTGACCAACAAATACGCTGAAGGTTATCCCGGCGTTCGTTACTACGAAGGCAACGAGGTTATTGACGAAGTCGAATCGCTTTGCATCAATCGATTAAAGCAGGTTTTTGGCGCTCAGCACGCTAACGTTCAACCTCTTTCCGGCTCTCCCGCCAACTCGGCAGTTTACCGCGCCGTTATGGCTGGCGCCAGCAAGGTTATGGGCATGCCCGTCAACCTGGGCGGACACCTTACCCACGGCTGGAAAGTAAACTTCTCCGGCATGGACTATACACAGGTTCCGTTTGGACCGTCTCCCGAAACGGGGCTGTTGGACTACGATCAAATCCGAGAAATCGCCAAGGCTGAACGTCCGCGCATGATTTGGTGCGGCGCGACGGCGTATCCCCGACGAATCAACTACGAGGCGTTTGCCGAAATCGCGGCTGAAGTTGACGCGTACCTCGTTGCCGACATTGCTCACATATCCGGTTTGATTGCCGGCGGCGCGCTCCCTTCGCCCGTCCCTTACTGTGACATCGTTACCAGTACAACGCACAAAATGATGCGAGGTCCCCGAAGCGGGTTCATTCTTTCCAAAGAGGAAGACCGTTATCAGGCTAAATACTACGCCGACAGCAAATTCAACCTTGCCAAGCGCATTGACCGCGCCGTTTTCCCCGGCTTGCAGGGCGGTCCTCACGAAAACGTCATTGCCGCCATGGCTGTCGCGTTTGGAGAAGCTCTCAAACCGGAATTCAAGGATTATGCCGCTCAGGTTATTAAAAACGCTCAACATCTGGCTCAATGCCTCATCAACGAGGGCGTCAACATCGCCACCGGCGGAACGGACACGCACATGCTCCTGCTGGACTTCCGCAAGGAAGAATTCACCGGCAAAGACATGTCAGACGCCTTGGCAAAGGCTGGGATTATCGCCAACTTCAATATGGTTCCCGGCGACCAGCGCAAACCAACCGTTACCAGCGGCGTCCGCATGGGTACTGGCGCTCTGACGACCATGGGCATGAAAGAAAAAGACATGGAACAGGTTGCAAACTGGATTATCCGCATTGTTCGCGCCATGCCAGACGCCAACGAGGTCGCAACGAAAATTCGTTCCGAGGTGGCGGATTACTGCAAGATGTTCAAAATCCCCGGACTGTACGACAACTAAAATTTAAACCTCGTCATTTGTCATGTCTGAATCAAACGATTTGCAGCCTACTCCGAGAATCAACCTTTTTCTCGACAGTAAAGATTATATTTACCATCCCGGCGATTGTTTGACAGGATATTACCGAATTCTGGACGTCGAAACAGACCAGATCAAAACGGTAGAGATGTCCGTCTTCTGGCATACAGAAGGCAAAGGCGACGAGGACATTACAATTGTGGATTATAAATTCCAGTCTCGCCAGCGCGAAGACTGGATCAATCCGCATAAACTAGGTAAAATCGAAACCGTTTTACCAGAAGCTCCTTTAAGTTACGAGGGGCAGATTGTTAAAATACGATGGGTAGTTCGTATAAAAATGACGCTCGTTTCAGGAGAGCAAATCCTGGCAGAAAGATGTTTTTGGCTTCGCAAAAACAGATAAGATACATAAGTTGAGAGAAAGGCAAAAACTTTTCTGTTTATGCGGGTTAACTCTACTACCCAACAGGGTATTTATAAAAATACCCCAAAAAAATCAAACCTTTTTTTCTCTATTGCGTATAAATGGCAGAACTTGTAAACAACGCCGATAAAAGTTCACAATCGTTTGATTATAACAACGCATCAGACGAGAGTCTCTTTGAAAGGTATCGCTTTGAAGGAGATTCCAAATGTCTGGAAGTTATTATCCATCGATACGAGGCTCCGTTGTATAATTATCTGTTCCGATATTTAGGCAATCGGGAAGCTGCCGAAGACGTGTTCCAGTCAACGTTCTTGCAAGTTTACACAAAACACGATCAGTTTGATTTCTCCAAACGGTTCAAGCCTTGGCTGTACACCGTTGCCACCAATCAGGCAATCGATTACAAGCGACGCTCCAACCGTAAAATGGCAATCAGTCTTGACGCCTCCTATTCCGGAGAAGACAGCGATTCCAGCAGTTCTCTGCAAGACATTTTAGAGTCCTCAGAGAAAGATCCATTAACCAAAATGGACGATCAGGAACAAGCCAAACGGGTTCGCGAGGCTGTAGAGAAACTGCCGCCGATTTTGCGAGACACCGTCAATCTGATCTATTTTGAAGACCTTAAATACAAAGACGCAGCCGATATTTTAGGCATCCCCGTCGGGACGGTTAAAAGTCGGCTGCATTCCGCGATGATAAAATTGGGTGAAATTTTCCTTGAACAAAATTCTCAAGAAAACGTAGAAGAGGAAGAGTAATTTACACAATTTATGTTACAGTTGATTATTTAACCACATTATTCCGATAACATAAAATAAAGGGTTATCGGAATAATACAAAAAGCTGAGCGCCTTAGTCCCGCCAGTTTGTAAAACCATCGAAGGCATCGGGTATGTCAAAACACACTATGAACGAAAACGACCTAAACGTTTTATTGGATTACTTTGTTGGCGGTTTAGATCCCTCTGAATCCGCAAACGTGATTACCAAAATCAATTCTAATCCACAGTGGGAAAAGTCTTACAAACAGCTTTCTAAAATCTTTGGCAGGCTTAGCACGCTCAAAGAGCAAGACAACCAACAGCCTGCGCCCGATGGACTGGCTCATCGAACATTCCAAAAAATTCTCGACCTGGAAAAGTCGCCAAGCGTTTCCTCTGATTACGTTGCCCAGCGAGAAAGTTCTTCGCCCGCCGTTCCGGAAAGCGCTTCAAAAAAGCGGTCAGCAACGGTTAAACCGTCAATCTTGGCAATGTGCGCCTGCGTTGGTTTTTTGTGCATTTTCCTTCCTTCATTAACGTTCTTTACAGGGTCAAAAGAGGTCACGGTTGTTCCCGCCGGAACTGCTCCTCAGCTTACACAAACGGCTCCGATCTTGCAGCCTATCGCTCAAACCAACGCTCCCTCTAACAATTCTCCGGGGTTTACTTTTTGCTCTAATTCTCCTTCCGAGATGATTACCCCCATTCAAAACGTCAACCCGAACTCTTTTACGATTCGCCCCACGGATACAGAGATTGTGGACTTATCTCCCCATTCCGTTCCGGTTCAAAACAACAATAAAATCGAGATGTCCTGTCCAGACAACGTTGTCGTTTTTGCTTCTCAAGCCGAGGGGCAGCCCATCATCATTGTTCCTCAAAATCAGCAGTCTCTTGAAATTAACAACGTCAAGGTTCCGGTTATTGTCAACGCCAACAACGTCAACATCGTCGTTCCGGTCAATTACCAAAAATAACGCCTCGCAAAAATAACGCCTCGGGGAGCGCTCAAAACAAGCGCTTCCCTTTCGCCTCGGCGACATTCCCCTTCCTTTAACAGAACAGAGTTCCTCTGTAATTATGATTAAGTTCATCGTTCGACTATCGACAGGATTGCTCCTGCTTCTTTCGACGATGACTTTTATTTTAGTCAACGTTCCCGTCGTTCGAGACGTTGCGAAGACCAAAATGCCGTTGGTCTTTGTCGCGGTTGGGATTTCAGAACTGCTGGCAGTAATTGCCGTCTGCGCCCTGCTCTTCAGTAACGACATTCTCAAATTCCAGGAAAAGCGCATTGGCGCGGAAGGGGAACTGTTTGTTCTTTTGCTTACCGGCTTTTCCTCCTGGGCAACGCTTCGATTTCCTATTTGGACCCGCTGGGGGTTTATCAAACGATTTTGCGAGATCCAATCAATCGACGCCAACCAGTACGAGTCCTTATTCTATGAACTGGGCGTAGTTGCCGCGCTGTTGTGCATACCTTTTTTATACGTCGGTTGGCGATGGCTCTACGCAACGTTTATGCCCGGCATCGTTCGATTTTTCAGGAGTTTATCAAAGGGAGAATGGCTGTACCTGTCCCTGTTTTGGGGACTTGGAACCGTAACTCTTTTGATTATCGCTGTTCAAACCTCCGTATTTACTTACCCGATGCCGATTGAAAAGCCGGACGAAGAGTTCCCGATGGGGATCTTCGTCAGCGACTCCGCCCTGCTTGTTGACGGGGACACGTTTTGCAACAACACGTCCAGCGCCAACGACGTTCGACAACCGCTTTTTGCGATTTTCGCTCTCCCATTCGCGATGTTTTCGCACGCTATGGCGGCTTTGCTGTGCCTGACCTTGCCGGGAGTGTTTGTTTACAAGTACGTTTATTCCATCGCGATTGCATTTTGGCAAATCGGCGCCTTTGCGATAATTGGGCTGCTGTTGCGAAGAATCGTCAAGACGTTTACCGACGAATCCTTTTCCTGGGCTGTCGCTTTTCTCTATAGCGTAACCTGGTCAACGGTTATTTTTGCCCTGACGGTAGAGCAATACGCTTTCTCGCTTTTGGCTCTGATTATTTTCATCGCCTACTGCGTTCTGGTTCGACAAGAGCAAACCGACGAAACTCAACAGCAGGAGACGTTAAATTATTCCCTTCTGGCAATGGCGGCAATCGGAACAATTACCACCTCTCTCATCCCGGTTGTTTATTTTACAATCGCTACTGCAAAAAAATTCAAATCGTTCGTAAACCAAACTATTGAAATCATTGCCGTCGGGTTGGGATCTGTTATCGTTTTCAGTAAATTTGGTCTTCTGTTCAACCTCAACCAGCGCGTAGAAGCCCTTTCCGCGTACGCCGACATGGATTCCAGCCAGCTTGGTCCGGTGAGTAAACTTCAGCAATACCTTCATTTTGTTTACTCAACCTATTTTTCGCCAGCCGTCTTTTACAAACACGGCGTCGTTCTGGAGGTTTTGCCGCAAGACATCCCCATCACGATTTATGGCGGGGCAGTAATCCTAACCGCCGCCTGTTTCCTTGGATTTTTGCTGTTTTATAAAAACCGGTTTGTTCAATGCTGCGCGCTATGGATTGGATTTGGCTTTTTCCTCATGGGCGTCATGGGTTGGGGCAGCCGAGAGAACGGCATGGCTCTATACGCATCCTATTTTGCGTGGGCGTATATTCCCCTGTCTGTCTTGCCGATTTACAAACTGACCGGGTCTAACTACGTTCGACTTGGAACGTCTATCGTAACAATTTTAGCAATCGTAGTTGCCATCGAAACCAGCAGTTCCGTCTGGGACATCCTCATGCAATCCAAAGACTGGATGCTCTTGGCGCCTGTTGACAGCTACCTATAGGGGAAATTCAAACGCTTCTGCGCCTGTAAATTTTCAAATTACACGGAATTAACCGGGACAATTTACCCGTTTGGCAACCACAAACAACGGCGGCGTAACTTGACATTCCCAATTTTGGATTAAATAACGCCCTACCGATACCCCAATTCCCCTTTTTTCTAAAAAATAGCGTGCCCGCCCCTTGACAATTCCTCAAAAAAATATATTATATTTATTCAAGTTTTTCCTAGAAGGAAAATTTATGTTTCCTAAATAGTTTATTGTAACATTTATTTTCTCCATTGCGGGGAAATTGATTTAACATACAAAGAACTCAAAGGAGTAAAAAATGGCAGTCCCCAAGAGAAAACATTCCAACCATCGTACAGGTATTCGTCGTTCACACGACGGCAAAAAACCGATTCAATTAACCGTTTGTCCAGAATGCCGTCAGGAAATCCCGTCTCATGTCGTTTGCCCAAACTGCGGTACTTACATGGGTCGCAAAATTTCTGAAGAAGAACAAAAATAATTATCTGTACAGATTTTATTGTCTAATCATGCGAGAAAGGGTAACTTTCTCGCTTTTTTTTATGGTTTTATCGATTATACCGATTAAACGGTCTTGTTTTTTTAAGCAAAATGGGTATGCTAAGGAAAGAGAAACAATTGGCTCGTCCTAACAACATACCGGGTCAGGCGCCATCACACGTTTTAGCCTTGCGTTAGAAGGGGTGTTTTATTCAACTTACATATACCCCAAGATTTATATAACGCTAAAACAGACGCCTCGCGCTCCCCTTGCCTGTTCCATAGTCTCTTGTTTCTCTAAGCGTTTACGACGAATGGGGAGCTGAAACTGTTTGCCCCTCCATTATTTAACTGTAAGGGCTTGACCTGTACATACCCAGCTCTGACAGTTTGCATTGTTTACCTAAAGTTATATCCAATAATGAGTAAAATCGCATTTTTATTTCCCGGACAGGGCGCGCAAAGCGTTGGAATGTGTTCGGAACTGATCAGTTCTAACAGTCGCGTTAGAGAATTATTTAATCAAGCAAACGAAATTTTAGGTTACGATTTAGCAGATCTTTGCGTAAACGGTCCGGTAGAAAAATTAGACAGCACGGTTATTTCTCAGCCTGCAATTTTCACCGCATCTTTTGCCGCCCTGGAAGTCTTAAAAGAAACTCAGCCGGAAGCCGTCGATAATTGCCAAGCCGCTGCTGGCTTGAGTTTAGGCGAATACACCGCCTTGACCTTTGCCGGAGCCATGACCTTTGAAGAAGGGCTGAAACTGGTTCAAAAACGAGGGCAAGCCATGCAGGAATCGGCTGACGCCACTGCCGGCGGAATGGTAAGCATTATGGGCTTGGAACGAGAAAAAGTCACTGAGCTGTGCAGTAAAGTTCTGGAAGACATGCCCGGCGAAATCCTCAAAGAGGCTAACTTCCTTTGCCCCGGCAACATCGTTCTTTCCGGTACAAAAGCCGCTTGCAAACACGCGGAAGAGTTGGCGGAATCCTTTGGAGCCATGAAAGCGACTGCGTTGGCAGTTGCGGGCGCGTTCCACACCGAAATGATGAAACCGGCAGACGAAAAACTCGCCGCCGCGCTGGAAGGCGTCAACATGCAAACGCCGAGAATACCCGTTTATTCAAACGTGGATTTCCAACCCCATACCGATCCCGCTGAAATTAAAGGGATTTTAGTCAAACAGATTCTGTCCTCGGTTTACTGGGAAGATTTGGTTCGCAGAACGTTAGAAGACGGATTTGATCAGTTTTATGAAATCGGACCGGGTCGCGTTTTAACCAGTTTGTTCAAACGAATCAACAGAAAAACGCCCTGTACAAAAATCGACTGCTAATTTCCCTCGACAGATCAGAGTCGTTCAGTATCACGTATTGAAGTATCATCGCATTGAATTTTACGCAATACAAGCGTAATATACAATACTTACGTTAAGCAGAGCAAAAAAATTTTTTTTGCATTTCACTTAAACCTTATTTTACTTGAAAGGAATACAATTATGGATAATCCCTCTCCGATTACGGTAGATTTATCCGGGCAGAAAGCTCTGGTAACCGGAGCAACGCGCGGATTAGGTCGCGCTATTGCTATCACCCTTGCCGCTAACGGCGCAGGCGTAGCCTGCATCGGCACCAACGAAGCCAAGCTCAACGAAACCGTCGAGTTCATCCGTTCCGCCGGAGGCGAGGCAGACGCTTACGTTTGCAACGTTGCCGACCCGGCTGCCGTTGCCGCCACTTGCGACGCCATCATTGCAAAATGGGGCTTTGTTGACATCCTCGTTAACAACGCTGGCATTACGCGAGACAAGCTTCTGATGCAAATGGAAGATTCGGATTGGGACGACGTACTCAACATCAACCTCAAGGGAACGTTCCTCTTCACCAGAACGATTTCCAAACTGATGGTCAGCAAACGCAAGGGACGAATCATCAACATTTCCAGCGTTTCCGGCATCAAAGGCAATCCCGGACAAGCCAACTATTCCGCTTCAAAAGCCGGTATTATCGGTTTTACAATTACCGTTGCGAAAGAAGTTGCCAAACGCGGGGTTACCTGCAACGCCATCGCCCCCGGTTTTATGCAGACCGACATGACGGCTGTTTTGGGAGAAGTTGGGCTTGACATCGCCAAACAGGCTATCCCGATGAAAAAAGTCGGTCAGCCGCAGGACATTGCCAATGCCGTTTTGTTCCTCGCATCCCCTGCCGCCTCATACATCACAGGGCAAGTTCTCGCTGTTGACGGCGGTATGACCTGCTAACTCAAAAATCGAATCTGGCGCTGATTAATACGTTATATTGCTTTTCCAATATTTAATCAGCGCTTAACGATTTACAAATTAAAAATAATCTTTTTCTAAAAAAGACTATTTGCACAAAACTGATATAGACAAAATTCACAAAATCAGTACAATAACGGCTACATAAGAGAGTTAATTTACTCTTTTATTTAAACGTAACAGCTTAACAAGCTAAATTTTTCATGTTCTGACTTCA
>JAZQDP010000076.1:0-5429 GCA_045546875.1 Thermoguttaceae bacterium | reverse complement strand
CTCTTGGTAAGCGTAATTCCGAGAAATTCCACCTGACCGCGCTTGACCATGTTGTGAATAATCGCCAGGGCGAGGGCGTCGTCGGCGTCGTTGCCCATATCGGTATCGTAAATCAGCTTGACCGGGGCTGCGGCGGTGTCGCGAACGGAAATGAGGTCTTCCGCCTTAACGCAGACGCACAATCCTGTAACAGCAAGAATCGTTAATAAAAATCGTTTCATAAAAACTCCTTTCTAAAAGTTGCGAGTTGCGAGTTGCGAGAGGATTCGTCCTCTCAATGATAATCGCTAAAATCTATGATTGCTATTTATCCGACGCTGGCGCGTCCGTGTTATCGTCCTGTGTAACAACCTTGATTTCCGACCAGTACGCGGCTTCGTACGCCCAATCGTCCGGGAAGTTTTCCAGAGTCAGGTCAATCGTCTGTCCGGCGAACTGCGACAAGTCAATAGATATATCGTTCCACGGTTTGTCATACGGCGAGCCTTTCCCGACGAGGGTTTCGTACTGAACGGAACCGTTAACGCGAACGACGAGTTTCCAGTCGAAATCGTCATGGAAGCCGACGCACAGCTTGAGCGTCGATTTCTGCCCGGCGGGCAAGTCTACCCGTCGTGACAAAATACACGGCGTCGTTCGGTTGAGCGGATGAGTCATCAGGACGGGGTTCTTCCCGTGCCACTCCTTCAAGCCGGGGTTCATATCCGGACCGCATTGATAAATCTTCCAGCCGGGGAAGAGCCTGTCGACGCCCTTTTGAATGTTGTTCAGCGCAATGACGGGCGAATCGATTAGCGCCATTTCCTCGTCGGTAAATCGGCTGTTGGCGATTGGCGCGGGTTCCCACGAGAGTTCCAGCTTCGGCGGCTGGGGTTTCTTCACTGGAATGACGAAATACTCAACGCCGTTGACCGTTTCCATGCGTCCGCCCTGAGCGGCGACAACCTGACGCGCCAGCTTTTCGCAGACGTCCAGCAGGGCGGGGAAGTTGTACGACGTATGCGAGAACGCCTGGGTTTCGTCCAAGCCGGTATTGTACTGTGACGGGAGTTTGGAAAACCCGATTGTCGTACACAAAACGCCGGCGGCGCTGGACGGGTTGCAGTCTGAATCCTGACCGCAGCGCATTGAAATTACCGTCGTCTTTTCGACGTTGCCGTTCCCGTACAGCAGCCCAATGAGCACGTACGCGCCGTTAATCTTGCAGTCGATTCCGCCGTTGGAGCATTTCTGATACTCCGGGTTTTTCCGGTACTTCTCCAGACATTTCTCCCAGCACGACGTCCAGTCCGTTGGGTTCTCCTTGTGCCATGTAACAACGTCGCGAACCATCTCGGCGTACTGGCAGTCGGGAGGAATGCACGCCAGTCCGGCGGCGATAATCTGTTGGGCGTCTTGAGTAAAGAACGCTTCCGCATACATCCCGCCCATAAACATGCCGGCATAGACGCCGTCGGAATAGTTCATCAGACGACCAAACTTGTCGCCCAGCGCAATAACGCTTTGAGGCATGCCGGGCGAAATCAAGCCGGAGAAGTCGGACTCAATTTGATAATCAATGTCGTTTGGGCAATTGTTAAACTTCGGATGACCGCTGTCCGGCGGGGCGATACCGGCGCGGAGATTGGTTCTGCCCGAATTGTTGGCGCACCAGAGCTGATACTTTGTATTGGCGAAGTCGATTCCCGCCTGACGAATCGAGCAGTCCAAGCCGTACAGTTCCAGCGTCCGCAAAAACGTCATTTCGACGTAAAGGTCGTCCTGACCAAAGGCGTGATTGATCATCTCCGGCTTCCATTTCGGAACCATTACCGCAGGAATCGTCTTGTCTCGATACCGGAACTCGGTCGGCGCGCCCCACGACACGCCGACAATCTGACCGATCCAGCCGCCCTTCATCTTGTCGCGGTATTCCTGAACGGAAAGACGGCGAAACTGCGGCTCCTGCGCCGACGACAAACTCGCCGGCGACAAAACGGCAATAAACGCCAAACACAATAAGACAATCTTAAATCTGTTACTGTTCATTACAATCTGTCGAATAATAAATAACATAAAAAAACGTACCTTTAGTTGCAAGGATTTATCTCACGCAAAGGACGCGAAGGAATTATAACTTTAAAACTTTGCGAACTTAGCGAACTTCGCGTGAGGCTTTCTTTAACTATATTCCTGCGGTTGCGGGCTGCGAGGATTTATCTCACGCAAAGTACGCAAAGGACGCGAAGAAATTTTAATTTTAAAACTTTGCGAACTTAGCGAGCTTCGCGTGAGGCTTTTCTTTAACTGCGTAATTACGTTCGCTTTGCTCACTCCCACGGGTTTACACCCTCAACTCGCTACTTCCAAATGGATTTCAGGTTCCAGACGTCCAGTTCAAACGGAACGGGGGCGTCGAGATCAACGCCCGACAGTTCGAATGTCTGAGAGGAAGCGGGACCGGGCAATCCGTTAACGCGATAAAGCCGACCGTCGTTGAAAAATGCCTCAACCAAAGCGCGATCGCGAACAATTCGGACTGTTACAAAACCGTCTTTATCGGGAATACCGAGAATCGGAAGCGCATGACGAAAGCCCTCGTTATTTCGTTCCGCCGCCAAACTCCCTTCAAAGCGGGATTCTGAACAGTGATAAATCAACTTGTCGTTCCCGACAGACAAGACAACGTCGCCTTTTGTTCCCGGCTTAAAGCGAAGGGTTATATCAAAAAGATTGTCTCCGTCTGGCGAGGCGCAATCCAGTTTAACGGACTGCTGAGATTGACTGTCAAGAGTCGAATGCGCTTCATGCTTTTTCGTCCGAAGGGTTTCAAACTCTTTGACCGGATTGGAGAACAGCCGCGGTCCCTCGGGCGTCGTCCGAAGCGTCAGTTCCAGCGGGAGGGAAAAGCCGTGATTAAACGGGAGATTCTGTTCTTGACGATAATAATCGTGCAGCGTCCAGCCGATTTGAATTACTCTGCCATCAGGCGCGTTGGAAAAGCATTGGGAAGCGTAAAACATTCCGTCGTGACTGCGGAATTTCTTGACGGAGCCGTCGGCGTTGACCTCGTCCGGAATAAACGTCTTGCCGTCAAACTGACCGACAACGTACTCGGCGTTCGCCGCCCAAAGAACCCATTTGGAATTCTTGGGATTCCCGTCAAGGTTGATTTTGAACATTTCCGGACATTCAAAAAAGCCGTCAATTTCCCCGGTCTTTTCCCACGATTTGAGGTCGTCCGATTTATAGAAAGCAATCTTCGTACCGTTCCCTTCGTCGTAAAGAGCGATAACCCAATATTGTCCCTTTTCGTACCAAACCAGTTTCGGATCGCGCCCTTTGTGCCGAATTATCGGATTAAACGATTCATAGCGCCACGTCTTGCCCTCGTCACGGCTAATCGCCAGACTCTCGCCGCAGCCGGTGTCGGTAAACGCGGCAATAATCGTCGATTTCGCTTCCGGAGACGAGTCGTTTCTCATCACGTTAGCCGAGCCGCTCCAGCACTGACCTTTCGCCATGGACGGAAACCGTTTGTCAAAAGGAACGTCGCCGCCCAGAGGACGCAAAGCCATGGGAAGCTCCGTCCAATGAACCAGGTCGGAACTGACGGCATGCCCCCAGTACATGTTTTCCCACGTTACGCAAACCGGATTGCTTTGCCAAAACAGATGGTATTTTCCATTGAGATAAACCATGCCGTTGGGGTCGTTATTCCAACCCTGTTTTTGCGAGAAACGCAGCTGAGGACGAACCTGTTCTGAATATCGCGGAACCTTGTTGATAAAATCCACTTCAGAATCGTTTGCCGTGCGAATGAGCTTTAACCCTTCAGACCCAACAGCCATATCCTCCACAGAAATTTCAGCCGTTTTGCCGACGTATTCCGGAACGTCTAAAAAAGCGTACCAGTCAGCGTTTTGTGTGGAGTCAGCCAGCGGGATTTTTAATTTATGAACCAAAATCCCGTCAACGAGAATTGTCATAATCGTCTGTCGGGCAGAATTGGCAATCGGAAAGATCAAATAGGGTTTATCCAGCGTAACAAGCCGCGTTTTATCCGCCGGCACGAGCGCCTTTTTGACGTCGCTTTGAACGATGTTGTCAATATTAATATGTCCCCAGCCGCCGACGGCGTTATCGAAGATTTCCAGCCGCGCCGTCTTGCCGACAAACTCCGCAACGTCCCACGTCTGCATTTCCAGCCGTTCCGACCCGCCAGGACGATCGTTTAATCCCGTAGCGCTCCGAACTGTCTTGCCGTCGATAATCAGACGCATTCCCAGCTTTTCCGCGTTCATCCCGCCGCCGACGAGATAATTGATATACGGACGCTCAATCTTGAATTCCGGCGACGTCAGCTTCCCGACCGTGTCGTCTCCGCCGACGTAGGAGTTGACCAGCCCCGCACCCTCGAACCCCGAAACTTCCATTTGAGTCGGGAGCGTTCCCCGCGCTGGAGCGGCGCCAAATGCCTCGCCTTCCACTTTCCAGCCGCCGTAATCGGAACCGTTGAAATCCGCTACGACAACGTCAGGACGCGCGTCCTGAGCAGACGCCGTCAGCGCCATAAATAACGTTACAATAAACAGGGCGAACAGAGTCAAGCCGCTTCGCCGCAGCTGACCCGTTCTCATGCCGGACAATTTAGAAATTACCATCATTTTTCCTCTGAGGGAGGGGTAAAGGAATAAAAAATCGCTCAAGTCGAACTAAGTCTAATTTATTGAATTATATCGGAACGTTTTTTGTAATGCAAGGGGACAGAGAAAATATTTCAGAAAAAAGGGGTGCAAAATTGAGTTGCATAAAAAAGAAAAAGAAAGCTAAAACCAGTCGACAGAGTAAGCTACTGAAAGGCAACATGCTCAAGCCCATACTTGTGCGTTTCTCCATCTCCATCGGTAACAACCTCCGGCGCTTCTATCGATACACCGGAATTGCAAAGTTTCTTCTTGGCTTCCTCACTAACGAATTCAATAATGCCATAGAGGCTTACCGCTCCGTCTTTTTTCTCTCTCAATTCAACGTAAACAACTTTTCCCCTCTTTGATTCCGGATCATGCGTGTGCCCTACAGGACAAGGAACTTCAATTCCCTTCGCATTCCGTTCCCAAAACGTTGAAACAATATTCTGCAGAAAAGCTCTATCGATATTGTGTTTCACTCCATTGGTTTCATAGATTCCAGAGCGGCACAGTTCCTTCCACATCATTAAGCCCGGATCTCCCTTGACTCCTTCCGGGAGCCGGTTGACGTCGTAGCCATCGGGGCGGTTGAGATCGAATCGAATAATCGTTAGTTTAGCCATAGTTCACCTTTTTTTGTTATTATATTAATATGCGAAAACGCCTTAAAAATTGAATAGTTTTTAAGAAAAAATTATTCAGATTTTTACCGTTGCGTAGAAAATATTTCAGAAACGCCGATTTTCATAAAAAATATTC
>JAZQDP010000075.1:0-12713 GCA_045546875.1 Thermoguttaceae bacterium | reverse complement strand
GTATTGGTTGATTGCCGCCCGGTTTATCGCATCGGCGTTTACAGGAACCGTGTCCGCGTCGCAGACGATTGTCGTAACGACAACGCCCAAAGAGCATCACGGGTTTGCACTGGGGCTGCTCATGTCGGCGATTTGGAGCGGGAATTTGATTGGTCTTGCCGCCGGAGGGTTCGTCGTTCAGTATTGCGGATATACAATCGCGTTTATCACCTGCGGCGCGATGTACTTTATCGGCGGACTGCTGGCGCATATCTTTGTCGTCGATAATTTTCCGCCGAGTAGTCAAGAAGAAATGGAAGGCGGTTATGAAGTGAGCGCTAACGAACGGAATTACACATTCGCCGAAGGCGAACAACCCCCATGTAACCAAGAGTCGCTTTTGGGCGGGTTTAGAGGATTGTCCTTGTCCGTCTGGCTGGTTTTCGGGCTGATTGTTATCACCGCTGTCGCCCGAAAGTTTGACGAGCCGTATATTCCGCTGATGGTCGAGTGCATTCACGGTCCGGACAAGACGGCTATGCATACCGGGTGGATAAGCGCACTGGCGGCGCTGGGCGGGATGATTTCCGGCGCCCTGATTGGGAAACTGTGCGACCTGTACTCGCCCAAACGGATAACGGTTCCCGCTCTGCTGGCGTCTGGGGTTACCATGGCGATGCAGGGTCTGACAATGTCCTTAATTGGATACGCCAGCTGGCGATTCCTCCATTACGTTGCCGCCGGCGGGCTGGAGGCGATTTACCTGTCGATTCTGTCGAAGGTTACGCCCGCCAACCATCAGGGCGCGGTTTTCGGTCTGTCGTCCTCGTTAAGAATGGGCGGGATTCTTATCGCAACCGTTGTCAGCGGATTTATTATCTACTACCTGGGCGTCCGCGCCGTATACCTGTCCGCCGGCGTCCTTTTCATCTTGACGATTCCCTTCTACTGGCTTACCGACAGCATTATAAGTAAGGGAGTAGCGAATAGGGAGTAGGAAATAGACCGCTCAAGCGGTTTCCTGATGATGCATTTTAACATTCTTCGCTTCAACTGTCAATTTTTCTCAGCGCCGTCTTGACCGGTTGACGAAAAAGCGCTATAATAGTCCCTTCCAAAATAAATACAGTGTTCACAGGGCTGGAAATTAAATCTATGGATCGCAAAATTCAAATTCGCGGCGCAAGAGAGCATAACCTCGTCAACGTCAATTTAGAGTTGCCTCGCAACCGGCTGATATGTTTTACCGGCGTTTCCGGGTCGGGGAAAAGTTCGCTGGCGTTCGATACGCTCTACGCCGAGGGGCAGCGCCGGTATATAGAAAGCCTGTCCTCTTTCGCCCGCCAGTTTCTCGGGCAGACGCCGAAGCCGGACGTTGACTTCATCTCCGGGTTAAGCCCCGCTATTTCCATTGCCCAAAAAACGGCTGGAAACAATCCCCGTTCCACCGTCGGTACAATGACGGAAATCTACGATTTCCTCCGCGTTCTCTACGCCAGAATTGGCGTCGGGCATTGCCCCGTTTGCGGAAAAACCATTACCGCTCAAACGCGTCAGCAGATTCTGGGGAAAATTGTTGAGTTAGGCAGTAGGCAAGAAGAGTTAGGCAGTAGGCAAGAGGCAGTAGGCAGTAAAAAAGAAGAAAAGCCTGCCTATTTTCTTTTTCTCGCGCCCAAGGCGTATCATCAAAAAGGGGAATTCAAAGACCTCTTTGAAGACCTTCGTCGGCAGGGGTGCGCCCGGGTTCGGGTTGACGGCGTCGTTCGCTCCCTTCAGGAAGATATTCGGCTGGATCGGCAGATGCGGCACAACATCGAGGTCGTAATCGACCGGTTGGAACTAACCCGTCAGAACCGCCCACGGATGCTGGAAGCGGTCGAGGAGAGTTTGAAAGCGGGCGGAGGGGAAATGATTCTGGCATCGTCCTCGGGCGGGGAGTTCAAAGACATCCGGTTTTCGAGTCAGTACGCCTGTCCGACGTGCGGTCTGAGCTTTTCCGCGCCGACGCCGCAGATGTTTTCTTTCAACTCCCCGCAAGGGGCGTGCCCGGAATGTAACGGCTTGGGCGAGGTCTATACGTTCGACCCGTCCAAACTGGCGATTCATCCGGAACTGCCGCTGTCGGCAGGACCTCTGGCTCATCTGCCCCCCATCGAAGAGTTGGGCAGATGGCGAAAAAGCATTTACCTGGGGTTAGCCAACTACCTCGAAAAGAAGTACAACAAACCTGCCGGCTACGTATTCAATACGCCCTGGCAAGACCTCGACGACAAAATCTCTCACGCCATTCTTTGGGGAACGGGTGAGGCGAAAATCGAGTTCTCCTATAAATCCGCGTCCTCCGAACAGAAATGGGGCGGAACCTACGACGGGCTTATCCCAATGTTGCTTTCGACGTACAATTCTCTCGGCGCAACTCAAAAACGCCAATTTGAGAAGTACATGGCAAACATCCCTTGCGGGCATTGCGAAGGGGAACGGCTCAACGTTCAGGCTCGGCACGTCAAACTGCAGGCGTCCGGCGGCAAGTTCGACGGTCAGTGGCTTTCCCTTCCTCAAGCGTGCGCGCTGTCGGTCGAAGACGTTCGGGATTTTTTCAGCCATCTTCAATTAACCGACTCTGAAAAAGTCATCGCCTCCGACGCGTTAAAGGAGATCCTCGGTCGGCTTTCGTTCCTTTCGGACGTCGGTTTGGGGTACTTAACCCTTGGCAGAACGGCTCCCACGCTTTCCGGGGGCGAAATGCAGCGTATTCGTCTGGCAGGTCAAATCGGGTGCGGCTTGACCGGCGTTCTGTACATTCTGGACGAGCCGTCTATCGGACTCCATTCTCGGGACAACGTTCGATTGCTTAACTCACTTTCCCGTCTTCGCGACCAGGGGAACACTGTCGTTGTTGTCGAGCACGACGAAGAAACGATGCGTTCTGCCGACATGCTCGTTGATTTCGGTCCCGGGGCAGGCTCCAAAGGCGGGCGCGTCGTTGCCTCGGGGGATATTAACAACGTCATGTCCAACCCCGACAGCATAACCGGGGCGTATCTTGCCGGTCGGAAGAAAATCGCCATCCCGGTTAAGAGGGAAAAAGCGGCTCAACCCCAGCCGCAAGGACGGGGCTTAAAATACGGCTCAATCCGAAAGGGAAAAGCCTCCCCGGCAGAATCCTCGGCAGAACCGAAGTCCATCATCGTTCGCGGAGCCAAACACCATAACCTCAAAAATATCGACGTCGAATTCCCCTTGGGAAAATTCATCTGCGTAACCGGCGTTTCCGGGTCAGGGAAAAGCTCGCTTGTCAACGGTATCCTGGTCGAAGCCTTACATCGAGACCTAAACCGGGGCGCCGGCTTCCCGGGCGAGCACGATAAAATTGAAGGGCTGGAAAATCTGGACAAAATGATTGCCATCAACCAGTCGCCCATCGGCAGAACGCCCAGAAGCAATCCCGCTACGTACACAAAACTGTTTGACGAAATCCGGGATCTGTACGCCTCGTTGCCCGAAGCCAAGGCAAAGGGGTTCAAATCTGGTCGGTTCAGCTTTAACGTTCAGGGCGGTCGTTGCGAGGCGTGTCAGGGAGCCGGGGCGGAAAAGCTCGAAATGGACTTCCTGGCGGACATCTGGACTACCTGCCCGGTCTGTAACGGAAAACGGTTCAATGCCGAAACCCTGTCGGTAGAATTCAAGGGGAAATCGATTGCCGACGTGCTGGAAATGGACGTCGATTCCGCTCTGGAGCATTTCGTCAACATTCCCAAAATTTACGCCATGCTCAAAACGCTCCACGACGTTGGGCTGGGGTACATGAAAATCGGTCAGCCGTCGCCCACCCTTTCCGGCGGGGAAGCGCAAAGAATCAAGCTGGCAAAAGAGCTGATAAAAATCGCTACCGGCAGAACCCTCTACATGCTGGACGAACCGACGACGGGGCTTCATTTTTCCGACATCGATTTACTGCTCAAGGTTCTTCACAATTTCGTTGATTTGGGGAATACGGTAATCGTTATTGAACACAATCTGGACGTCGTCAAAACGGCAGACTGGGTCATCGAGTTGGGACCGGACGGCGGGGCAGGGGGCGGCGAGTTGATTTTTGCCGGGACGCCCGAACAGATGGTTAAGACCGACACGCCGACGGGAATCGCTCTGCGCCCGGTTTTAGACCAGGCGTCAAAACCACCGTTGGAAATTGACGACGTGAAAAAGCTCATCCGGAAATCTTCAAAACAAAAAACAGACCTGGAAAAAGCCGTTGCCGAGCCAGACGTCATTCACGTCGAGGGCGCGGCAGAGCATAACCTCAAGTCCGTTGACGTTGACATTGCCCGGAATAAACTCACGGTTTTAAGCGGACCGTCTGGCTCCGGGAAAAGCTCTATGGCAATCGACACGATTTACGCCGAGGGACAGCGCCGGTACGTAGAAAGCCTCTCCTCCTACGCGCGACAATTTGTCGGGCAAATGACAAAGCCCAAGGTTGACCTCATCACCGGGTTGTCGCCGGCAATCGCCATCGAGCAGAAGCGTACGACCCAGCAACCGCGCTCGACCGTCGGGACGGTGTCCGAAATCTACGACTACGTCAGAATCCTGCTCGCCCGGCTGGGGCAGCCCTACTGCCCGCATTGCCAAATTCCGGTCGGAACGCAAAGCCCAGACGAAATCATCAACCGAATCATGAACTACCCGGAGGGGACGAAGGTTTACATCCTTGCCCCGATTAACGTCGAAGTCGGCAGGAAATACGAAGACGTTTGGGATAATTTGCGCTCCAAAGGGTTTGCCCGAGTTCGGCTCGACGGGGTTGTCTATTCCCTCAACGAAATGCCCGAGGACATCGACCGGCGCCGACGCTGGAACGTCGAGGTTCTCGTTGACCGGACGGACATTCAGAGTCGCAATCGTAGCCGAATCGCCTCCAGCGTCGAGACGGCTCTCAACCTCGGCAAGGGCGAAATGCGTGTTACGATTTGCGACCCGTCCAAGCCGGAATCCCGCTGGAAAACGGACTCTTATTCTCAACATTTCGCCTGTCCAAAATGCGGAGAAAGCTTTACCGTTCTTACCCCCAACCACTTTTCGTTCAATTCTCCCCTGGGCTGGTGCCCAGACTGCGAGGGGCTTGGAACGCAATGGGGAGCCGACCTGTCCGTTTTCGTTGAGGACGATAAACTCTCTTTGGCCCAGGGGGCGGTAAACATCTTTCCGAACGCGTCAGGAGCGTTGTTCAAACGGATGCTTGCCGCCTTCGAAAAGGAAACGTCCGTCCCGATCAACGTCCCGTTCCGGGAACTGGCGGGGCGGCACAGAAGAATTATTCTCCAAGGCTACGGCGACAACTGGATTCCGGTTTACAAACCGACTTCAAGCCGAAAAAAGAACGCTGAACCGGAACTGGATTTCAAGTTCCAGTACTCCGGTTTGTACCCTGCTTTAGACATTGCGTCCCGGATTCTGCCCAGCCTTCGGGTTAAATTAAGCGGACTGAGGGCGGAAATAGAATGTCCAACCTGCGGCGGAAGCCGACTGCGTCCCGATGCCTCTGCCGTTCGGCTTAAAGGACGTTCGGCAGACGAACTGTGCCGAATGCCGTTAAACAAACTTTATGACGAAATCGTAAACTGGAACCTGACCGCAACAGAGCAAAAGATTGCTGGGGACATTCGGAACGACATTCTCAGCCGAATCCGGTTTTTGCTCGACGTCGGGCTGGATTATTTAACTCTTTCTCGACCGGCAATGTCGCTTTCCGGCGGGGAGATGCAGAGAATCCGCCTGGCGTCTCAAATCGGGTCAGGGCTATGCGGCGCCTTGTATGTACTCGACGAACCGACTATCGGCTTGCACCCTCGAGACAACGCCAAACTGCTCAACGCCTTACGGAACCTGCGCGACCTGGGGAACACCGTCCTGGTGGTCGAACACGACAAAGAGATTATTGCCGGGGCGGACGACGTCCTCGATTTCGGTCCCGGCGCAGGCGTTTACGGGGGCGAATTGATTGCTCAGGGAACGCCCGAAAAACTCGCCAGCAACCCGAACTCCGTTACCGGCGCATACCTCAGCGCCGCAAAGTCTATTCCCGTCCCGGCAAACCGACGCCCCATTCCCGGCGGAGAGCTGTACAAATTAGCAATTAGCAATGAGCAATTAGCAATTAACGCAAAGCGCCTCAATAATTCCGAATTCCGAATTCCGAATTCCGAATTTAAATCCTCGCAACTGGCTACTTCTCTGGGGCGCTGGCTAACGATTAACGGCGTCCGGCAAAACAACCTCAAAAACATCGACGTACATATTCCCGTCGGAGCGTTTACCGTCGTTACCGGCGTGTCCGGGTCGGGGAAAAGTTCTCTGGTAGAAAACGTCCTTTACAACGGGATGGCAAGGCTCTTACAGCGTTCGACGGTTTCTGCCGGACAGTTCCGAAACATCATCGGAATAGAGCATTTCAACAAGGTCATTAACGTTGACCAACGCCCGATCGGTCAGACGCCGTTAAGCAATCTGGCAACCTACACCGGCGCATTCGATTACATCCGCAACCTGTACGCGTCATTGCCAGAAGCCCGGATTAAAGGGTTTACCGCTCGACGGTTCAGCTTCAACGCGCCGGGAGGACGATGCGAAAAATGCGAGGGGTATGGGCAGATCAAGGTCGAGATGCACTTTCTGCCAGACGTTTGGGTCAATTGTGACGCCTGTAACGGTCAGCGGTACGAGCCGGAAACGTTATCGGTAAAATACCACGGTTTTTCCATCGCCGATGCGCTCAATTTATCCTGTAAAGAGGCGCTGACGCTGTTCAACTCTCAGCCGCCGATTCGACGAATTCTGCAAACGCTGTGCGACGTCGGGCTGGACTACCTTGCCCTGGGGCAGCCCGCCCCAACCCTCTCCGGAGGAGAAGCGCAAAGAATTAAACTCGCCTCGGAACTCTCCCGCCCCGATACCGGCAGAACCCTCTACGTGCTCGACGAACCGACTACCGGCTTGCACTTTGAAGACCTGCTAAAACTGCTCGACGTCTTGCAGAGGCTCGTCGATTTCGGCAACACCGTCGTCGTCATTGAACACAATCTGGACGTTATCAAATCGGCAGACTGGATCATCGACCTTGGACCGGAAGCGGGAGAAAACGGAGGGGAGATTGTTTGCGTCGGAACCCCGGAGGACGTGGTAAAATACGCCAAAGCGCAACAGAAGGCAAAATCCGGCGCCATTTCCTATACCGGGCTGGCGCTTGAACCCGAACTCGAAAAAGGAACGTACGTTAAAAGGGAAAAAAAGGAACGGGAGAAAATCACGCTCACGCCGATGGAAATCGAGCAGGCGACTGACTATAGCGCGATTGTCTGCGACATTAAAACCCCGTGGGAAACGGACGGCGTTAAATGGCACACCGAAGAACGGATCGCACAAAACGGCAGACATTGCCGATGGGACGGAGCAATTTTACTCCATACGGTTGAATACATCGATTCCAAAGACATCCTTGCCGCCCCGGACTGGAACGACAGAACCACGGTCAGCGTAGCGCTGCCGAAAGTCCCGGCGGTCTGGTTTTTCCGGGCTATCACGAACGAGGAATGGCTGCTCAAACTCAAATTCCAGGTCCCAAAAGGAACGTTTACGCAGGAAGAACTGGATAAACAGCTAGACCTTAAACCGCTCAACGACATGCCAGAACTGCCTCTTTACGGAGCGCACACCCGCGTTCGCGTCGAAACGGCTCACGATCCGCGATTCCAGGAAATTGAACTGAAAGTCCATTACCTTAAGGAGATCAACCGACCGGAATTCTGGTCGTTTATCGACAAGGCAATCGAGGCGTTTAATTCGGAATTTGGAATTCGGAATTTGGAACTTCGGAGCAATTCGGAATCTTTGCAACGCTCTCCCGACAACGCCCAGCCAATGCCCAACTCCGCTGAACCTAAAACTTCGCGAACTTTACGTGAGGATTCTTCCTCGAAACTTCAGAGCAATTCCGAATTACGTAATCCGAATATCGAGTTACAAAACGCCGCTCAGCCCTGGAAAATCCTTGGTCGGACGTGGCACCTTATGCCGTCCAAGGGGTTCCACAAAAATCGTCGCCCGAAATGGAAAGCGGCGCTTCTGACCGCCGTTGTAACGTGGCTGGAGCAAGCGTTCAACGACGCTCAGTTCGGCTGGACAAATAAATGCGTCGTCCCGATTAAACTGCCCGGCGCCAAGTCCAAAGGCAAAACCTGGGCATGGCTATCAACAAAACAACGAGATGCGATTCGCCTCGACATTGAGGTGGAAAAGAACAAGTATTCCGTCGGAGCTTTGTTGGCGGTTGGGCAGAACGTCAAACTCGACGACACAAAACCAAACCGGGACATTATTAAGGTTTACTTCGTTAAAGATGACGACCTAACCGATGCGGTAAAACAGTTCATCATCCAAACCAGGAACTAAAAGCTCTTTTTCGGAGCGGGGGGCGCCGTCCGCGACAAAGCTAATTTTGTTTGATTTTTGACGGGTAATACCAATCCCCCCGGAGACATTATCCGCGAACCTGAGAACCTTACTTTACCCTTTTTTATCATTGTTCCAAACTCGTTTGGATTTTACTCGATTTTTTTGAAACATAGAAAAACTTATAATGACCGGTCAACAAGATCTCACAGTCGGATCGCCGTCGAAAATCCTGTTTACCTTCGCCCTCCCTTTTTTCATCGCCAACCTCTTGCAGGCTTTATATATGGCGGTGGATTTGCTGATAATCGGACAGTTTTGCGAAGGCGCTCAGTCAACCGCCGCCGTTGCCAACGGCGGACAGGCGATGATGCTTCTGATGCTCTTTGTTATCGGTTTGTCAACCGGTATGACGGTTATAATCGGGAAATACTTTGGCGAAAAAGACTACGAATCGATGCAGCGGTTCATCGGTTCTTCTTTGACGTTTTTTTTCCTTCTGACGCTTTTTCTGACCACGCTGGCGTTTGCGCTGGCGCCGACTCTGTTGCGGTTTATCAACACGCCGAAGGAAGCTGTTGACAGCGCGCTGACGTACATCTACATCTGTTCTGCCGGACTGATTTTTACAATCGGATACAATATCCCCTCCGCGATTTTGCGCGGCGTCGGGAATTCGTTTTTCCCCATGATTTGCGTAGCCGCAGCGTGCGTTTGCAATGTATTCGGCGACCTGCTGTTAATAGGCGTATATGATTGGGGTGCAGCCGGCGCGGCGATTTCAACCGTTGCCTCTCAGGCGATTGGCGCCGCCATGACGCTGGGCTATTTGCATTTTCATCCAAAGATTTTTCAGTTCCATTGGCGTAATCTAAAGCTGAATAAATCGCATATTGCAAAACTCCTGAAAATCGGAATGCCGATCGCGATTCAGTCCATTTTAATTGATTTGTCGTTCATGATAATTTTTGCGATTGTGAACGAATTTGGACTCAACGCCTCGGCGGGATACGGCGTCTGCGGACGTTTGAACGGGATTATTCTTCTGCCCGCCATGTCGATGGGTATGGCGATGGCGCCGATTACGTCGCAAAACATCGGGGCGAAGAAGTTCGACCGCGCCCTGCAGTTTTTCAAACTGAGCGTTTTCTATTCAACCCTGATTGGAATCGGGCTTTTCATCTGGATGAGGTATTTCCCGGAATCGGCATTTTCTATCTTTACGAGAGATCCCAACGTTATCGCGGCGGGTTCGCAATACATGCGTTCGTTCTGCTTTGAGATTCTGGTTTTGGGATTCGTCTTTTCCGGCAACGGATTTCTCAACGGCAGCGGGCATACGCGCATGTCCATGACGATGAACGTCTTCCCAACGCTTTTGGTTCGAATCCCGTTTGCCTGGTTCGTCAGCCGGATGGCAGGCGCAACGTTGTACGGAATCGGGTTCGCTTCCCCGCTGGCGTCGTTTATAACCGTTTTCCTCATGGCGGGATACATCGCCACAGGACGCTGGAAAGAGGAACGATTCTGAAAAATTCGGATTTCGGAATTCCGCTTTGCGGCGACGAGGGGCGCTCCCTACACTCAGCTTTGCGTTCTTAAATGACGCCCTCTTTTTAGGACTACCTATGTCTAAATATAAATAAATTATCTGTCTAATAAGTAAATAATTCAACCAAAGAGAATTTATGTCGCACCTTGGGTATTACTATTATTAGAAGGAAGATTTATGTGGTTTATTCGTTATTTGGACAGTTATGTCTGGAAAAGGGTAAGCCGTCTAACAGCTTTTACAAAGAAAGGAAAGCGTAATGAACCGTATGTTGAAAGAATGGGCAGGCAAAGCTCTGCCGTGGACGTTTTGGGGGACGATTGGCTGTTCTGTGATTGCCATTCTTGTTGGCGTCTATTATTTGCTGGGGGGGCTTCATCTTGCCGAAGAGTATAGCAAGATTGGCTTTTATGCCTATAAAGATCTTAGCGACTTGATGTCTGAGGGGGCAATTTCCGGTGTTTTGTGGTTTTTTGGCTTGTTATTGGGGCTTCTTTCGTTGTTGTGCGGTTTCATTATTCGTAAATATAAGCTCCCTATTATTGGTTTGTCGATTTCCGCTTTGAGTTTTGTTTGCGTGATTGTTTTAAGCCTTGTACCAGGTTTCAAAGCGTCAGCTATTGAAACAGACTTGCTCCGCAGGACTGGTTATAGAGAAGCTAAGGATATTGAAGATGTGATTTCTTATTCTGATCATGTCTTAGATTTTTTAATGTTAGATATTGCAAACCGCACACCGCAATTCAGCCAATCCGAGGCAAGACAGATTCAATCCGATCTTGATGAGGTTCGTCAATTCAATCGAGAAACCGTTCGGATGATTTGTGCCGAGACCAATGGATCAGAAATCAACTCCAGAGTTGGGCAAGCTTCACAACGAGATCTTGAAATCTCGCAGTTCCTGAAAAATGTTTATGAGAGAACGAAAAACAGCGCTTCAGGCGGCGGATATTCTGACGGTGGCAATGGGTATCAAGACGATGATTTTTAATCGTCTGGAATATTCCAGACGCGGTGCATTATTGTTTTTTTTTGAATTAGAAAACAGCACATAACAACAATTAAAGAGATAGAAAATGTGGTATTATATCGAGAATGGTCAAAGAATGGGCCCCGTCCCTTTTGAAGAGATTGTCAACCTGATCAATCAAGGCTCTATTACGGAAACGACGTTTGTTTGGCAGTCAGGGAAGATGCGTCAAACGGCGGGGATGTCTCCGGAACTGCTTCCCTACCTTCGGAATGCAACAAGCGGTTCGCCGGGGAATTATTCGTCTGTAAGACAGAGAGCGGCAGGCGTTTCCGGAGGTATTTTCGGAAAGCTGAAAGAATCCACCGGCGTTGGTCAGATGGAAGGTTTTTCGTTTTCCGACATGTTTTCTGAAATGTTCAAAAAACATACGGACGAAGAAATGGAAAACTATTTTGGCGTTGGTTTTCCTGCAACCACTCCGCCGCTTTCTCAGGTGAGCGCATCCTGGCCAAAACCATGGTTCTTCATGCGTCTGATCCTGTTTGGACTTCTCGGTTTCTATCTTTTATGGTTTGGTTACACCAAATGGGGTAATCACAATTGCGCGCCAGGGGCAATTTTCTTTGGTTCTTTTGCAATTCCGTTGGCTGGCGTGATGTTCTTTTTTGAATGTAACGTTTTGAGAAACGTTTCGCTTTATCAGGTAATCAAGCTGTTTTTGTATGGCGGAACTTTTGGCTTGATATTTGCTATTGTTGGATTTGATTTTATGCCATTTGCCGAGCAGTTGGGCGCTTCTCAAGCAGGGCTTGTTGAAGAACCCGCCAAGTTGTTGGTTTTGATCCTCATTTTGATGATGGGCGGTTTGGGTAACAAAAATTACATTCTCAATGGACTGCTTTGCGGGGCTGCTGTAGGAGCTGGATTTGCCGCTTTTGAATCTGCCGGGTATGCATTTAGGATTTTTGAGATTGGAACTCTTCAAGCAGGAAAAGAAATGCTTATCAACAAGGTTTATTTGGGCATATCTTTTTCAACAAACGATCCCACGATTGCTATGTATAGTAATCTCGTAAGGAGAGGATTACTTTCTCCTTTTGGTCATATTATTTGGACAGGCATGTGCGCTGCCGCGCTCTGGCGGGTTAAAGGCGATAAAGAATTTGAATTCTCAATGCTTTTCAATCCACTCTTTCTGATTGTTTTTGCAATTGCAGTTGGTCTTCACATGGTATGGAATAGCAATATATTAATGAGCTGGGGAATCTATCGCTACCTTATTTTGGGGGCAATCGGCTGGTTGGTCATATTTGGACAAATGGGAATAGGATTGCGTCAGGTGAGACAAGGCATTCAATAATTGGCGAAAACTCTGCTCAATGATTTGGCTTAAAAGGACTCCGAGGGCGGAGTCCATCCGGGGGAGGTTTTCGGCTTCGTCGTTTTGGTATGCACGCTTCTCGTCGGTGACTAGGCGGCAGGGGACTGCCGCGAGCCGGGTTCAACCAAGTGCAATCAACCGTAAACCCACGGGTTTACACCCGTGGCTCGCCTAAGCGTAACTACGCTCGCTTCGTTACCGTCTTTTATTACTTTGCGAACTTCGCGGACTTTACGTGAGATTTCTTCGTCAGGGAACAGCCGCGGACCGGGCTGAACGAAGTTTTCGCGGGTCTTTGGACAAGGCGGCGCCTAAGGACGCCGCACACCCCGCGCTTTGAGTAATTGACAATTGCTAATTGACAATTGCTAATTCGCCCC
>JAZQDP010000074.1:0-5188 GCA_045546875.1 Thermoguttaceae bacterium | reverse complement strand
AAATCAGAAAACTTCAATTACAAGATTCTCTCATCTACGTAGAGAAAACTGGGGGGGGAGCAGGAAAGTTCACTCCCCCTTCTCTTTTCACAGGCAAGACGACAATTCTACTTGTTCTCCTCAACAAAGTAAACAATTTTGCAATCAGGCAGAGCCTTCTGAAGTCGTTCAAATCCTTCCTGAGTTATACTCGTTCTGGAAATGTGAAGAGTTTTAAGCGTCGTCAACTGTTCTAAGGTGGATATGGCGTCGTCGGTAATAGCAGTTCTGCCTAAATGCAGGAAATCGAGCTTTTTGAGCTGTAACAGCTTGGGAACCCCAGCATCGGTAACGCCCGTATTATCCAAATTTAACCACGTCAGATTTTGCATAGTTACAATGGCGTCTAATGAAGCGTCATCAACTTTCGTTGTGTATAAATTTAACTTTTGAAGTTTTGGAGCCGATGCCACATTCGCAACGCCCTGGTTGGTTACAGCGGTTGACGAAACGTCTAAATCCTTTAGTTCTGGCATCGAACCAAAATACTTCATTCCTTCATCTGTCAATTTAGTTGACGCCATTCGAACGCGCTGAACGGTTCTGCATTCTGAAATGTACTTGGCGCATTGGTCTCCTGTAGCCGTTTCGGAAATAAGAATCTGGGTAACGTCAGGATACGATTTCAAAATCTCAGCTCCCTGATCGGTAAATTGAGTCTTGTCCATTTTGAGAATGTTCATTCTCTCCTTAAGCGGGTGTTTTTTCAGAATTTCGTCCGCATCGCCGCCTGCCGGAATGGTTAAAGACTGAATACTCCCCTCTGGAGGAAGCTCAGGGACAAATTGGATTGTCTGCGTTGACGGTCCGGTCGGAGCGTCTGACTGACGAAAATAGTTAAAAAAAACTAAAGCGCAAGCAACGCTAAAAAGAACAAAAATTATTTTTCTCATAACAATTGTCGATTAGGATGTTGAAAGTAACTCAATACGAAATATAAAAAAGCAAACAACGACTCAATAATCATTACTTACTGTTATCTGTATTGTCTTGTATAAATTTTGTTTCGCTAAAATATACATGATAGGCTTCTGAACCGGCAGGGACGATAAAATTGTCTGACGACGGATCTTCCATATCGTACGCAACTTCCGGGTCAACCACAAATAGCCAAATGAAAAAACGATATATCAAATATGCAACGATGACGATGACGACAAAACCAAAACATAATGCTAATGAATCAACAAAGGGGCTGGAATAATCATCATCTACCCTGCCAGATAACGTATAAATTGTCTGAAAATTTAGTTCTTTGAGAAAGTCAATCACATTTTGAGGAAGAGGATAATTGGCATGGCAATAGGACGGCAACCCGAAATCCATATTAACCAACACCTGTTCAATATCGACGCTCTCACACATTTCCTGAACCGGATCAACAGTTTCCAAGGTTACCTGATCAGGCATGGCTTTAATAATGTCAATTCCAAAAAACAAAGCCGAATGATCCAATTCCAAGGAAGATAAATACCAGTAATTGGCAATACCCTCAAGAGTATCACTCGCCTTGTTTTTTCGAATAAGAGCAGAGTTATACAAAGGGGAATTGAGTAGATCCTTCAAAGTACCGCCGTTATTATGACGGCTTAAATGCTCCTTTCTAATAACATGAAGCGTCTTAATCGGATCTTTCGCATGGCTAAGATTATTATTTTTGACGCTATCAGATTTCTCAATCGCCCTTTTCTCTATTTTAGGGGAATTAGCGTCATTTGAAGCAGGATTCTGTTCCGTTTGAGCCAATAACGCCGACTCCAACAGGAGCGAAAGAAACAATGCGCCAATAAATATTACCCGGTAACCAATACGGCTCTGTACTGTATTCAAACGGCTGTGAAAAATGTTAAGGCGCATGATAGAATCAAATTCGGAATTGATACTGACTATTAGCTTTTCCCTTAAGTTATTCATTATATCTAATAATCAACATTGATTATAGCATAAAAATAAAAAAATAAAAGGTGGATATATTTGGCAAACAGATTTGGGGGGGACTCAAATTTTGGGGGCAACAAAGAGAAATAGTTCCACGCGCTGGCGCCAAATACGTCAAAAAAACGACGACAAGCCGTTGCACTTCATATTGTTTGTCGTTCCAACGAATGCGTAATTCCAAATTCCTCATTCCGCATTCCGAATTAATCTACCCTCTTGCATTCAAATTTTCAATCAGGTATAATGCCTTCTATGGAAGAAATCCGCTATACTTTACGACAGCGATTTCATTGCAAGGAAAACACTTTATCAAGGATTGAAAGTCTCATGAAGAAAGCATTAAAAACAACAGTATTGCTTGCAATTGCGTTCTTTGCGTTCGTGTCGAGCGCTGTAATTGCCAGGGCGGATTCCGCCCCCGCCGAAAAACAGCCGATACCGGCGTTCATCTTCGGGCAGAACCTTGAACATACCCGGTCAGCCGTTCAGGGCGGGATTTCCGCTCAGTTGGTTAAGAACCGCAAGTTCGCCGGCAAACCAGCCCGTAACGGCGTTTCGATGATGTGGGAACCGTACGGCTCGAAAGCCTTTTATCACAACGCGGCGTTCGGCTGCACCCGACATGCGGCGCGAAGCTCCATGCCCCGCCGAAACGAAATCGCCTGCCAGATCGTTGGCTGTCTGGATCCCAACGGCGAAGCGGGCATTACCCAGGGTAAAATCGGAATTCGCGGCGGCGTTGCGCACACGTTCAAAGCCGTCGTCAGTACGCTTCATCCGGAAGACGCTGTAATGACTTTGCGTGTAACAGACGCTGACGGCAATGTTCTTGCTCAGAAAGACTTCACCGTCAACACGCCCAACTCGCGAGCTTGGACCCGCATCTCGTTCGACTTTACAATCGAGAAAGATACCATGGTGAAGATTTTCGTCGGCGTTAAGGGACGCAAATACTGCGCTATCGGGGCGGTGTCAATCCTGCCGACAGACAACTTCCACGGAATGCGAGCGGACGTTGTCGAGAGCCTGCGCGACATCGGCGCTTCTATTATCCGATGGCCCGGCGGCAACTTCGCGGGCGAATACCGCTGGCGCGACGGGCTTATCGAAGATCCCGACGAACGCGCTCCGCTGGACTCATATACCGAAATCGAGACACAACCCCATTTTCTCGGCTACGATTCCAACGACATCGGTATGGAAGACGTCATTGCCCTGTGCGAAAAGATCGGCGCTCAGCCATTCTTTACGATTAACGCCGCCTGGGAGTCTCCGCAGGACTCCGCAGACTGGGTCAAAGCGTGCAAAGGACGCGTAAAGATGTGGTCGCTGGGCAACGAAATGGGGTTCTCTCACATGGAAGGTCCGAAGGGAGCGAAGGGGTACACGGACATGGTTCGTCCTCACGCAGAGGCAATGCTCAAAGTGGATCCGGAACTGGTCATCACCTCGTCAGGACCGTATCCCAACAAGACCTGGATCGAAGAATCCGCTAAGGCGCTGGCGGACGTCGCCCCGGTTATTTCCTATCATCGTTACGATCACTGGAACGCCTTCTACGACTATTCCACGCCGGAAACGACCGCTGCGCTGTTTAACGAGGTTTCCCGAGACGCCGACAACGCGCTTGAAGCTATGAAACGATGCCGCGCTCAAATCCCCGCCAACATCGGCATTTCGTACGACGAATGGAACCTGTGGTACGCCTGGTATCGAACCGAGAGCATTGTCGAAGGGCTGTACGCAGCAAAGATGATCAATGGCTTTATGCGAAACTGGGAAGCGTGCGGATTAAAGTGCGTCTGTTACTTCCAGCCCGTAAACGAACAGGCGATTAACGTAACCCCGTTTGAAAGCCATCTGACGTCGCTTGGCGAAGCGATGCGGCTTTGGAAAGGACATGTCGACGGCGTTCCCGCCGACGTTGCCGATTTACCCTCCGACGCGTTTGTAACAGACGCCAAAGACGGCTCTCGCTATATGACGTTCTATAACTTCTCGACAACGGAAAGCAAAACGTTCCGCATTCCCGCCGGCGGGCGCGCTAAGGTCGTTTCCGCCGAAGCCCTCATTCCCAACGGGTTCGAGACGGGCTGCCGATACGAGAGAAAGCCGTGCGAAGTCAAGTTCGACGGGGACTTCTGCGAAGTCGTTCTCGCCCCGGCGGCTCAGGCGGGAGTGAGAGTGACAAAATAATGTAAGGGCGCCCCTGCGTGGTCAATCGTTTAACGTAAATGCGGCTTAGTGGGAAAGTGAAAATAATCTGGGAATGACTGAGAACTACCGGGAAATTGCTGTGGGAGTTACTGTTTTTTCCTGACTCTTCCAGATTCTCCAAGGCGCTCCCAGATTTATCTCGCAATCTTTCCGGATCAGGGAAGAACTCCACTTTACTTCGAGCGGGTAAAATGCCCGCTTGTTATCTCACAGGCTCAATCGAGTCTATTTTTATTCACTACACACAAAAAAAGAGGCGCCTTTTGGCGCCTCGATTTTGTTTATTCGGAAAAGCCATGAGGCTTATATGTTTTTAACGACAGAATCGTTGAATACGCTACCCTCTACCGAAGCAAAACCGCTATCGGTCTGCTTTGCTTTGACGTTAAACTTATATTCTGCCAAACGAATAAGCATTAATACAACGCCAATCGTAAGCATAATGAGCGTAACCAACAGGACAACATTATAGCGGTTGAGTACTGGAGGATGATAAACCTCTTGGCGTTCTTCCACCGGTTCCTCCTCCGACGCATATTGGTCGTCCTCATATCCCTCGACGCCCTCCAGCGGAGCGTACGCATCGTCTGAATACTCGCTCGAATCAGACTCTGAATACTCCTCGACCGGGGTGGAATCAGCGCCTTCTTGATACTCACCGTCTACGGGCGCTGAATCCTCTGAATATGCAGACTCCTCTGCAGCTTGAGGATCTAACGGTTCTCCAGCTTCAAAATTACTAGCGTCGAATTCTGTTTCGTTAATTAGTTCGTCGTTATTCGAATCGGAAGTTGACATAGTTCGCTTTTTAATTATTGTTGCAAGAAACTAAAGACGTTGGAGAAGTTAAGAATTTAACCCCGCAGTCTAAAAGTTCTTAATTTAAAGTTTACTTCACTATCCTATATAATAATTCATTTTTTATAAAAAGCAAGAAAAATATTTCTTCTTTTAGGAAAAATTCCCGGAAAAGTCAAAAAATCATATTCAGAAC
>JAZQDP010000073.1:0-2387 GCA_045546875.1 Thermoguttaceae bacterium | reverse complement strand
GCTACGATCCGACTTAACCGATACAAACGAATTTAAGGCGGTTCGCTCGGAAGTATTGCAACTATTAGATAAACTTTGTAATGACCCCGACGGCGCAGTAGAATCGTTGAACAAAATAAAATAATTAAGAAGGGAAAAAAGATGAAAAGAATTAAAACGCTACTTTTCGCATTATTGTTGACGTTATCGGCTCTTAGCCTTGCATCTTGCAAGCTTTCAGATTTGTTCGGTAGCAAAGAAGAAACAACGGAAATTGTTTTTGTGGACGATTATGACATTCCCGCAGTACGGATTGGCGTGGAATACGATTTTGAACCGTATTTTACCAAGGAAGAAGGTACGACCTATACGATGACTGCAAAGTATTTGGACGACGAATTGAATGAAATTGATTTGGACGTCAACGGCTTTACGTTTGTGCAAAACGAATTCTCCGACGTATTTGTAACGATTACCGCAACGAAGGGGGATACCGTTTATACGGGTGAAGTAACCATTCCCATGGATACCACGTACGATTCTACCGATTATTGGGTGGTAGACAGCTTGTACGCGGATCCTGCGATGACGAAGAGCTTGAATTATTTGCCTACCTATAGAACGTCGATGGATTCGCTGACGTCTGTAAAATTCTCCTATAGAGGAAATGCGAAAAAGGATTCTCCCGTGTCCGCAATTTCTTTGATGGATTGGCCTAATAACTCTCGTTTGACGGTTAGCGATTGGTCGAATGCCGTAATCACGCTCGACGTATATAACACGTCGGAAAAAGATATCGCGCTTGGTTTTATCATGAACCACAGCTCCGGCATTTCATACAGCTTTGACCAGTGTGAAAAATTCATCTGTAAACCCAACGAATGGACGCATATTGACTATTCGTTGAAAGCACTCAATTTGACGGAAGAATTTGTATTCAACGCCGATTGGGATTTGAGTGATAGAATTATTATCCAAACCATTTATGACGGTGCAAAGGAAGACAACTCGATTTATTCGTACAGCTTCTACGTAGATAACGTGGATATTTGCGATTACAGCGAGGAAAAATTCCCCAACTTGGACACGACGACGTATAAAGAATATGAGGATTTCTTCACAAAAGATCCGAACTTGTCGGGCGTTGTGAACAACGATTATGAAAACAAAAAGGAAGCCGCTGATTTGCACAATACAACGGAATTGGTAGAATACAGTAATCGCTCTATCAAATTTGTGCTTTCGGAAGACGGCAGTGAGGCAAGCGGTTTCTTGCATTCGTTTATCGGCGGTCATCCTACAGGTTGGATGCCTATGGATATTACGGACGCTACGCTGTCCTTCTATATCCGCACGGTCAATGCAGATAATACGTTTGAATTGAAATTTGAATCGGATTACAACGTTTTCGCAGATCCTATCGTGATTGACTTGACGAAAGGCAGCGGCGAAGGTTGGACGGTCACAGAAGAAAACGGTTGGTATAAGGTTGTGATTGACGTCGATCAGACGAACGTTGAAACAGCGCTTATAAGGATGGATTTCATCCGTACGATGCGTTTGTATTTCAGTAACGAGGCTGCGCAGGCGGGCAGTGAATCGGCTATTTACTTAGACACCTTAAAGTTAGAAGGCTGGAAGGTAACGGAAGTTTACGGCGATGAGGAAATTGAATGGGATACCAAATCTCCTTACACCGCCGCAGAAGATCATGATATGTTCTCTACGGATGAGAATTTGGTATTTAACGTTAATTATGAAAGGGTAGATACTCTGTCCACGGCAGACATCAACGAACGCATGGACAACAGTAGCTATTCGTATAAATTGACGCTTTCCGCAAACGGTGACAATGCAACGGCAACGGTAGATTCCTTCTTTACCGGCAAGCCTATGGATTGGACGATTATGGATATCACCAATGCAACGGTTTCCTTTGGCGTGAAGAGTGTGAATATTGATAACGTATTCTACGTTTCGTTTGCTTCTGACTATAACGAAAACGGCTTGATTTTAGGTGCAAAGGTTACGATTGATTTGTCGCAAACAAGCGGTGAAGGCTGGACGGTTACGCAGTTAGAAAACGGCTGGTGTTTGGTTACGTTGGATATCAAAAATGCCGATATTACAGATGAAGTACTTGGTGTCACCAAAGATTTCATCAAGATTATGCATATCGAATTTAGTAATACGACGGCTACGGCAGGTGGCGAATCGGCTGTATATCTCGACAACTTGAATGTGGTTGGCGCAGTACCTACGTCGGCGGCGTTGGACGAAGAAAATCCTTGGGAAACGAAATCTCCTTACGTGAATTACGTAATCACGTTTGAAAATTCTGACGGTACGATTATTTCTCAGACGAATTATCACTACGGCGATACGGTGGTAGTGCCTGAAGCTCCTTC
>JAZQDP010000072.1:0-23263 GCA_045546875.1 Thermoguttaceae bacterium | reverse complement strand
GATTCACGGTAATTGCAAGCTCTCATATCTAAAGTATCGAAAAATTCTTTAAAAAAATAGAGAATATCTCAAATACCATCATATCGCGATACTTCATAATTATAATTGGCGGTAAATAAGAAATTGATTTTTCGCACTTTCAGCAAACAATATAGGACCAAACGTTAACAGATCATTAGTATTTTTTTGAAAACTGATTTCTGCAAAATGATTAAAAACTTCTAGTCATCTCACTAAAAATACTTATATTAAATATTTTATCCAAATTATAATTATGTTCAAAATTAAGCTTAGACGTACTAATTAAATCAATATTTTTCGATATAATCTGTTTACTCTTTTTAAGCTGAGCAAATTCCTCTGTTCAACGATTTTCTGTTTCAACGCAAAGCTTTGATAATACAAGGGTTAGAAATCGCGTTAAATACACTGGCATTTTTGAGGAAAAAGAACTAAGAGAAAATTTCAGATTATTTCACACTTTATTATTATTTGTGGTATAATATGAGAGCAAATAGAGAGGTTCCAGTTCCACTTCAATATTGATGATTCATATCATCTCGAACTCCTTTCTACTCCCTTGGGGCGGTTAGGGGTCTTTTATTATAAACTGAAAAACTCATTACAAATAAAAGAATCAAATGGCAAAAAAGACGTCAACACAACACAGTTCCGGTCCGTATCCGCTCAATATTCTTGAAGAAGAACTGAAAAACAAGGTTGCTCACGATTATTTTAGCGATTACGATACAACTAAAATAATCGGCAAAATTGACTTCTGCATTGCCAAAGCCAAAACAAATGACAAAACGAAGGGAAAACAACAGAGTTTATTTGAAGAAGTGGTGCAATCGTTATTTTGGGCTGAAGCGAAAAAAGGCGCTAAAAAAGATATTTACGAATCAATTGTTCAATTGATTCTTACCATTGGCAAGTCGCGTATTTATGAAAGAATGCTGCCACCTATATATTTGGGCGCGTTTGACGCTCAAAAGATTGCGTTTATCCCTTATATTGCTATTTCAGCCGTCTTTTCACAAAACGATTTTAATTGGAAAGTAACCCCGTCAGATCATAATACAAGGGAATTTAAATATCTCTATAATACTGTAAAAAATGAATTGGCAAACAACGCGCGTCTGTTCCGTTTTGGAGATGACGATGACGCGCTTCGCAAGTTTATTAAAAATAATTTCAAAAATGTCCGAGCAGGATTCCAAGGCGTCAAAATTACCAAGAATAATTTTACGACAGTTTATTACAAATGGCTTCAGCGCGTAAAGCCAACTATTAAAATTGATTGGGAGAATGCCAAACAAAACGGCATTCTCGACGCGGACTTTTATTTGGCAGATTTATTGTCAAAAAACAACGAGAGCATTAAAGACTCCCTTAACGTCCTATTAAAATCCAACCGCTACGAAATGAACCAAGGCGTTAACGCAATGGGGATGAAACTGAAAGCCGAAGTATCCTTTAACGATAACCAAAAGGCATACCACGAATTTTGGAATATATACGACCGCCCGCCCAAAAAAGAGTTTTGGGACTATATCGTCCAGCGCCGCGACCTGCTCACGCCGCAGGACGTCCGGGAACGCAAAGGCTCATTCTTTACTCCTCAGCGATGGGTGGAACTGTCGCAGCAGTACATTGCCGACGTACTGGGCGAAAACTGGCAAGACGAGTATTACATCTGGGACTGCGCCGCCGGAACGGGCAACCTGCTTGCCGGTCTGACCAACAAATACAACATCTGGGCGTCCACTCTCGATCAGCAGGACGTCGACGTCATGTACGACCGCATTAAAAACGGAGCCAACTTGATCGATAAACACGTTTTCCAGTTTGATTTTCTCAACGACGATTTCAATTCCGACAAAATCCCTAATGACCTCAAGAACATTCTTTCCGACCCGAAGAAGCGGAAAAAGCTGGTTATTTACATTAATCCGCCATATGCGGAAGCGGATAACAGAAGGGGGGAAGGTAGAAAAGGTGTAGCGGAAAACAAAACTCATGACAAATATGCAAATGTTTTGAAAAAAGCTCAACGAGAACTTTTTGCTTTGTTTTTTTATCGTATTCATGAGGAATTACAGGGCTGTATATTGGCTCAGTTTTCCACGTTAAAAGGTCTCTGTGCTGCTAATTTTGCTGACTTTCGAAAAGTGTTTCTTGCTAAAATTAAAAAATCATTTGTTGTACCGGGTAATACATTTGATAATGTAAAAGGTCAATTTCCCATAGCTTTTAATATTTGGGATTTGGCAGAACAAGAAAAATTTGACCGCACCATTACAGACGTTTATGATGCGGAAGGCAATTATGTTTGTCAAAAAAGCATATTTCTTATGACGATTCTGTTTTTATAAACAAATGGATAGATGAATTTCGCCCGAATAAGAAAACTCCCGATTCTATTGGAACAATGATCGGCGTTGCAAGTGATTTTCAAAATCAAAGGCTTACACGAATTGAAGAACCTTATATGAAAGTTCCTGCGGATAATCATAATTGGCAGATTAACTATTCAAATCTGATTGAGAGTTCTATTTATCTTGCTGTTAGATGGTGTATAGAGTCAACGTGGCTTAATGACCGAGACCAGTTTTTATACCCAAACAATGGTTATAAATCTGATTTTGAATTCCAAACTGATTGTTTGATATTTACCATTTTTTCAGGACAGAATCATATATCGTTCAAAAATTGCGTCAACCATTGGATTCCGTTTTCCGAGGAAGAGGTTGACGCCAGAGATACGTTCGCGTCTCATTTTATGAAAGATTTCCTATCTGGAAATATCACGACGGAAAGTCTGGACGGAGGGTTGTTCGCGTCTGCTCAAAAGCCGAAAAAGGTAAAGCTGAAGTATTCCAGCGAGGCAAAGGCGGTTTTAAAAGCCGGGCGAGAGTTGTGGCGATATTATCACGAGAAAGCCTCTGATTTTAAATATGACCCTAACGCGTCTTTATACGACATCAAAGCGTATTTTCAGGGCAGAAATGACAAGGGCAAGATGAACAACAGCAGCGCAGACGAAAAGTATAACAAACTGATTGGAAATCTGCGTTCTGCTCTGAAAGATTTGGCAAAACAAATCGAACCAAAAGTTTACGAATACGGATTCTTGAGGGAGTAGTGTCAATTAGCAATTGGCGCAAAGCGGCGGCGAGGCGCCGCTCCCAATCCGCGCTGCCGCGCGATTGCCAATAGTTGCCTCCCGTTGGTCGGCTTGATCATTGTTACTATGTAATTCTCTCTCCCCTTGCTAAAGTTTTTTGGAAAGGGGAGGTGCGAAGCCGCACGGGCAGTCCGCGCTGCCGCGCGAAACGTACTGCAATCGCTCCCGTTGGTCGCTTGATTATTACTAATTCAATTTTCCTCTCCCCTTGCTAAAGTTTTTTGGAAAGGGGAGTTTGAGGGGAAACCTTTTTTTCAAAAAAGTTTTCCCCCCTTTTTATAGCTGCCAATTCATCTTTACTTCTGAATTGTAATAAACGACAGCGAGTGCGGCGGGAGGGTGATCGCGCCGTCTTTTACGGTCAGAGTTTGTTTGACGGGTACAACGCGATTTTCCGCGCCAACGTCGTTGTAATCGTCCGGGGAGGAACCGCTGAGAATCGTCGCCTCGACTTGAGTCGGAACGCAGCCAACAAGGGAAACGAAATCCAGCTGAAGATGAACGTCTTTGGACGGGTCTTTGTTCACGACCGCCAAAACGAAACGGGTTCGTTCGTTATTGGAACTCAAAACGGCGTCAACTTTATCTGTTGACGTATCCTTCCATAAAAGCAGTTCCGAATTCAGATGGATTGGCAGTACGTTCTGTTCGAGTAAATTGGTATACATCCAAAAGACGTGATACGTCGTTCTTTTAACAATTCCCTTTGGATAGACGTACAGCGCGCCGCGGGTGTTGACAATCGGGGAGAAACACGCGATTTTCACGTCGTCGCAGCGGCGCAGGCAGGAATTGAGAAAACAGGCGGAAAACAGCGCGTCAGCCATCGTATAGGTGGAATTGATGTCGTTTTTGTCACGGGCGGGAATGTCCATATAGGTGCGGCCGTGTCCGGGATGATGCCAGCCGCGAAGGTTCCATTCGTCAAAGGCGATGTGAACGCGCCCTCTTAGGCGAGCCTTTTCCAGCACGCCAATTGTACGGACGATGCTGTCTTCCGGGGATTTTGTTCTGAGCATGCAATCCATGTACGGGGAAGGATTGTTACGATGAGCCAAGCCGTCCCAGTACCCGTGAATGGAAACGTATTTGAGCAGGTATCCTGCCTTATTGAGTAGCGGGAGCGTCCAGTTTTCGTCGGGCAGCGCGGCAGCGAAAAGCTGGATTTCCGGGTCGGTAAAGATCATCATTTTACCGGACTCTCGAACCATCAAAGACCACTCTTCCGCTGTCTTCGCGCCGACTTCCCAACTGCCGTAGTTTTCGTTTCCGATACTCCAGTATTTGACGTTGAACGGTTCCTTATCCCCGTGCGCCTGACGCATGCGTCCGAACTTGCCGATGTTGAGATTGCAGTACTCGACCCAATCGCTCATCTCTTCCGGCGTACCCGTCCCGGCGTTTGTACAGATGTACGGCTCGCAGCCGACAAGGCGGCACCATTTGACAAACTCTGCCGTGCCGAACGTGTTGGGATCTTCTACGCGCCATGCCTTGTCGTAAAACGGCTGACGGTTCGGTCCAACCCCGTCAATCCAGTGGTATGACGACACAAAGCAGCCCCCGGGCCAGCGAACGATCGGCGTTTTAATTTCCCGCAACGCCGCAATGACGTCTTTTCTAAAACCCAGTTCGTCTGAAAGCGCTGATCCCGGCTCGTAAAGACCGCCGTAAACCTGTCGATGAAAATGCTCGATAAAATGCCCAAAGATCATCGGGTCGTATTTCATCAATTGAGCGTCTTTGAAGAGGGAAATTGAGTTGACGCCTGTAACGGGCGCGACGTCCGTTTGGCAGATGTAATCGACTTTAATGTGTCCCCAGTCCCCGCCGGCTTTTTTATCAAAAATAACGATTTGAGCCGTCTTGCCCTGATAGGCTTTGACGTCCCAAAATTTTTGAACCAGACCCTCGTTGCCGACGCGGGAAACGTTGAATAACCCCGTGTCCTGAGCGACTTTCTGACCGTCCACGTAAAGTGCGACGCCGGTTTCTCCGGGGAACGCGCCCCCGCCGATGAGGAACGAAATGTAATTGCGTTCAATCGTAAATTTCGGAGACGTTAGCGTTCCGGTTGACGAGTCGTCTTTAGGCGCGGCAAGCGTGTTGACAAGAGATCGGCCGTGGAATCCAAATACAAACCCCATTCCACCGCGATACAGCGAACGGGATTCGCCTACTGTAAAGGCGTCGCCCTGAGCCGTCCAGTTGTCCAGCGTTTCGTTTTCAAAGTCCGCAACAACAATATCTGGTCGAACGGTTTCCGCCCATACTGAATTACAACATGCAGCGGCTAATAACAGCGCCGATAAAAACGTTTGAATAAATGCTCTCATGAATTTGCCCTTTCATACTAAACGTTAAAGCGTTTAAAAACGGCGGCGGCTAACCGAGGAGCCGACAACCGAATGACAATCGTTTCAGACAGAACCGAATCCCGTCTTCTATAGTAAATTTTAATAAGATTTAACCCCGGCGTCAATGCACTATTCCGCAAAATTTATTGCATTATTGCGAGAGGGAAAACAGATATTGTATTGCCCAATTTACGTCGAAGTTTCGATAGAGCAGGGCGCTCTGGAAAACCTCTGGGAGATTTTAAACTCAGTGCGCCGCTTGCGTAATTCCGCATTCCGAATTAATTCCCCTCTCCCCTCTTGCTTTTTCTTTTTCAGACAGATATACTGAATAAGGCAGTAGGCAAGAGGCAGTAGGCAGTAGCGAGGAAAGCTGCTAGCTTCTGGCTGTTAGCTTGTCAGTACGACGCCGTCGGCTTTTGCATTTAACGCTGAAAGCAATTAAGAAAAGCCAGAGACCAAGAGTTAATAGCTAAAAGCTCTTTTACTTGCAATTTTTACACGATTCGTTTATACAAAACTCAAAAGGAGAATATTTCATGTGCTGTCATTTTTCCCGCCGAGATTTTTTGAAGTCAAGCGCCGTCGCCGCTTCTTTAGCCGCGATAAACGTCGCCGTTCCCGCGTACTGTCAAGACAAAGCGCCCAGTTCAAAACTGAACCTGGCGATTATCGGCGTCGCCAATCGCGCGTCAGCAAACTATCACGCCGTTTTGGGCGAGAACATCGTCGCTCTGTGCGACATCGACGCGCGGTTTCTGGATACCGCCGCCAAGCGCGCTCCGAAGGCGCAGAAGTTTGCTGACTATCGCAAGCTGCTCGAAAGCGTCAAAGACCTGGACGCCGTTGTCGTCTCGACGCCTGACCATACGCACGCGCCGGCGTCTGTGATGGCGATGAAAATGGGGCTTCACTGTTACTGTGAAAAGCCGTTGGCGCACAGCATTTACGAAACCCGGTTGATGCAAACCGTCGCGGAGGAAAAGAACCTCTGCACTCAAATGGGCACGCAGATTCATGCGGAAGACACGTATCGCCGCGTTGTCGAAATCGTTCAGTCCGGCGCGATCGGCAAGGTTCGCAACGTTTATATCTGGTTTAGAAACGCCTGGGGCTATGAGCCGGACGCTCAGCTTCCGACGGATACGCCGCCAGTTCCG
Source organism: Thermoguttaceae bacterium (assembly GCA_045546875.1). Classification (GTDB taxonomy): domain Bacteria; phylum Planctomycetota; class Planctomycetia; order Pirellulales; family Thermoguttaceae; genus RUG11551. Next base: position 16,559 of record JAZQDP010000072.1, on the reverse strand, counting down.
GACTATGTCAACTGGGACTGCTGGCTCGGTCCGGCGCAGTACCGACCGTATAATCCCTGTTATCTTCCCCGGGCGTGGCGCAAATGGTGGGCGTTCGGCAGCGGTACGATGGGAGATATGGGAACCCACCTGCTGGACTTGGCGTTCTGGGCGCTCAAGCTGAAAAACTGCAAGACGATTAAAGCCGTCGACGGTCCGAAAGTCAATCCGGAAACGACTCCGCTGAGCCTGGAAATTGAGTACGGCTTCGAAGCTGATGGCGATCAGCCGGCGTGCACCGTCCATTGGCTTGACGGCGGGAAATGCCCTGACATCCTCAAAGAAAAGAACATTCCCGAACGGTACAAAGCCGTCCTGTTCGACGGCGAAAAGGGGCAACTGGTTGCCGACTACGACTATTTCGCCCTGTATCCGGAAGAAGAATTCAAGTCGTATCAGGCGCCCAAACCCTGGATTCCCAAGTCCATCGGGCATCACAACGAATGGCTTCAGGCGATTCGCGACAACAAGCCGGAAGACTGCCTGTGCCGGTTCAGCTATGGCGGACGTCTGACCGAAACCGTTCTTTTGGGAACCCTGGCATACCGAACCGGGGAAGACCTCGTCTGGGACGCCGCCGCCTTGAAAACGAACTCCGCCGCCGCGAACGCTATGATCGAAGTTCCGTACCGCGAAGGTTGGAGCCTTTGATAATTTGAAATTCTGAATTCGGAATGCGTAAATTCATTCGCTAACGCTCGCTCCCACGGGTTTACACCCGTGGTTTGCCCTCGTGTTTCTATATTATCAGGAAAATTTGAAGCATATCCTGTTCCCAGCCTTCCTGTTCCTGCCTACTTGTCAAAATTGAGAATTATTATATAATGTTAATATTGATAATCTGAAACAGGTTTCATTTACTCTGTATTTTACGAAATGTTTTTTTCGGCAGAGTAAATGTTTGATATATTTTCCATATTTTAATTTATTTGTGAGGGTTATCCCATGTCCGAAGAAAACACCCCCATCGACGCTGAAGTTAACGAAGCGGAAGAAACTGCAACCAAACTGAATCAGAAGGTAACAGTCGAGACCGTAGGCTCTTGCCAGAGACATATCACCGTTGAAGTTTCTGCAGAAGACGTCAATCGCGTTTTTGACGAAGAATTTTCTCAGGTTGCCAAAGACGCTCAGATTCACGGTTTCCGCACCGGTCGCGCTCCCCGAAAGTTGATTGAACGCTACTATCGCAAAGAAATCAACCAGAAAGTCAAAGCCGATCTGCTCACAGCGTCAATCAGCCAGGTCAACGACGAAGAAGAACTGGCTCCGATCAGCGAACCCGATTTCAAAATCGATTCAATCGTTTTGGTCGAAAACGCTCCGTTCATTTACGAGTACGATCTGGAAGTTCGTCCAGAATTCGACGTTCCGCAGTGGAAGGGTCTTAAGCTGGAAAAACCCGTTCGCGAGTTTACCGACAAAGACGTTGACAACGCTCTTGAAAGCTACCTCTCCAACAAGGGAACGTTGGTTCCGGTTGATGAACCCGCCAAACTCGGCGATTACATCGTAACCGACCTGTCGTTTACTTACGAAGGTTCTGTTATTTCTTCTGCCGACAACGAAACGATTCGCATTCGTCCGACGCTGTCGTTCCGCGACGCCAACATCGAAAAGTTTGACGAATTGATGGTCGGCGTTAAAGCTGGCGACGTCAAGACGGTTAAGGTAACGCTGTCTCAGGAAGCTCCGAACCCGCTTTTCCGCGGCAAAGAAGTTGAAGGCAAGTTCTCCATCAAAGAAGTCAAACGCATGGAACTGCCCGCTCTGGACGAAGAAATGCTCCAGTCGCTTGGCAATTTCGACAGCGTAGCGGAACTGCGAGACGCCGTTCTCGACAGCCTGAAGAACCAGCTTACGTACGCTCAAAACCAGAGAAAACGCGAGTGCATTACCGAACAGCTTCTCAAAGACGCCAACTGGGATTTGCCGGCAAAACTGCTCGAAAACCAGACGGAACGCGAAATGTATCGTAAGGCTTTGGAAATGCGCCGCGCCGGTCTGAACGACGAAACGATTCAGTTGGTTCAAAACCAGTTGCGTCAAAACGCTAAAGAAGAAACCGCCAAGCTGTTGAGAGAACACTTCATTCTCGAAAAGATTGCTGAGCAGGAAAATATCGAAGCGACTGAAGACGACATCGAAAAGGAAGTTGAAGAAATTGCAATTCAAACCAATTCGACAGCTCGCCGTATTCGCCTCCAGATTGAAAACGCCGGTCAGGAAGACGCTCTGCGAAATCAAATCGTTGAAAACAAGGTTCTCGACCTGATTTCATCGACTGCTGAATTCGTCGAAGTTCCGTTCGAAATGCCAGGCGTTCAAACCACTTCTGCCATCAACTACACCGCTGGCGGAGAAAAAGTAGAAGCAGAGGAAGAAAAGACGGAAGACGCTCCGGCTGAAGAAAAAGCTGAGTAATTCTGAACAGTTCCAACTCTGATTCGTATATATTAGCAATAAGCGGCAAGAGAAATTTATAGGCGATGGCGACCGTTGTCGTTTTGCGTCTGTATATTGTTCAATAAGAACAGCTTGCCGCTATTGGCTAACATTAACTACTTACTACTAATTGTAAAGAATGAATTCCTACAATCCGTTTCAGATGTCAGGGGCGCTTGACCCTCGAACGACGTTTTCTCCCATGGCTGACCGCGACTATCAGCGTCAGCGTACAATGACCCTAGGGGATTTGCTGCTTGAAAACCGAGTTGTCTTTCTTCAGGGCGAACTTTACGACGGGAACGCTAACGAACTCGTTATGAAGCTGCTTTACCTTCAAAGTGAAAACCGACGGAAAGATATACATTTTTACATCAATTCTCCTGGCGGGTCAGTAACGGCAGCGATGGCAATTTACGACACAATGCAGGTTTTGGCTTGCCCGGTGTGTACGTATTGCGTTGGTTTAGCGGCAAGCGCTGGTGCGGTTTTGCTTGCAGGCGGAGCAAAAGGCAAACGATTTGCTCTTCCGCACGCCAAAATTATGATTCATCAACCGTGGGGTCAAATTGGCGGGCAGGTTTCTGACATGGAAATTCAGGCGCGGGAACTTCAACAAACTCGCGATTCGCTCAATGAGATTTTGGCTTTCCATACCGGTCAAACCATCGAGCAGATTGCAAAAGACACGGATCGAGACAATTATATGACAGCCGAACAGGCAAAAGCCTACGGCTTGGTCGACAAGATTCTCACCAAACAGGAAAACGCCGCTGAAGAAGAATAATTGAAGGAGCAAAGCATGCCAAACCTTATTCCCTTTGTAATTGAACGCAATGGGCGCGAAGAGCGCTCGATGGACATTTACAGCAGACTGCTGTCAGACCGCATTATTTTTCTTGGCTCGGCAATTAATGACGACGTTGCTAACAGCATCGTTGCGCAATTGCTTTATTTGCAGGCGGAAGACCCTAAAAAAGACGTTCACATTTACATCAATTCGCCTGGCGGGTCTGTCTCTGCCGGATTGGCGATTTACGACACGATGCAGTTTATCTCCTGCGACGTTTGTACGTACTGCATTGGTCAGTGCGCTTCGATGGGCGCTGTCCTGCTTACAGCCGGAACGAAAGGAAAGCGTTTTGCGCTGCCTAACGCTCGCGTCATGATTCATCAACCGTTGGCTGGAATGGAAGGCACCGCTGAAGAAATCCTCATTCACATGAAGGAATTCAACAAGGTTAAGGAGAAGATTAACAATATTCTCATCAAACATACCGGGCACGATTACGCCACGATTGAAAAGGACACCGACCGCGATAATTTCATGTCGGCTGAAGAAGCCGTCGCTTACGGTTTGATTGACAAAATCCTTGAAAATTCGTCCCAAACCGCGTAGAGTTAAAGCGTCGAGTCTGATTTAACGTTTCAGATTTAACCGTTTCCAGATATACTATTGATGCAGGACTTACCTTATTATTCCCTTAAACATCGTGATTATACGATTGAAGGATATTCCCGCGGAGCGGTTCAAACATATTGGCGAATCCCGGAGTTGCATCTGGGATTCGATTTAGGCGCGCAGCCATGGTCTTTTATGGGCACGCCTAACTGGTTCGTTTCTCATTCTCACATGGATCATCTGGCGGCGTTGCCGCAATACGTTACCAGGAGACGGATGATGAAGATGTCTCCGCCGACGATCTATCTTCCCTCTGAAGCCAAAGTTCCAGCGGAGCAGTTGCTGTTTCAGTGGCAGCGTTTAGACCGCGGTCGGCTTCCCTGTACGCTCGTTCCGATTGGACCGGATATGGAAATAGCTGTGTCGCGCAACGTTCTGGTTAAAACCTTTTCCGCTAAACACACCATCGACGCGATGTCGTTTATCGTCTATCTGGTCAAAACAAAGCTAAAGCCAGAGTATTTAAATTTGCCGGGAGAGCAGATTCGCGACCTTCGCCTGTCGGGAACTGACATTACGTACGAAGTCCGAACGCCATTGATTGCCTATACCGGCGACAGCCGACCGGACGTGCTGACGCAGTATCCGGACTTTCTTAAAGCTCAGGTTCTCATTGCGGAAATGACGTTTATTTCCCTTGAACATCCTTTGGCAACGATCCATAAATTTGGGCATACCGATTTAGCGGATTTTGTCGCCTTAAAAGATCAGTTTCGCAACGAGGTAATCATTGCTTCCCATTTTAGCACACGCTATTCTGAAAAGCAGATTGAACGTCAAGTAGATAAATACCTTCCAGACCGCCTTAACGGCAGATTGCGATTGTTTAAGTAGGGCGCTCGCATGGGGAATGTGGATAACAGATAAACGAGAGAAACCGGGTGTTTTCTTGCTTTTTTCCTGTAATTCCAGCTCACCCCATCCCATCTTCGCGCGCTCAATTTCAGAAAGAGCGCCTAAATATTTAAAAAATTGCTAAATTCAACAACTTTTTACTTGCATAAAGCGTATAATAATTATATAATGATTGTAGCTGTTGTAATCTACAATCAGATGTTTTAATAACCCCTTTACGATTTTATCCAAACAAACATGAAAAAATCAATCGCACTGAGCCTGTGCCTGGCGTTTGTTGCGTCAGTCGCTTTCGCATTTCCTCCGGGAATGCCGCCGAAGGAAAATCCGTTGGTAACGAAGGTTGCTCCAGAAAAAATTGGAGGATTCATCTCTTGGCAGGGAACCGCTGCGGCGGACGCCTCTTCAACGAACAAGGTTGAACAGGTTCTTACCAAACCTGCAGTCAAAGAAGAGTTGGCAAAAATTAAGGAATCCTTTGTTAAAAGTTTTGACAGCAACCCCGTTGCCCAAAAATGCATCGATTTAGCGTTAGACAACGGCGCCTGCGTTTTGTTCGACAAAAAAGATAAGTTTGCCGGATTGATTTCTTTAGGCGAAGACGGTCCCGAGGTTATTGCTCAGATCAATGCCGAAGTGAAAAAAGCCGCTGCGGCTGGAATGGCTAAAGTCAGCTCTACTCAAATCGGTAAAATGACGTTCAATAAAGTTATCGATTCTGAGAATAACGATCTCTATTGGGGCGCTTTAGGAAAAGGTAAAGTTCTGGTTTTTGCCAATAACGAAAAATGCCTCTTATCGCTTCTTGCTAACGCTCGCACGCCAGAACCAAAATGGGTTGCCGATGCGAAAAAAGATCTTGGCATTGAACGCTTGTCCACTCTTACAGCATGCACAAAAGAGTTCCTTAATGAAAATGCGCCGGCAAGCGATTCCGCTTCTGATTCGGAAGACGGCTCTGCCGCTATGGGCGATTTTATGAACAAGTTTGGCGGAGGAGATTATGTCGAACATATCGTTGCTGCCGCAGGCTTGGATAAAATTGGTTCCGTTCATAAAGCCGTTGTCTATATGAAAGACGGCTGGAAGAGTACGCTGCCGGGCATTATGATTGACAAACCTCTGGCTGAAAAAGATTTGTCCGTCATTCCCAGCGATGCGACTTTTGCTTTAGCAGGAAAAACCGATGTTAACAAGCTGTTTAAGTCGATAACCGAATCGGAAGACATTCCAGCGGAAATGAAGATGCAGATGGGCATGCTTAGCATGATGGTTTCGCCGTACTTAAACGTTCTTGGCGATTCGTGGGCTTTCTTCTGCGTTGGTGAAAACGGCGCTTCCGAAAGCGCTTTGGTTTGGTCGCTGAGAAATCCAGCCATGGCAAAAATTCAGCTCAAAAACCTGATGGAAATGTTGAAATCGAACATGTCGAACATGCAGAAAGTTGAGCAGATTGAAATTGACGATATGGGCATGAATAATCTCCCACGCTTTATTCCGACGCAGCTTCAGCTTGATGACGAGGAGGAAGAAGACACTCTCGATTTGAACAATCTGCCGCCAGGCGTTAAGATTAAAGTAGGTCAGCTTCCTCCGGGCGCCAAGATTCAAGTCGTCCCCGGCGGTCAACTTCCTCCTGGAGTTCAGATTCCCGGCGGAGCCGTTCCGCAAGGCGCTGTTCCCTTGGGCGGCGGTCAGATTCAGCTCGGAGGCGGAGGCATTGATCCCGGCATGCTCATGGGGTTGATGCAAATGGAAATTGAAAAAATCAAGATTGATGGAATCGATTTCTGGATGATTAAAATGGGCGATGACGAAACCAAAAATGTTGTTATCGGAATTGCGAATAAAAATCTTGTCATCACAAGTAAATCCTATGCTGAAAAATACGTTAAGTTCGATGGAACAAAGAATATCGGTTCAAATAAAGACGTTGCCCGGATGATGTCAAACAATCCGTCTTACCTGCTTTATACCGATTCCAAATCTTTAGTTTCGTTAATCAACGCCACGGGTCAATTCTCCGGCAGTCAGCTTAGCGAAGGCATGGTCGAATTGATTACCGCCAGCGAATTGCCAATTGTTGCTGGAATTTATTCAACAGACAACGCCGTTCGCATTGACGCCAATTCCGGTTTGCCGTTGCCAGATATGATTATCAGCCTGGGCTTTTTGGGAATTTCCGCCCAGTCAAATGAATAATCAAACGAACGGTAAAAAGTTGTAATAAAACAACGTCGACAATTCCATTTTTCATTTCGTTGGCGCATAGAGCCGACGAAATGAAAATGGATTGATTCGATTAAACAAACATCGATAATTGTTTGTTAGTATATGTTTGCGTTTCGTGTTTCCGTGGATTTACCTCCACGGTTACGGACATTCAATCGCTAAAGCGCTTGTTATCCTTAGCATCCCCTTTGCTTTATTCTTTTTACTCCAAACGAGTAATATATTACCAGTTAAACCATTGCCTTCATATTATTTTTTCTTTAATCTTTCTTTCCGAAAAAACATGAAAAAGATAATTGCACTGAGTCTGTTTGTAACGTTAATTTCATCAATTGCATCTGCATTTCCTTTTGGAATGCCGCCCAAGGAATCGCCCGTTATAACCAAGGTTGCTATAGAAGGCTCTGGCGTATTTTGTTCATGGCAAGGCACAGGCGCAGCAGATCCAAACTCAACAAACGATGTTGAACGATTTTTGGCAAAGCCGGAAATAAAAGTTCTGCTTGACAGAATTAATTATTTAACCTTAGAAAAACGCAGCAAGTTGATCTTCTTTCAGATTATGAAACTTGCGATAAAAAATGGAACAGCGCTTTACTTTCCAGATTATAAAGTCCCAGGTCTGGGTGGCTTGATAGTATTGGAGCCAGGAGATCTGGCTACAGTAGAAAAATTTACAGATTTTATAAAGCGCAGCGCAGATGCGGATGCCAATGTCTTTTTTTCTAAAGTTGATATCGGCAAACTGTCATTAAACAAGTTTACTTTCAAAAAAGAAAATGTCGATTTCTATTGGGGAACGTTTGGCAACGGCAAAGTTCTCCTGTTTGGCAATGACTTTAATGCGATTTTAACGATTATCAAGAATGCTCGAACGCCTGAACCTAAATGGGTTACTAACGCCAAAAAGGACTTCAACATTAAACGATTGTCAACGTTGTCGATTATGTTTGGAAATCCTTTTGATCGTACAAAGGATTATAATAATTCAGGCGACGCCAATTCGTTTAGACATAATGTGATTGTATATAATTCACATTTTCGAAATAAAATCCTTGGATTCAACGATTACATCGAAAAGACTGTTGCCGCGTCCGGAATGGATGACAAAGGGACCGTTCAGAAAAGCGCTTTCTTTATGAAAGACGGCTGGAAGAATTCCTTTATCGGCGTGGTAATGGAAAAAAATCTATCCAAAGAAGATTTGTCTGTCATTCCAGGTTCCGCAAGTTTTGCCTTTGCAGGAAAAACCGATTTGAATAAAGCTCTTAACAAAATTAATGAAATAAAGGGGGAGCTTCCAGAGGAACTCCAAATTCAGTTGGCAATGCTCACATCAATAGTTACTCCATTTGTAAAACAGTCGAACGATTCCTGGGCGTATTTTACAGTTAAAGAAAACGACGTTCCCAACAATACGTTTGTATTGTCTTTGAAGAACCATGCCATGATGAAAATTCAACTGAATCGACTCATGGAAAAACTCAGGTCTGCTTTAAAAAATCGTACAGAGATTGAGATCGAAGAATCTCTTGGCAAGAACGATCTTAATAAGATTATTCCTGTTGTAATTTCGGATTCCAACGATGATGAAACAGATGTCGAAACAGATGATATAGAAGAAACAGACGAAACAGACTCAATAGGCGAAATAGATTTTGAACAACTTCGTCCGTTCCTGTTTCTTTTAAAACCAATCTCTTTATTTGAATTAATTCCCACTGAGATTAAAAAGATTAAAATCGACACGTACGATTTCTGGGAACTTAAAAACAGCGAAAACGATTCCCAAAATCTCGTTATTGGCGTTGTGAATAAAAAACTTGTTTTTACAACTAAATCATACGCTCCAAAATATGTTAAATTTGACGGAGCCAATAATCTCAGCTCCGATAAAATGGTGGAAAAGATGATGGCAAATACCCCTTCTTTTCTGATTTATTACAGTCCGGATTCCATTATAGATTTTGCAAATAATTATTTAGAAAAAATAACGAACGGCTATCACGCTCAAAGGATGACAACTCCACCGCTGAATAGGATTTTTCTAAATAGTATTTCAAGTCTGAACGCGTCTGTCGCTATCGGCTGCTATTCAAAAGACAGCTCCGCGATCCGTGTCGATGTAAACTATAGTTTGCCCATTCCGGATTGGTTTACCACGTTATATTTATTAGTATCGGGCTTCTAATTAACCGGCGCAAAAAACACGTATTGCAATTTATAAAATTGAACATATTTTCACATTATTTTTTAGTAAGGATAACGCTATGTCAAACAGAGTAGCCCTCGTAACAGGCGGGGCGCGTGGAATCGGGTTGGGAATTACCAAACAGTTGGCGGCAGAAGGCTGGGATATTGCCTGTTGCGGAACGCGGCAAAAGGCGGATTGCCAAGACGCTTTGGCGCAGATTCTCGACGCCGCTAAACAGGCGGGCAAAGAGATTCGTCTGGAATACTATACCTGCAACGTTTCTGACGCATCGGCTCGCGCGGCAATGCTGGAAAATATTCGTCGCGATTTTGGCAAACTCAACGCTCTGGTAAACAATGCCGGCGTTGGCGCTAAAGTTCGAGCTGACGTTCTGGAAATGGCGGAAGAGAATTTCGAATGGCTGATGAAAATCAATCTCCAAGGACCGTTTTTCCTTACCCAAGCTGTTCTGAAATGGATGTTGGAAGAGAAGAAAGCGGATCCGGAGTTCCCCGCCGCCGTGATTAACATCTCGTCCATCAGCGCGACGGTGGCGTCTATCAGCCGCGGAGAATACTGTATTTCCAAAGCCGGCGTGAGTATGGCAACCCAGCTCTGGGCGGCGCGAGTCGCTCCGGAAGGAATTGGAGTTTACGAAATTCGACCCGGCATTATTCATTCCGACATGACGGCTGTCGTTACCGCGAAATATGACAAACTCATCGCAGAAGGGCTGACGCTTCAACCCAGATGGGGCGAGCCGGAAGACATCGGCAAAGCGGCGGCTATGCTTTTGCGCGGAGATATCGCCTACAGCCCCGGACAGGTTATTATGGTTGACGGCGGAATGTCCGTTATAAGATTATAGTTGAGATAATCGATGGTTAAGTTATACTGAAACGACTTGAGCTTTTCCGAAGTTAAGCCTCTAGCTGCTTAATGAGTTACTAGCTGCTAGCTACTAGCCGCTAGCTTGGTTATCAATATTTCTTGCGATAACGCACGAATCAGGTTTATCAAGCTAATAGCTAGCGCCTAGGAGCTAATAGCTCATTTTTCGGGAAATTTCAAGTATAACAAGTTAGATAGGAATTAGGAGTGAGGAGTTGTTGAGGCGCGTTGCGCTAATTCCGCATTCCTAATTCCGAATTCTTAATTATTGTAACGCTTGCGCCAGAACCGCGTCTAACGGCGTAGAAGTTCTAACCAAATTGTACTGAATCTGGTTTGCGGCGCAGCCTTTGGCGATTTCTTTCAGATATTCGTTTAACGCTTCCAGATAGCCGTCTCGCAGCGATCTGGGATTGCAGCGTAACATTTGCGGCAACTCTAACCCCTCAAATCGAGTGGGGCCAGAGAACTCAAAATCCAGCTCGTCGTCGTCTAAAATATGGAACACGTAAACGTCGTTGCCGCGCGAACGAAGGGCTTTCAGCCCTGAAAACAAGTCCTCTCGATTTACAAAAAGATCTGAAAAAATGAAGTAAATTCCTTTTCGGGAATACGTCTGAGCCAATCGATTAAACACCGGCTTGGGCCAGAATTGGGAATCCTCTTCTGTCATGGGGGCTTTAGAACGCTTTTGCGGCTGACCTTCTTCAAGCATTTGGCAGATTGCGTCCAACTGGTTGCCTTGAGCGTGCTGCGGTACGAGTGAATCGATATCGGCATTGAACCGGGCGCAGCCGACGGCGTCCGACTGCCGAAGCAGAAGATGTCCCACGCTTACCGCGGCGGTGCAGGCGTAATCGTACTTGTTCATTGCGGACTTGGCGCCCCGATAGTTCATGCTGTTGGACGCGTCTATAACTAACGCGGCGTTGAGGTTGGTTTGCGCTTCGTACTGCTTGATATAAAATTTATCCTGCTTTGCTAAAACCTTCCAGTCGAGATTTCTCAAGTCGTCGCCCGGCACGTATTGACGATGCTGTTTGAATTCCATCGAAGAACCAAAGAAGGGGCTTCTGTGCTGACCGGACAGGAATCCTTCGACCACGTATCGAGCGCGAACTTGCAGACGCGCGATTCGACTTATCGTTTCGGGGTTAAAATAATTGTAAGGCATAGTTTAATTTGGAATCAGGAATTGTGTAAAACGCCTTAAAAAACAGCGGTAAATGCGAAGCAAATACCGTATTCTGCATTCCCGATTATTTCGGCGTTATAATAATCTTTGCTCCTTGCCGGATCATCTTACAGCCCGCTTTTTGACCAAGCGTTTGATAAAATTCATCGACGGTGGCGTCTTTAATTTCAAACTCAATTACTTTTTCTGGCGCCATGCCCGCTTCGCGCAACTGGTCAAGATTGACTTCAACTTGAAGACCAAGGCTTTGAGCAATTTTTTCTGCAAGAATGATCGGAGGAACAGACACTTTCGGCAGCGTCAAACGTTGCCTTTCCAGGTTTGCCGAAGATACCGGCTGTTTTGAAATGACTTTGTAATTCTTTGCCCCCTGCGTTGGGGTTTGAGCGGCGTACAGGGATTTGACCGTTCCGTTGGGAAGAATCCGTTCCAGATCCTCAACCAAACCGCGAACGTAAATGTTGTTGTTTTTAGCGGCAAATTCACAATTCGGAAGCTCTGATTTCAAAACGGCAATCCTTCGCTGCGGATCTCCTCCGTCTGGCAAAGAACGAACAGTAACGATTTTTTTAATGTCAGGAATAGGAATAAAGGCGACTTTCGTACCTGTGGAATCGAATTTAAGCGTGTACCCAAACTGCCCGACAATAAACTGAAAGCGGTTTGCCAACGACATCGACGGCGTCCAGCCCGCTCCCCAAATATCGTGAGGAATTTTATCCAGACCGTAAATCTGCACGCCTGCGTCTTTAGCTAACGACTTCAAAAGGTCTTTCGGATTTGTTCCTTCTTCCCATTGTAAATTTTGATGTTTTGACCAGATTTTAGCGGCGTCAGGCGGAAGTTTTCGGACTTCTCCCGTAATGAGAACCAGCAGAGTTCGGAGAATTGACGCATATTCTTTTGGTCCCATGTAAACCAGCCCGTTTGGATACGCGACGCCCCAACCGAGCTGCTCAGCCGCCTGATCGAAAAATTCTCGAACGCAGATATTATTGGCTCTCAAAGAAAACAACTTATCTGACGGGCAGCGGCGATCCAAATAAAACCCCAGCGAGTTGGCGTTTGCGAATCGCGCCAGGGACGTGCCGGAAATGGCTTCGTTATACGTCGCGCCGGCAATGGGAGCCGACAGTTGCGTTTGAAACATCTGACCCGTTAAATGGGCAGACGTCTGCGCTTTGACCTCGGACGCCAGCAGCGCGAGCAGGGAAATTGAAATCGACAGGATTAAGGCGTTAGTTCTCATTATCCTTTAAACATAGCGCCATACGAAAGAAAAGTCAAGAGGGGGGAATAGAAATGAAAGATTAGGCGAGCCGGGGTGCGTAAGCCCCCGGAAATCCGTAGAATAAAACCTCACGCAAAGTACGCGAAGTTCGCGAAGAAAATGAAAGACGGTAACGAAGCGACCAGCTGGAGCGCAGTTACGCTTAGTCGTTAGGCGAGCCGGGGTGCGTCATCAGAACCGCGCTAGCGGTTCTAGCGGAGCGCTAACGCGTCTGCTATTAAATTATGCCCCCCAAAATTTGAACGCACCCCTTTTTCGAATTACGAACTATCCCCTATTCACAATACTCTGATTTTTATTATAATATTCTATATACAGTACTAATTGACTTGACAACAATTATTCGATCCTATTATTCCCATGATAAACCATAAATCCCTTTTGAACGCTGCCGTCGTTTTGATGGCGAGTCTTTTTATCGTCAGCTGTTCAGCGGAGGACGCTGCTGTTAATCCTTTGCTCATGCAGTAAGCGGCTCAGCTGTTCGGTCAAGAAAGCGTTGATCGCTTTGAACAGATGTTTCAAACAGGAGATTATGACTTTTCTTATAGCTGCAATGTCTTTAAAGGAAATATTCTCCATTACGCCGCGTTGACAGGCAGTCTTGAGAGGGTCAAAGCGCTAATTAAACATGGAGCTGACGTCAATGCAAAAGATAAAGGGGGAAATACGGTTATGCACTATGCAACGCGAAGCGGAAATCTGGAATTGGTTAAATGGCTGGCTAATCAAGGAGTGGACATCCACGCAAAAAACATTGCTAACGAAACTGTCATGTTTTATACTAACAATCCGAATGTGATTCAATGGCTGGTCGATCAAGGATTAGATGTTAACGCAAAAAACAAATACAATATTTCTGTAATGTATAATGCCGCCCAATGCAAAAATCTGGAAGCGATTCAATGGCTGGTCAAACATGGCGTTGATATAAATGCCAAACACCAGGGGGGAAGAACTGTTTTGCATTATGAGATGCTGGAATATAACAAACAGTTTGTTCAATGGCTTATTGAACATGACGCTAACGTCAACGCAAAAGACAATTATGGGGAAACGCCCTTGCATTACGCCGCTGGTAACGGCAATCTGGAGTTGGTTCAATGGCTAATTGAACATGGCGCTGACGTCAAAGCAAAAGACAATAATGGAAATACCGCAGTATATTACGCCGCTGGTAATGGCAATCTGGAGTTGGTTCAATGGCTCGATAAACAAGGATTGGAAGTCAATACAAAAGGCGACGAAGGGAAGTCTCTCATTCTTTCCGCCGCCAATAGCGGAAGCCTGGCGCTGGTCAAGTGGCTGGTCGAAAAAGGCGCAGACGTCAACGCAAAGGGTTATCTGGACAATACCGTCCTGCATCGCGCTGTGAAAAGTAAAAACTTTGAATTGGTCAAATGGCTTGTCGAACAGGGGGCGAGTATTGACGCTAAAAACGAACTGAAAGACACTCCCTTGCATATTGCCGCCCAATATGATTGTAACGAACTTGTTAAGTTCCTGGTCGAGCATGGCGCTAACATTAACGCAAAAGACGATGCCAATAAGACACCCTTGCTTCTCGCCGCTGAAGGTCAGAATTCTGAATTGGTTCGATGGCTGGTCGAACATGGCGCGAACGTCAATGCAAAAGACTGTACGCAAATGTCTGTCTTAAACTACGTCGCTGAAGGCGGGGATCTGGAACTGGTTAAGTGGCTAAAAGAGCATGGCGCAAAATAAGACAGCAGGCAAGAGGCAGTAGTGAGAATTGAGGAACGTTTGCGTGCACCCTTCCGAATCGGGTGCGATAAATTTTGGGTTGCGAAATAGGTAAATTAGGATTGTTAAATCGCGTCCCGGCGGGACGCCATTTCTATAACCGTCGACTTTAGTCTACGGCGAAGCCCTCCCTAAAAAGCCTTCCTAATCGAGTCAACCTCTTTTTCTTCCCCCCAGCGCCTTTGGGCGCTGGGGGGAAGAAAAAGAGTATTTGTCGATTTCTTTTTTTGTTATTCTTTAAGTCCGTGGGTTAAAACCCACGGCTACTGACATTCAACCGCTAAAGCGGTTGTTATAGAAACGTTACAATCATTCCGTCTTTCATTTTCCAGAAATTAACATCCCGGCAGGTCAAAATCCGTGAATGGACGGATCAGCGTCAAACGTCAGCCTCGCAATTTTCGGAAATGCCCTTATTTTCCGCCCCTTAACTCCTCGATTTTATCGCGGAGCATGGCGGCGCGTTCGAATTCCAGGTTGTCTGCCGCGGCAAGCATTTGCGTCTGGAGTTCCTGAATATACGCTTCGGTTGCCTGCTGCTTCGGTTGAATCCCAACGGCGGAATTCGATTTGACGTAAGCGTCGGCTTCCGCCTGAATTCCTTTTGAAATCGCTCGTTGAATCGTCTTCGGGGTGATGTTGTGCTCTTTGTTGTACTTCTGCTGCAATTTTCGTCGTCGATCTGTTTCGTCAATAGCGTTCTGCATGGCAGGCGTGATTTTGTCGCCGTAAAGAATCACTTTCGCGTTGACGTTTCTCGCCGCTCTGCCGATGGTTTGCATCAAAGAGGTTTCTGACCTCAAAAAACCCTCTTTGTCAGCGTCGAGAATGGCAACCAAAGACACCTCGGGTAAATCCAGCCCTTCTCGCAGGAGGTTGACGCCCACCAGAACGTCAAAAGCCCCTTCGCGCAAATCCTTTAACAAATCGACCCGTTCAAAGGCGTCCAGTTCGCTATGAAGCCATTTACACCGAATTCCTTTTTTCACAAAGTAAGCGGAAACGTCTTCCGCCAACCGTTTTGTGAGCGTTGTTACCAAAACGCGTTCTTTCTTTTTAATGCGTTCTTCGACGCGTTTGAGAAGGTCAGGAACCTGATTTTTTGCCGGACTGACTTCAATTTCCGGGTCAAGCAACCCCGTGGGGCGAATTACCTGCTCGATAAACGGCGGGCAATGCTCTTCCTCGTACGGTCCTGGCGTAGCGGAAATGAAAATAGCCTGATTGATTTTCGATTCCCATTCAGTAAACGTCAGCGGACGGTTGTCCAGAGCCGATGGAAGCCGGAACCCGTGTTCGATCAACGTCTTTTTTCGATTTCTGTCGGCGTTTTGCATCCCCCGAATTTGCGGGATGGTAACGTGCGACTCGTCGACAAAGAGCAGGAAATCTTTTGGGAAGAAGGCGTATAGCGTATCCGGCGGCTCTCCCGGCTTGCGATTGCTCAAATGCCGGGAATAGTTTTCTATTCCAGGGCAATAGCCAACCTGCTTAATCATTTCGATGTCGTACCGGGTGCGGGCGGAGAGCCGCTGCATTTCCAGCAGTTTGTCTTCCTTGCGGAGTTCGTCCAGCCGTTGGTCAAGCTCCGTTTTGATTCGAATCAGCGATTCTTCGATTTTATCTTCAGGAAGAACAAAATGCTTAGCCGGGAAGATAATCAGCGAATCCATTTTTTGAATGATCTCGCCTGTGGTTGGATTGATTGCTGACAGGGAATCGATTTCGTCCCCCCAGAATTCAACTCTTACGCCGTGTTCTTCAGAGGTGGGGAAAATATCGACGCAATCCCCTCGAACGCGAAATTTCCCGGAAACGAATTCGTAGTCGTCTCGTTCGTACTGAACGTCAACCAGCTTGGCAAGCAGTTCGTCCCGTTCCATTCTGTCGCCTTTATTGATGTACAGAATCATTTTAACGTAGTCGGTTGGGGAGCCGAGTCCGTAAATGCTTGACACGCTGGCGACGACAATGACGTCTCGTCGAGACACTAAAGAACTTGTTGCCGCCAATCTCAGCCGGTCAATTTGCTGGTTGACCGCGGCGTCTTTTTCGATGTAGATGTCCCGTTGAGGAATGTACGCTTCCGGTTGGTAGTAATCGTAATAAGAAACGAAATACGAAACCGCATTGTGAGGGAAGAACTCTTTGAATTCGGCAAACAGCTGGGCGGCAAGCGTTTTGTTATGAG
>JAZQDP010000071.1:0-6177 GCA_045546875.1 Thermoguttaceae bacterium | reverse complement strand
GTTAAATCCGTGTACGGACGGACCTGCTCAAAAACTATTAGGTACGCCGTTGCCGGATGAGCCAAATTTATTATTAAGACGGATTTACAAACGTTTCTGGCACGTGGCGTTTAATATCGCAGATTTTTTGAAATTCCCTGTCGTGTTTGAGTTCCATTGAGCGCAATTTCTTTTGCAGCAGTTTAAATTTAAGTTCTCTTTCCTCTTGCGTATCAGAACGCCAAAATCGATAACCGGAAGCGATTACGTACTTTTCCCAATGATCAAACCTTTTCTCGCCAGTAATACTATCTATTGTATATGGAGCATAAGCCACAACCAAGATTCCATTTTTGGAATCCAGCACTTTAAGAACCTGTTTGAATTTATCTCCCTCATCTGTTTTTTTCGATTTCAAAATATGATAATGAGGGTACACATTATAACTCGCCTCTTTTAATAAATTGACAAGCGCCTGCTGGTAACAGTGAGCTAACTCTACAAATTGAGGAATGCTTTGCAAAAGCTCTATTTCCTTTATATTTCTTTGGCTATTGAGCCTACATTCAATCGTTTTAGTTTCTTCGCAGTATTCTTCATACTCGCCACTTTCGCTATTTTGTCTGTTCTGATGTTTTTTAGATTTGTTCAATTTAACAATTGGAACTGGCATAGTGCAATTGTTGTTTACCTGTTGAATCAATTCGTTTTTTAGAATCCGATGAAACAGATCGCGTGGGAAAATATCCAAATCTTCCCAACGTTCCCGGGTATGCAACGCAATTATATGTTCAAAAGTGTGTTTAAAAAGAGCAATATCATTCTCAAAACCATATTCTACATCATTTGCTTGAAGTTCAAGTATTTTATCCCCATTAGAAAAATACGCATCATTCATATAACGTTCCCTTTTTAATCATAACCCTTTGTAAATGTTGCATTAAGCAATAACAAGCCTCAAGTTGCTGACAACTTATGCAACATTCAATCTAAAATCCTCACAAATCCTACGGAAGCTGTTTGAATGTCTGCAAATTTCCCTGGACTTTAACATCGTTCGATGCAGATTCGGAAACGTTTGCGGCTTGCGTTGTCGCAATCGCAGCGGTTGAACAGTCGTCGTTTTTATCGTTCGACTGCTCGATTGTCGATAAAAGCGACTCCAAACGAGCTTTATGACGAGGAGTAAGGCGTTTTTGAAAATAAGGGAAATTGTAATTGATTTGCATAAGTCATCCTTTCTTAATATTGTGTCTTTCTAATATTCTATACGAAAAACGAAGCCAAAAAGCACAAAGAAATCCTAAAAATTTTATATATTTATATAATTCTGTTATAATTATGTTCATTTAGCTATTGTAACGCATATCGTTCTACAATTCAAACTCAAATTCTTTTTCCCCCCCTCTTGACGAAAAAAACGATTCTGGTAAAATTCCAGCATAATTAAACATGCCATTGGGAGGATAAGCGAATGGCTAGCAACCTCATTGGAAATGAGGCGCCCCTTTCTGGGGTTGCGAGTTCGAATCTCGTGTCCTCCGCTTTAGATGTCGTTTGGAACTTATAAATTCCAAACGATTTTTTTATATTTTTTCTGTTCGACTCCTTGACTTTTTCTCTTTTTCTTGATACCATATTATATATGGAAGGTTATAGAAACGCAATTGCGTCTCAATTGTATTCACGTTTATTTTGAAAAGTCATGGTACATCACTCATATTGTAAAATTCCTGTATACGTATTGATTCTAGCTCTATCCTTATTAAGCGTTTTGAGTTTTAGTGCGCCGCTATTTGCCGACGAACAGCAGCCGGCATTGCCAAAACTGACGCCTAAATCCCCTGAGGTTGTTGCCGCATTAGATAAAATGTGCGCCTATATTGCCGCTAAATACAAACAGGAGGATCGCGCCGGTGGAAAAGCGTTAGCGGCTTTGGCGTATTTCAAACATACGGGAGAAACTCATCACCAGATTTATGTCGATACAATCAACGCTTTGAAAGAAAAGGCGGCTCTTGATCCTAAAACTGGCGGGCTGGACATCTACGAAACCGGCATCGGATTGATTTTTTTGGTAGAGTTCGACCCTGTTGGCAATAAACCTATTATCGACGCATTATATAAAAGTCTTTTAGATCGTCAAAAGCCGCACGGAGGTTGGGGGTATTCCTACAACGAAACGGGAGACACGTCTCAAACTCAATATGGCGTTCTTTCAACGTGGACGCTTATGAAAGCAAAACTTCCTCTAAATATGAAATCCGGAGAACAAGCTATCGATTGGTTATTACGAACCCAAGATCCGGAAGGTTGTTTTGGCTACCAAGGAGTCGTCGCCGAAAAAATAGGTCAGCCTGTTAAACAGTCTCAAACCGGGCTTTGTATGACAGCTGCCGGATTGGGAAGTCTGTATATTCTTTCAGACATTTTAAACATTGGCAGAAACGCTCCGGTAAACAACGTCTTACAAGACGCCTTAAAACCGGTTGACCAAAACAAAGACATGCAACGCAACTATCGTTCAACAACGTCGCCTAAAGCGGTTGCGGACGTCAAAAAGAATGGAAACGCCTGGTTTGACAAAAACTTTTCTGTAGATTATGCCTCTTGGCCTTATTACTATTATTACGCAGTTGAACGATACGAAAGTTTTCGCGAACTGCTTGACGGAGGCACGATTGATCCGTCTCCATATTGGTATAACGCTATTGCTCACAGGATTCTTAATAATATGACAAGCGATGGCGCAGTCAGCGACAGTTGTAAAACGATATGCGCCACAGCGTTTGCCGCATTATTTTTAATGCGTTCAACCAAACGAGCCATTGAAAAAGATCTCTATTTAGGAGGGGGCGAACTTATCGGCGGAAAAGGGTTCCCAACAGACATGACCCGATCAACGGTAAGAAACGGTAAAGTTGTCTCGAAACGCGCCCCGACAACGGCTGAAGAAATGCTTGAAGCTCTAAAAGATCCAGATAACGAGGCTTTAGAAGCCGCGGTAGATTCACTTGACGAAATGCCGCCCGAACTGGCAAAAGCAATTATGACTGAAACCGCCAAACAGATTCAAAAACTTGTCTCTGACCCCAAGCCGGAACGGAGAATCGCTGCTGTCAAAGCTCTGGGAAAAAGCGGGGAATTGGACAACGTTCCGGTTTTGCTCTACGCTCTGACAGATCCAGATGAAACTGTCGTTTTAGCGGCGCGCGATTCACTATGCACCATTGCCAGAAAACTCAATGGCGGCTATGGACCACAAGAAGGTTTCGATGAGGTTCAGCGTGATAAAGCCATCGCAAAATGGAAATCCTGGTTCCTGTCAATCCGACCAAATGCAGAACTTGAATAAAATCAAATTCTACCTACAATAAAATAAAGCAAAAATTTTCAAAAAAAATACAAAAAAGTTCGTCCCGACTATTGCAATTCATTTTGCAATACGGTAAAATTAAATTAAACTTACGCAGAATGGGCGATTTATCAATTGGAAAATTATTGAATTTTGGATTTAGAATGTCTGTTTAGCAGACGATAAATTCAATATATAAACGTCTGGGTGCGTAGATTATTTAAAGATGCTGCAGGAAGTTTCACTAATAGAGAGCATGCAATCCCTGTTAAAAAAACTCCTGATGTTTATCACCCCATCAATTATTTTATAGGAGATTATTCCATGTTAAAGACTTCACGTCGTAACTTTTTGAAGTCCACAGCCGTTGCTGGCGCGGGCGTTATTCTGATGCACAATCTCGCCTCTGGCGAATCGCCGAACGAAAAGATTAACTTTGCCGCTATCGGCGTTTCCGGCAAGGGCGGTTCTGACACGGCTGACGCCGCCAACTCCGGCAACCTGGTCGCAATTTGCGATACCGACGCCAATAAACGTCGCGGCGCTCTGAAACGTTATGGAAACTTGCCAGAATTTTCCGATTTCCGCGAAATGTTTGACAAGATGGGCGATAAGATTGACGCCTTCACCTGCTCAGTTCCAGACCACATGCACGCTCCCGCCTGCTTGATGGGTATGCGTCTTGGCAAACACTGCTTCTGCCAGAAACCGATGACCCGAACCATTTACGAAGCTCGTATGATGGCGAAAGTCGCAGCTGAAAACAAGTGCTGTACTCAGATGGGCAACCAGGGTACCGCCAATAAATTCCTCCGCATTTGCGAAGCCCTTTGCAAGATCGGATTCCTCGGCGACCTGCTCGAAGCTCACGTTTGGACCAACCGTCCGATTTGGCCGCAAGGCGGCGGACGTCCTGCTTCCAAACCGGTTCCGAACTTCCTGGATTGGGAACACTGGCTGGGCGTTGCTCCGGAACGTCCCTACGCTGACGGATATCACCCGTTCTCATGGCGTGGATACTGGGATTTCGGCACCGGCGCTCTGGGCGACATGGCTTGCCATACGTTCAACATGCCCTACGCTGCCTGCAAACTGGCAGACCCATCTTCCGTTGTCGCCACCACTTCTGGTCACAATTACGAAACCATGCCGCAGTGGAGCATCATCGAATTCCAGTTCCCGGAAACCGCTGAACGCAAAGCTGTCAAGGCGTTCTGGTATGACGGTGGAAAGAAGATGCCCGCTGAAAAGATTGCCGGTTTCGCTCAGCTGCCCAACACTGGTTCCTGCATTTTCGGAACCAAGATCATCATGCTCGCTGGCGGCGACTACTGCGATCAGCTCTCGCTGTTCAAAGCCGACACCAAAGAAAAGGTCGAAATTCCGGCTGACCTCGAATGGGAACAGTCTCCGGGACACTTCCAGGAATGGGTCAATCACATCAAGGGCGGTTTCGATTCCAAACCGGGTCACTCCAACTTCATTACTTACGCAAGCAAGCTGACCGAAACGATTCTGTTGGGCAACCTCGCTGTCTACGGCGCACCGGAAAAAGAAGTCAAGGGCGAACTGGTCGAATGGGACGCCGCCAACATGAAGATCACTAACAATCCTAAGGGCAAAGAAGCCATGGAACTGCTTGTCAAACCGAAGTATCGCGGCGAATATCGCTTGGACTAATTTGTTGTTAAACAGTTCTTGCCAGCGTTATGATGCTTTGTAATGCTGGCAAACGTTAACAATGTTACATAAAGGTATTCGTTCAGCCGTCGGTTTTTCCGGCGGCTGTTTTGTATAGAATGAATTCGATTATATTGTTTGCTCAAGCCGCTCCCGCTGCGTCCCAATCTGTAACATTTCAATTTCTGTCGATACTGGGACTGTTTTATCTGACAGTTATCACGCCGGGACCGGACTTTCTGGCTGTCGTTCAAGCGAGTTTGAACAGAGGTCTTAAAACGGGGCTGACAACAGCTCTGGGAATAGGCTGCGGATTGCTGTTCCATTGCACGTACTGCGTCTTGGGAATTGCATGGCTGATTAAACAGTATCCGTTTGTTTTTTCCATCATTCGCGTTTTGGGCGGACTGTATATCGGCTATCTTGGCGTACAATCTCTGCGAAGCAAATCAATAGCCAATATTGATGAACATTCAAACGAATCAAAAGAAGAGTCCGTATTTAGCCGCGGAGGGTTTATAACGGGTCTGCTTGTCAATCTGCTCAACGTCAAGGCGATGGTCTGGTTCATCTTCTTTTTTTCCAGCATCATTCCAGAGTCATTTACTTTGCCGATTAGAACTCTATTTTCTGTATGCGCCTTAATTGGAGCGGTTATTATTTTTTGCCTTCTGGCAATGTTTATTTCATTTGCACCCGTTCGCAGTTTTTTGCAAAAAGCGGGACGAAGCGTCAATATTATTATTGGATTATCTTTCTTGTATATTGCTGCAATGATACTCTATGAATTATTTTAACAAGTCATGCTTACCAAATACGAATTATCAAATATATTCGGTAATACATTACTTGCAGGACATTTTTAAGCATAATTCGGGATTGCAAGGCAAAACAGAGAATATGCCGCAAGTCCCTGAAAATCAAGGGATTGTGCAAAAAGAAAGAGCGTCTTGCGATAATACGCAAAACGCTCCTATGGACATTAACAGTATAGAACGAAATCACGGAAAGCCCTTATTTTATAGGGGTTTAGACGATTCCGCTAATGGGCGGTGGCTCCAATTGTGGCGCTCTTGCGATAAAATCGAGCTGATTCTGTCTCTTATCGACAGTTTGACGCCAGAGGAAAAGGAGCGTTTGTTTGACCGGCTGGATTCGGTCGA
>JAZQDP010000070.1:0-1840 GCA_045546875.1 Thermoguttaceae bacterium | reverse complement strand
TTCGGCTTCGCCGCCTCTCTCGTCTTTAGGCTCTCAGAGCCGTTCTTTCGTCTAGAATTTAAATCCTGCTCTAATGTAGGCCTTGCGGTCGTCAATCAACGTCAATTCGCCCAAGAACGAGAATCGACATCCTTCGTAGCTAATCGCGGGGGTCAGCGAATATTGGAGTTTTGCGCCGCTGAGGAATTTCTTGTGGATCTTGAGATGATTGTTTGGCGTCGTATCGTTCACGGCACTGCCGTAATCCGTTCCTTTCCAGAACCACGTTTGACGAATGGAGGCGAATATATGACCATCCAAACGTGCATAGATGTTCCAATCAATCGTTCGGCTGTTGGGCCCGCCCTGGTTCCCCAACGGATACCCTAGATGAGCCACCTGGGCTGTATTCTGCTTGAAATGCGTATAGACGTAGGGCTCGACACGAGCGTATTCGAAAATAGTTCCCGCTTCGATTTTGTGGCCCTTGTAATAGAAGTTATGACCCGCCTGGAAACCGGCCATCCAAGCCCATTTGGCTTCGATGTTGTCGTTTCGGATTAAGCTGATTGGGGATTCCATATCGTCCAGGAAAAATTCCGTGTAAAGACGAACCTTGTTGAAGAGGCGATAGTTGATATCAAAAGAGATTGAACCATTGTTGCTTGGTTCCGAATAGTTTCCCTTTTCCATGAACAATGGCGCAGTCGGAACAAAGAGCCAAGGCTTCATGTCTTCATAAAGAACCGTAAGCTCGCTGACGCCGAATGTCGCGTTTCCTACGGCAAGTTCATAACGATGACCAAAAAGGTTTCTTGAATTTTCCTTGTTCTTTTCGCTCATGCTGCCGTAAATTCGCAGGTCCGCATAGAAACTCATGACGCGGAGTGGGCCAATCATCAAGTCCAAGCTCATCATGTTGTACGGGATGGCGAACTGGTTCAAACTTAAGTTATTGTAGTAACCCGGGCCCCAGTGCATCACGTCGCGGCCAAAATCCAGGCGTAACCAGTCGTAATTGAACGCAAAATGCGTACGGTAGCGAGCATAACTTGTATATTCGACGCCGGAGTTGTTTTCTTCGCGTTGGTTTTCGAGAAATTCGCGGTCAAAAGATCTCGGGTTCTTGGCGGAATGACCTTCACTGTAAATGCGTGCGTCCAAGACAAAATCGACCGAATCGATATAGCCTCGCAAATAAAGGCCTCCGTCAATTCCCGGCCAAATCGTATCGCCTACGGTCTTGCTTCCGGTTCTCATGCCACGATGGTCAACGTCGTTAATATGTTCCCCGCCACGGTAGTCGATACCGCCGACAATGCTTGCGGCAACCCCTACGCGCGGGTTCGCATTTTCAAAAGCAATAGCCTTTGCAATGCAGGCTGAATCGCCTTTTTCGCATTTGTATTGAATTCCGTTTCCAAGGATGCCTGCGCCACGTACGTTATCAAAGTACAAAAGCGCGTTCCCTTCAGTTTTCGTGAAGTTCTTGCGGAATGTCGTATCCCTGCGAGGATACGTAAAATATTGAGGTTCGCTGCCAATTGTCTGGCGGTGGTATTCAAACAACATCGGAGCTGTTTCCAGATTCCGCAGATTATATGAACGTACCGGTTCAATGACCGGCGAAGCTGCCAAAGATTCACTTACGCCTGTCCAAAGAAAAACGCAAGAAACAAGGGGTAATATTTTCTTCAATTCCATTGCCAAAATTTAGCATTTTTCATATTGCCTACAGCGCGTTGTGGGCTTTCTATCTAAAAAATGAACCTATTTGTACCATATGGTACTTTTTGTTCCAGATTGAAGAAAGCCGTGCGAAGAAGATATTTTTTTTGTGCTTATATCAATAAGTCGGATC
>JAZQDP010000069.1:0-1555 GCA_045546875.1 Thermoguttaceae bacterium | reverse complement strand
CCCTACAACGTCGGTATGGTCGGCGTGATCTACAACAAAGAGGCCGCCCCCGATATTGAGCACAGTTGGAACGTTTTGTGGGACAAAAAGTATAAAGAAATGGCCCTTAATTTCGATAACCCGCGTGATGCTTTTATGACGGCGCAAATGCTTTTGGGACTAGATATCAACTCGACCGATAAAGCCGATTGGGACGCTGCCGCCAAGAAGTTAAAGGAAGGCAAATCTAATCTTCAAGGTTATGTAATGGATGAGGTTTATGCCAAGATGGAAACGGGTGAAGCCACGGTTGCCCCCTATTACGCCGGGGACTATCTGACCATGCTTGAAAACAATCCCGATCTTGGATTCTTCTATCCCGTCGAGGGCACCAACATTTTCGTCGATTCGGTTTGTATCCCGAAAAACGCACAGAACGTGGAAGCAGCACTACTCTTCATCAACTTCCTTTTAGAGCCCGATATTGCATTGGAAATTGCTGAATGTATTGGCTATGCTTCGCCCAATACGTCGGTGATTGAAAACGAAGACTACTGTTATTATCAAAACGAGATCCTCTACCCCGACGAAGAGGATATGCCCAAAGTTTCATACTACTACGACATCGACGAATCGGTTCGTTCCTATTACGAAGGACTTTGGAGTGAAATCAAATTGTATTAAAAAAAGACCCACTCACAAAAATGAGTGGGTCTTCGATTATTTTTAGACGAGTTCGTATCCGCCAACTGGGCGAATCGAAAGTTCGACACAACTGCCCGAACCGAAGAAGGATTCGATATACTGTTTATAATACGGAAAACGTTCTTCGGGAACATAGCATTGAATCGTTCCGGCAAAACCGCCGCCGTGTACGCGGCAGGCTCCCTCTCCCTTTAAGAAATCACGCGTCAGGGCAACGCCCAAAGAAAGGCCCTGCTCCCTTGGATTAGCGGGAGAATACATATTCTGCAAATAATCGTATGAAGATTCAGCTGATTCTTTGACCAGTTTCAGAAAATCCTCAAAGCGGTCGTCTTGCAATGCGGCGAACTGATCAAACGCGCGCTGATCCTCGCGGAAGAAATGAAGTGCGCGAAGGACGGCACGGTCGCCGCAGGTCTTTTTGAGTTCGGCAATCTTCTGCCAGAAGAGAATTTGATCGGCATCGCGCAAGAACGAAACGCCCAGTTCTTCACTAATTGCGCGGCATTCCAACGTAATATCGGCATAATCCTGTGTTAAATCGGAATGATTGCCGCCCGTGTCGACGACGCAAAGCGTGTACTCGTGGGCTTTGATATCAAAGTTCAACTTTTCAACGTAAGGGTTCGCAGGGTCGTTAAAATCGGCATAGGTAAAGCCACCCATTGAACTTGCCATCTGGTCGAGCAAACCGCAAGGCTTTCCGAAAAACTCGCGTTCGGCAAATTGAGCATACTTTGCCAATTCAATCGGTTCTACCACGCCGTCATTATAAAGACCGTTCAAAATGTTGGCGACCAACACTTCAAACGCGGCCGAGGAAGAGAGCCCCGAACCTTTTAATACGTTCGACGTGGTATACGCATCAAAC
>JAZQDP010000068.1:0-4440 GCA_045546875.1 Thermoguttaceae bacterium | reverse complement strand
ACAATTGGCATAGACGAAATATTGTAATCGACAGTAGTTCTTTCATCCAAAGGATTTGAAACTGTCGTAAACATATCTAAAGTCATTTGAATGGAGTTGTCCATCTTTTATCTTCCTTTCAGTTTCGTTCTAATTATCGTGTATCATTTTTGATTTAATAACACAAAAATAGTATAGCACAATCTCGACAAAAATCAATATATAATCTCAAAATTTTTGATCTATCCAGAAAAGGTCTGTAATATCTAAAAGCTAGCTGATAGGTGACAACACGATCTTTGCTATTAACCTCATATGCTTCTCAGCTATCTAATAGTCTCTCGATAAAACAGAACCTTTTATTCTTTGAATTGCTCAAAAATCACAACAATTTTCCCAGAAACAGACAATTGATTTAATTTTATTATATGATATAATGTATCCTGTTGTTAAAAGATATAAAAACCATTAACATGATAATCCAAGGAGAAAACAATGGGTAAAATTGGAATCGGATTAAATCTGGAAGCGGTTCGCACCAGCCACAAGAGTTTCGAATGGGGCGTTCAGTTCGCCAAAGAACTCGGTTACGAGTACATCGAACCGATGGTTCACTGGGGACGCGAACTGCTGTCGGAAGCGCGATATTTTCATAGCGTCTCGATGCTGGACGACCCGTTCCGCATTCGCGACGCCGTCGAAGCCGCCGGGCTGAAACTGTCGGCGTTTTCGTCCCATTCTCAGCTGTCCAAGCCGGAAATTGCGGTGGAATACCTCAAACAGGCGGCTCGGTTTGCCAAAGAATGCGGCGCGCCGATTATCAACACGCACGAAGGGCACAAACAGACCTGGACGACCGAAGAAGAAGACTTCGTTCTGATTAAGTACTCGATTATGGAAGCGTCGAAAGTCGCGTCCCGCCGGGGAATCAAAATCGGTCTGGAAACGCACCAGACGTACTCGCTCGTTCCGGACAAGTACGAACGAATTCTCAACCTGGTTGACTCGCCGTATATTGGCGCCAATTTCGACACCGGCAACGCCTATTTGGGCGGTCTGGATCCGGTCGAGCAGGTCGAACGGTTTAAGAATCGCATTATCCACATGCACGCCAAAGACATTTCTGTGGAACAGTCCAACGCCGAACGCGGCAAAGTGATGGGCACGGCTGTCGGCTGCGCCTGCGGAGACGGCGTTATCGACTGGGAAAAGATTGTCGCGATTATTCGACCCTTGCCGCAGGACATCGTTCTTTCCGTTGAATGCGGAACCCTCGACCAAGCCGCCAGAAGCATTGACTACCTGCGAAAAGTCGTTGGGAAATAAACGTCTTTTTATTTTTTAAAACGCAGAGTTCGCAGACTACTCGCAGAATTCGCAGACGGGCTGGGAATGTGGCGACTACGCCAACACGTTGGCTTCGCCACAATTCCCGTCCGATATGTTTTAAAATGGGGTTCATCCGGTAACTGCGTACCTAACAATTTTGAGCAGGTCAGTCCGCACACGGATTTGACTGATTAAACGGATATTCACCGATTGGTTAATTTAAGTTCATAAATTATCGACAAAATACATTTATTAAAAATACAAAGGAAATCAAGTCTTGCCAATAATGCAAGTATGAAAAATAAACAATCGGTGTGACAGACAAGGTCGGTTCCTGCTTGGACGTGGGTAGCGCCGAAACCGACTTTTTCGGAGGCAAAACCTTAACCTACTGCCCGCGCGGCTTCGCGCTCCGTCTCATCCGTGTTTTCCGTGTGGGACTTAATAGACCCTAAATAAACCTTATTTTAGCTCACAGGTACGGACTTGCCGGAAGAACCGCTCAGCCTCCTGCTGCTTTTCCAGCCATGACGCCGGAGGAGAACGCCCATTGCAGGTTAAATCCGCCAGTGTCGCCGTCGACGTCTATAACCTCCCCGGCAAAAAACAAGCCGGGGACAATTCTGGATTCCATCGTTTGCCGGTTGATTTGCGTCGTAATCACGCCGCCGGCTGTAACCATTGCGTCATTGAACCCTCCCAACGAGTCGATAGTCCAGCAGGAATCTCGCAGATTTTTCACAAACTCTTTGCGCTGCGCTTTTGTCATGCCGGGGGAATCTCCATAGATACGACACGGGAAAAACTGGTGCGACGCCATGACGCGTTTTGACGGCGGGTCGCCCAATTTCGGACGCGGGTCAAGTTCTATGCCGGAAAGCGTCAGCAGCGTTTCCAGTAGTCTGTCCGGCAATCCCAGAACGCTCAACGCGTTTTTAATTGTCTTTTTCCCTGCTTGTTCGAGAGTTTCAATAATTATCTTGTCCAGCTTGACAGCGGTGTACGGGTCAACCCAGCAAATAGAAATCTGATCCCCGGGGGACATGAATCGGCTGTTGTCGAGAATTCCCGGTCCGGAAAAGCCGGTGTGCGTAATCAGAACGTCGCCGGAAAAATCGACAACTTTTCGCCCTCCGCGGCGCAGGGTCATGGATATGCACGGCAACGCAATTCCTGCACAGGTTTTGAGCGGGAATTCGCCTTCAACGATAATTGGCGTTAATGCCGGAACGGGGGAAATAACCGTGTGCCCCAGAGATTCCGCCCAGGCGTAGGCGTCGCCGGTTGACCCAGTTGACGGATACGATTTTCCGCCAGTTGCGATTATAACCCGATTGGCTGAATAGGTTTTATTAGACGTTATTACCGTAAATGACAGCGTCTCATCAGCCTGATATTGAACGTCTCGAACGGCGCATTGGGTTATCAGTTTGACGCCGAGGCGGTTCATTTCGTCCAGCAGCGCCTGATGTACGTCTCGACTTCGTTCAGAGCGGGGAAACACTTTCCCGTTTTCCATCGTTGTCATACGAACGCGTCTGGAATCGAAAAAGTTCATTAAATCCCGATTCGTAAACGAGAGCAAAGCGGGTTTGACAAACCTGTCGCGTCCTCCGTATCGAGAAAAGAACTCTTCGATTTGAATGCCGTTAGTAACGTTGCACCGACCCGACCCGGAAACGAGCAGTTTCTTGCCGGGAATATCGTTCTTTTCCAAAACAGTAACGTCGTTATTGGGATTTTGCGCGGCTGCAATTGCCGCCGCCATTCCTGCAGGTCCAGCGCCAGTAATTATTATTCTCATAATAACGATTATATCTGTTTTTAGAGAATATGGTAGGGGCTGGATCGTTGCGCTGGTCGAAATAAACAACACGGCAAGACGTTTTCCATTCCGTCTTGCCGTGCAGTTTGCTAATTTGAACAATGAATATAACAGGGGAAAATAACCCAAACGTTAATCGACGCTTACTGAAGACCAGTCTGTTATTTTATTCCCGTCGCGGCGGTTGCATAAATTAGTATGAATCTTTTCGTTGATGTTGTAATTTACGCGTCGAACGGATCCGTCACAAAACGCCATATTGAAAGAATACAGGTGAGCGGAACCAAATTTATCAAGGTTGGTGTGATTCTTCCTGTCCCTCATCGGACCGCCAGCTGCAATTCGCTGATTGTCGTTGTCGGCTCCGTCGTATACGGATTCGTTATCGGCATTGCTGGTTCCATTGTCAACAATATACTTGTACGTATTGAGATATTTTTCTCCCAGCATATACGTATTTGACAGACCGTCTTCAACTTCGTCCGGCGTAACTTCGCTAAACAAAAAACTGATCCCGTTACGACCTCCGTTTTTGCCGCAGGTTCTCAAAGAAGTGTATTTTGCATCTTTGCCTTTTTGATTAGAATCTGTATAGTTATACGAATTGGCATTGACCATGTAGGTAATTTTATGTCCGAAAATATCGTTTCCCCACGTTCCGGCATTGGACGCGTAGTCTCCCTTGATACATTCATCGACATTGGAAAGGTACTGAACAGCAGCCCTGTCGTTTCCTTTTAACCCGACAAATGAATGGTCTTTCGCCTGGGTGAGGTATTTGTTTCTGTCTTCCGTCTTGGTTGGATAGACGTTTCTGGTTCTTCTGGTAGGACAGTTAATAATCGGAATTGGGGTTTTCATTCGGAGTTTGAGAGCCTCTTTTCGCGGCGTTCCATCCAACCCCAGCCCCTGATTCCTGATGTTGCCCTGTTCCATATAATCCAAAATACTGAAAAACCAACTGCCCGGCTGCTGGGCGCCGTATCCGCAATCCGGCTCGCCGATCCAGAACCAACCCCAGCCCCCAGAGGCGAAAAAACCTTGCGCAGTAACGTGAGTTGTCATGCCGCGAGAAAGCTGAGCCAGATTATTAGTGCATATTGTTCGTCTGGCAGATTCACGGGCGCTATTAATGGCAGGAAGCGTTAATCCTATAAGAATGGCAATGATAGTCATTACTACCAATAACTCGACCAAGGTAAAAGCAGTGCGAAAATTCATCTGTAAAGTCTTGTTTTAAATGCCTGTATTATCTTATTGATATTTGTTCATTATAACATAAATTTAGCATTGTACAAGAGGATAAC
>JAZQDP010000067.1:0-38910 GCA_045546875.1 Thermoguttaceae bacterium | reverse complement strand
CGAAAGCAAATACATCGACGTTCTGGAACGCTCGCTGTACAACAGCGTTCTGTCCGGAATCAACCTCGTCGGCGACCATTACTTCTATCCCAACGTTTTAGACGCTCCCAATGGGCGCGAACGTTCAGCCTGGTTCGGCTGTTCCTGCTGCCCGAGCAACCTGTCACGGTTCCTGCCTTCCATACCGGGATACATGTACGCGGTGAAAGACGACTGCGTCTATATAAACCTGTACGCTCAATCGGAAGCGACTTTGAAAGGCGTTGTCGTCAACGGCAAACCCGCAGACGTCATAATCAAAGTCGAAACGAAATACCCGTGGGACGGGACTGTCAAGGTTACCGTTTTAACAGACGGAGCGTTTACCGTCAAGGCGAGAATCCCCGGCTGGTCTGTCGGAGAAGCGGTTCCGGAAGTCAACGGGAACCGTTTGCACTCGTTTATCAACTTCGACAAATCACAGCAGCCGACCTGTACAGCGGACGGCAAAGACGTCAAACGGGAAACCGGCTATTTCGTTCTCAGCGGAACGTGGAAAGCGGGAGATTCGTTTACCGTTAACTTCCCCATGCAAACGCTCAAGGTTGTAACAGACGAACGCGTCAAAGCGGACGCTGGACAATCCTGCATTCAGCGCGGTCCGCTTGTCTACTGTATTGAAGCTCAAGACTGCATCGTCAAAGAAACCGGCAAAGCGCCGAGCAGCCTTCACGCTCTTGTCCTTGCAGACGACGCTCCGCTTACTACGGAATTCCAGCCTGACCTGCTCAACGGCGTTATGACCGTCAAGGGAACGCTCAAGGAATGCGTTCGTGATGGAAACGGCTCTGTAACAACTCGCGACGTCGACTGCGTCGCTATTCCGTACTACTCCTGGGCAAACCGAGGGCTTAGCCCAATGTCGGTTTACTTCCCGCGAACGGTTGACGCTGCAGCGCCCGTTGCAGCGCCGAAAGACTGAGACGCACAAGCTGCTTCAACAACTTGAAAAAACTTTAGCAAGAGAAGATGATATACGTACATGCGCCCAGTTGCAATTCATTCTTTAACATCTTATAATAAGAAACAAAAAAGGGATTTGTAACAAAGAAAGGATCGAACATGAATAACTGTACGCGTCGAAATTTTATTAAAACGTCTTCGTTAAGTCTCATTGTCGCTGGCGCGATGAATTGGAACGGCGCCGCGGAGGCAGAGTCGATTCACGACAAAACCGCCCGTCAGTCGCCGGACTGGCTGGCGAAAGGGGTTGTCTATCAAATCAGTCTGCGTGGGTTTACTGAACAGGGAACGCTCAAGGCGGCTCAAGAGAAACTCGAGTCTATCGCCAAGCTGGGAGTAACGGCGGTTTATTTGTGCCCGGTTTTCGTTTCGGACGACGATGCAAACAAAGCCTTTTGGAGTAGCCGGCAGAAGGCGTCTGGAATGGAAAACCCCTGCAATCCATACCGCATGAAGGACTATTACAACGTCGATCCGGAATACGGAACCAATCAGGATCTCAAGGACTTTATCAACGCCGCTCACGCGCTGGGAATGCGGGTTATGCTCGACATGGTCTTTTTCCATTGCGGTCCAAAAGCGGTCTTTATTGAAAGCCATCCGGACTTCGTTCAGCGTGACGAAAACGGCGCTGTAAAAAACGGCAGATGGCATTTCCCCATGCTGAATTACAAGTCTCCGGAACTGCGCGAGTACCTCATTCAAAACATGGAACAGTGGGTTCGCGACTACAAGGCGGACGGGTTCCGCATGGACGTCGGCAACCTCGTTCCGCTCGATTTCTGGGTGGAAGCCCGCAAGCGGGTCGAAAAGATTAACCCTGAAGTCGGGTTTATCAACGAAGGAACGAACCCGCAATCTCTGGTAGAAGCGTTTGATGTCAACTACAGTTTCTCTTTTATCGGAACTCTCAACGACGCCTTTTGCGGCCACAAGCCGGCGTCTGCCTACAGAAGCCGGTGTCTGTCGATAGCGTCACAAAACGTTCAGAATGCGAGGTTTCTGCGTTACATCGACAATCACGACATCGCCAGCGACAAGCGGTTAAATCGCCCGGAACAACAGTATACCTTCGACGGCGTCAATGCGGTCTTGACGCTCCTGTTTACTCAGGACGGCGTTCCGATGCTTTACGGCGGTCAGGAGGTTGCCGACGTTAGCCCACAGTGTCTGTTTGGAAACACTGCTCAGGCGAAAAAAGTCAATCCGGACAACCCGGCGGTGTGCGTGGACTGGTCTTTGGCGCAGACGCCGCAAGGTCAGGCGCGAACCGCTCTGATTCAGCGCCTGGCGGCTCTGCGGCGTTCAAACGACGTCTTTACTGCAGGAACAATCGTCTGGTTGGAAAACGACAAGATGGACTCTGTTCTTGCCTTTAGACGCGAGCTGGGCGACAAAAACGCTCTGGTTGTGATCAATACGACGAAGAACCCGGTTAAAGTCTGGGTCAATTCCAAAGTCTCGCCGAAATTCGCACCGATTCAAAACGGGACGTTTACCGACCTCAACTACGAACTTCCTCCGTACGGGTACGTGGTGAGAACGGACGTTCCGTGACGCAAAGATTATGTGCAGGTCAGTCCGCACACAGATTTGACTGATTAAACGGATATTCGTCGGCGGCGAGGCGCCGCTCCCAATCCGCGCTGCCGCGGTGCGAAGCCGCACGGGCGATCCGCGCTGCCGCGCGCCTGCCAATAATCGCTCCCGTTGGTCGCTTTGATTTATATTAGTACCTTTTAATTATCTTCCACCTTACTAAAGTTTTTTGGAAAGGGGAGTTTGAGGGGAATAACCTTTTTTTCAAAAAAGGTTTTCCCCTCTTAATTAAACTTGAAAAAACTTCCCTAAAAGGGAGCCAGCTTGCTGGCGACCGAAAGTTTTTTCAAGCGAGCGATAGCTCGCCGAAGAATTTTAAGCCTCAAAGAACGCAAAGTTCGCAAAGAAACAATTGGCTACGCTTTGCGGCGGAAGCCTCCAAATCCCTCGAGAACGCGGAAAGCCCCTTTGCCCCGCTGGTTCGCGGGCTTCTTCGCCCGCCAAGAAAAAACGGGAACGCCTCATTCCCCCATTTCTAACTAACTATCAGCCATTTACTACCAACATGAAAGACTACATAAAATATCTTCTGCTGTTATTTGCTGCTGGCTTTTTGGCGTATTGGACTTTGGCATGGCCGATGTTGGTTTTGTGGCTTCAAGAGCTTCAAGTCGTTCCAGACGGCAATCAATCTTTGCCTTATACACTACCAATTTTAATACTCCTTTTTGTCGGAGGCGTCTGCTTATGTTTGGTCGCCCTTAGATCCCGTTTTAAGTCTATCCGCATTTTTGCTCATGCGTTGCTCATAGCGCTTTTTACTATCATTTTGTTATTATTCTCTCACCATGCTCTTCAGAAGTTACATTTGGGATTTTTAACGACGCTTTTCTTGTTGTACGCAATTGTTGGAACTGTTTACCTTGGATTGTTTTACACCGTACGTTCTTTATTAAAAGGATCGCGTACACAATCCCGAAACCAGACGGATGATTAACAATTAAATTAATGTTGCCAGCCAGATGGCGTTATTTCCGTTCCGGATTCCGACCAAAGACCAGATT
The DNA here is from genome assembly GCA_045546875.1 of Thermoguttaceae bacterium. Taxonomy (GTDB): domain Bacteria; phylum Planctomycetota; class Planctomycetia; order Pirellulales; family Thermoguttaceae; genus RUG11551. Next base: position 35,305 of record JAZQDP010000067.1, on the reverse strand, counting down.
GTTTAACGACAGTTCCAATTCTCGTAATTGTCGTTCCCATTGCTTTTAGAACGCTATCAGAAAGAATTTTATCAGCAGTTTTGGGAGCGGCAGTCAGAATCAATTCAAAATCTTCTCCATCGCATAGAGCGCATTCTAACGGCGATTTACCGTTCTTTGCCTTTTTAACGTCTCGATGAATTGGAATCGCGTCAAGATTAAGTTCTGCGCCAACGCCAGACGCATTCATCATCCGGTACAAATCCAGCGACAGCCCATCTGAAACGTCCATTGCAGCATGTACGTCATAATTCTGTCGTAAATAAACAGCTTCCCTGACGCGCGGCGTAAAGACAAACTGTCTGCCAAATATACTGCCTCCCACAGCTCCCGTAAGCAGGATCGCATCTCCGGGCTGAGCGGCGCTTCTCGTCCAGGGAACATACTTCTTTTTCCCCTGGCTATTATGAGGAATTATACCAAAAACCGTGATGGAAATTGTTAATGGACCGCTAAAGCAGTTGGTATCGCCGCCAATTAAAGGACAATTATATTCGTCTGCCAGGACAAGCATGCCTTCACACAGACGTTTAAGGTAATTTAAACATGACAAATTCCTGTACGCAGGTTTTGACCAATGTTTATCAATCGCAACAGAGACGGTAAAGCCCAGCGGAACTGCCGCCATTGCCGCCAAATCTGACAGATTAACGCCCAGAGCTTTTCTGCCAACCAGTTCCGGCTTTACTTTTGCCAAGAGGAAATCCACCTCGTCGGAAAGCATGTCAGTACTGACGACAACGTCTCCAGCGGGGCGTGATAGAACGGCGGCGTCGTCTCCCGGACCAACAATGACGTTGTTATTGCTGTCGTGAGTTTGCGTCCACAGACCACGGCTCTGAAGCCAGTGAAAGACGTCATTTTCTAACGAAGATGGCATAGTGAGTAACCGCGATGTAATTCAAATATTAATAGCTGACAACTTTAATATTAGAGTTGGGAAGCGTCATCGTTCCATAAAGGACGTTTTGATTGCGGATAATCAAAAACTTTAACGGTGAAATCGTTGACAAATCATTTTTTGTTAAAATGTACATGACGTTATCAATCGAAAGAGTTTCCCATTTATGCAATCCGATTAAAGCGTCGCCCGGCTCGATACCCTGTTCGTACGCAGGCGATCCTTCTCGAACGCGCGTTACCCTCAGCCCGCCACGATATTGAGACGTGTACTTTTGCTTGAATTCTTCTGCGGAAATATTCGCCAGTTCAAGACCAAGAACATTCCAAATCGTCAAAGCGTCATTTGTCATCCCAGCTGGCTTTTGAAGTTCAAGCGAAAATTTATACGGTTCGTTGTCGCGAATTATTTCCAGGTCAACGCTGGATCCGCCAACGGATTCTACCAAGGCGCAAACAAAATCTACGCGATTTTGTATTACAGAACCTTCAATAGCGTGGATATAATCCCCTTGACGAATGCCAATTTTATCAGCAGGCGAATTCTTTTCAACGTTTTCCACCTCTACCGCTTTACGACCATCCGGCAAAGAAACTGTCGCCACCGTTAAACCGTGTCGGGCAAGCTGGCTCGACTGCTTTTGGAGCATATCTGCAACTCGTTCCAAAGCGGCATTAACCGGAATGGCAAACCCAATTCCCTGCGCCCCAGCGCGAACGGCAGCATTAATGCCAATCATTTCCCCATCAATATTGAGTAACGGACCGCCGGAATTACCGGGATTGATGCTGGCATCCGTTTGAATGAGATTGACGTACGTTTGAACGTCGCTTGCCTGAACCGTTCGGTGTAAAGCGCTAACAATTCCCATTGTAACGGTATGTTCATATCCGTATGCGTTGCCCATGGCGATTACCGTTTCCCCGATTTCGAGGTCGTCTGAATCGCCAACCGCAATTGTCTGTAACGGAACCGGGGCGTCTATTTTAATTATTGCCAAGTCCGTAGCTTGTTCCCGGGCAATGCAGCGAGCAGGATACGACTTTCCGTCAGCCGTCGTTACCAAAATCTCTTTAATGGAGTCGATCACGTGGTAGTTGGTAACGATATATCCTCGAGAATCGATAATTACGCCTGCCCCCATACCTTTTACTCGGCGAACGGTTTCGCTGGAATTGTCGTCGGAAGAATAAATCTCCTTTTCTCCTCGGATGTTGACAACGCTTGGACGCGTTGTTGCAGCAGCCTTGACGATCGGGTTGTCGCGTCCGAAAGACAAATCTGATAGCAGTGTTAAAAGTGCACAATTAACTAACGCTAACCAACATATCGACCGGAAAACGAAATGGCAGGACATATTCATATCTTATAGATAGCAAAACATTCTGTTGCGGAATGATACTGAAATCAATATCATTCTCTACTGCAAAACTAACTATCTTATAAAATCGGTATTTCCCATTCGATAGTAAAAGATTCTCGTTACGTTCCGAATAACCGATACAGATTATCTAGATTAACACACATCCAGCGATGATAACTCGCTATTATCCATAATGTCAGTTTTTCTATATTACTTATCTTATGCTTTTGGTTTAGAATTAACAATTAATCGACTGCTATGTGTGTAATTCCGTTAATATTAGTAAAATAGGAAAGATTCATCCAGCAAGAAGCGTTCCTGAGTTTTTTTCATAGTCAGCCCGTTCTCACGGATTTGACAAATAATACGGAAGTCAACTTACCGAATGAATCTCAAAGCATTTATCAACAGTATTTATTTACCGCAGTATTTATTTATCGCCTCGGGAACCGATTACTGTTCTCTGGCTTGAATGGAACCAGTTTCTTATTCAAAGTACTTTTCCCAGAGGCTTTCTGTCCAAAGGCAAATAGCGGACTGTTTGCCATCGTCAGAAATTACAGGGTCAACAGCAACCGCGTCAAAGATCATTTTCCAGTTCCGAAAGATTTCTGTCATTTGAGCGTGGTTCTCTACCTTTTCAACTATCAAACCGGGAATTTTAGATTTTTTAGAAAAGGTGTCAGCAATATCGCTTGACGAAAACAAAACGACAGCAGAAATCGGCTTACCGTCTGGCATTTGCGTATTGATAGCAACGTATTTCTTTTCTACACCCGATTCTGACATAACGTAAGCGGGATATTGCCATGGCGCAGCTCGATCTTCCCCCTCTTGTTTTGAAACAGGGGGAAGTTGAGCTAAAATATTATCGATTGAGTCTATCCATTCTGTTTTAACCGATTCATCTTCGGTTATTTGTGGATTCCATGCCAAGTGCGTGTACGGTTTGTTAAACATCGTCAGAAAAAAGACGAGGTCTTTATAGGTAAATACCGTTCTAACTTCGGCATCGAGAATAGACGCTTTTTTAACAAACTGTTCTGCAGCGTCCTCTTCCTGAAACAGCGCTATTGCGAATTCCGGATTATGTTCAGTATGAGCGTCCGTCGACAAACAGACGAACCCATTTTCAATGAGAACAACATGCAACGGCAAACGAATTTGACAGATTTTTTCCATATAAAAACAAACTGAAAGAACAATTTAAACAAAAAAATCGTTGCAAACGCTTGCAACGATTCCAATACCGAAGGTGGGAGTCGAACCCACACATCCTTGCGGACAATGGATTTTGAATCCATCGCGTCTGCCATTCCGCCACTTCGGCAATTTCAATATACAGTATAGCGCTAATTCATTCTTTATCAAGGGGGGGTAAAAATTTTTTATTTTTAAAGGATGCACGCAAATATTGGTTGCAACAAAAGAAATGGTTCAGCCCGAATCGCGGACATCGTCGGCAAGATATGAAAAATAGACTTTATCCGCAATCCAAAGGCGTTTTCGACTGCATCAGAGGTTTTCGCTACACAAAAAGGCTCCCGAGACAGGCGGTAATGAACGCGGCAAGAGTTCCACTTACCAAAGACGGCAACGCCAGCTTGGCGATTTCCGCCCGGCGCGTTGGAACGAGCGATCCCAGTCCGCCAATCATAATGGCTAACGAACCAAAATTGGCAAACCCACATAGAGCATACGACATAATAACTCGCGAGCGTTCTGAAAGCTGTGAGAGATTATCCGGATTTGTCATGTCAAGATAGGCAATAAACTCATTAAGAATCGTTTTTTCCCCCAGCAACTGCCCGGCAAAGTGACATTCTCCCCATGGCACGCCCATAAGCCACGCAAGGGGGGCAAAAAGCCAGCCAAAAATGCGCTGAATCGTTAGCGGAGCGTCATTAAAAGAACCCAAAAAACTCAGCATCAAATTCAGTAAAGCCAACAAAGAACTAAAAGCAATGAGCATTGCCATAACGTTAATTGCCAGCATTACGCCCTCACCTCCCCCGCGGCAAATGGCGTCTAAAAGGTTAGCGTCTGAACTTTTCTGGCTGTTGTCTTCAACAAAACTGTTGGCTGTTTGCGGGTCAGTTTCCGGAACCATTATCTTGGAAATAACTATCGCAGAGAAGACTGACAAAATGGACGCAATAAGCAAATGTCCAGGAGACGTTCCTGCTTTTTGTAACATTCCACCATAGACAACCATTACCCCGCCAGCAATTGAAGCCATGCCGCAGGTCATCAGACAGAAAAGCTGAGAGCGGGTAAAAAGCGGCAAATACGGCTTGACGGCAAACGGGGATTCAACCATTCCCAAAAACATATTTGCTACTGAAATTAACGCTTCAGCTCCAGAGATACGGGTAATTTTTGTAACAAGGACCGCGAAAATTCGAATTATAAACTGAAGAACGCCCAAATAATACAGTGCGGCTGATAACGCTCCGATAAAAATCAGAGACGGCAAGAACGTCAGCCCCGGACAGCACAAGCCAGAAGCGCCGTTAATAAGTTTTTCATTGAAAATCGCTTTAGCCCCTACATCAGCACAGTGAATAAAAGCGGTTATGCCGTTGCCGCCGGCTTCTTTGACCGTATTCCCGAACTTCGTTCCCAGCAAAATCCAGCCGAGAACAAAAATCATCGCCATTCCCAGAAGAACCGGTCGCCAAACAATATGTTTGCGATTCTCTGACATCAGCCAGGCGATAAATAAAAAAACGACTATTCCGATAATGGGGGGAATGTATTGCATGGGAGGTTGACGAGAGGTATGGGGTGGTAAGTGGTAAGTGGTTAGTGGGAAGTGCGCTTGCGTCCTAATCACTTACCACTTAAAACTTACCACTTTTCTTAGAGCGAAAACCGAATTCTACCGCCGACAATCGTGTAAATGGCTCGACCTGTAAGCGTCCAGCCATTGTACGGCGTGTTGCGGCTTTTAGTTTTGAACTGATTGGCGTCAACCGTCCATTGCATTGTCGGGTCGATAATGGTAATATCGGCGTCCGCGCCGACTTCCAGCGATCCCTTTTTGAGGTTGAGCAGGCGAGCGGGATTGATTGTCATTTTTTCAATCAGCTGCGACCAAGTCAGATGTCCGGGAACGATGAGCTTTGTACACAGAACGCCCAGAGCCGTTTCCAGTCCGACGATTCCAAACGGGGCGCGATCCAGCTCGACCATCTTCTTTTCCGGCGCGTGCGGAGCGTGGTCGGTGCCGATAATATCCAGCGTTCCGTCTTTAAGCCCTACAATACAGGCATCAACGTCTTCCTGTGAACGTAATGGAGGACTCATTTTATAGCAGGAATCAAACGTTCGCAAACATTCGTCCGTCAGGGAGATGTGATGCGGAGTAACTTCAGCCGTAACGCGAACGCCTCTGGCTTTGGCGCGACGAATGAGGTCAACGGATCCTTTGGAGGAAACGTGCTGTTCGTGAAGACGTCCGCCGGTGAGTTCCGCCAGGGTGATGTCGCGGGCGATCATGATTTCTTCCGCCGCAGCGGGAATGCCAGCCAACCCCAGTTCGACGCTGACAAGTCCCTCATGCATGACGCAGCCATGAGTAAGCGATTTGTCTTCCGGATGGTTCATAATCGCCTTGTCGAACATAATGGAATATTCAAACGCCCGACGCATGAGTTCTGCATTGGAAACCGGCGCGCCGTCGTCTGAAAAAGCGACCGCTCCCGCTTCGGACAGCTGTCCCATTTCCGCCAGCGATTCGCCCGCCCTACCCTGGCTAACGCACGCAACAGGATAGACGTTGCAGTTGTCCGCCCGCTGAGCCTGATGGAGAATGAACTCAACCGAGGCGCGGGAATCGACCGGCGGGTTGGTGTTGGGCATACAGGCAATTGACGTAAATCCGCCAGCAACCGCAGCTGCAGTTCCGGTCGCAATGGTTTCATCTTCTTCAAACCCTGGTTCGCGAAGATGAACGTGCGGATCAATCAGACCGGGAACGACCAGCTTGTCGGTTGCGTCGATAACCTTGTCTTCGCCGCGCGACTGGATGTCGTAGCTGGTTATTCGTCCGTTTTCAATTAGAACATTGGTAACTTTGTCGACGCCGTTAGCGGGGTCGATTACACGTCCGTTTTTAATCAGTAAACTTGCCATAAGAGATTTGCAGAAGTTAGGTCGTCAAAGCGCAGGCGTTCAACCCGCGCTCAAGGTTGAATATTCGATTAAATATATTGTATCTCAAATTTATATCTTTGCAAGGGTGGACGGGAATATTAAATAATATAATGAACGAAAAGCGAAAAAGTACGGCTTATATGGATAGAACATTCAATATTAAACATTTCTTGATTAGTTTATTCTTGAATCTATTTCAATTTTAACGACATACAGGACTCGTCAAAATAAAAATATGATGTATAATATATATTGATTAAAAATAAAAATCAAACAACCATTGAACAATGTTTCGTAAACAATGGATTATAGCCGTTTGCTTTATTTCCCTGATTTTTTCAAATCTGGGATTAAGCGCTTTGAAATCCAGGGAGAATTTATTGTATTCTGCATGGTCAAAATGCGTTGAAATAGTTCTAAATGGAAATAGCTCTACCGTAGACGTTGTTGGCGTTCGCTACTATATGCGGCTGTATTCTTTTATTCAGCGAATCATCGACAAAAGAGTTGTATATCCTATTGTTAAACTTGAAAACGGATATTTGGATAATGCAACAATTCGAAAAAGATCTTCAGAAGACGATGAATTATGCCAACAGCGTTCTAATTCCATGTTTGAGCTTAAACAAAGACTTGACGCCATAAACGTTCCATTAATTTTTGTGATGGCTCCTGCTAAATCTCATTATTTGGATAAAGACACGCCTCGCGGCTGTATTCCTGAATATTCAAATGATAATGCAGATATCTTTTTAAAGTATCTTGATCAAAAGTCTGTTCCATATTACGATTCCCGAATGATTTTGAAAAACAAACCTCAAGAGCACTATAGTTTGTTTTTCAAGGGCGATCATCATTGGAAACCTGAATATGCACTGCTTTCATTTAAACATTTTATTAAAGACTGTTCCCAAGATTTTACTGCACTCCACAAAATGAATACCGACTGGATAAACATGTTATCGATAAAAAACGGGACATTGGATTTCTGGGAACAATTCCAGATTAACAAAACTGGAGAATATTTTATACCATTCGAAAGAACAATTACTCATTATATACCTAATTTCGATACGGATATTACGATTAAGACGCCTCATCTAAATTATGAAAAACGAGGCAATTTCGAATCTGTGGGCTTAAGTGATTATTATATGCATAATCCTCCTCTAAAAATATCAATTAATCACAATATTGAATACGGAAAAGTCGTGTTTATAAAAGACTCATTTGGGTTACCATGGTTTGATTATCTCTGTTTATCTTTCCATGAAGTTCACATGTTAGACGTGAGAAGTTATAGTTTATCGCCTATTGATTATCTTGAAAAAGTCAAACCAGATATTGTAATCATCCTTTATCATCCCGGCATATTAAAAAAGAATTATCCTAATATGTTTCGTTTTATGGAACAGAAATCTACCGATCCATTTTTTCAACAATTACTGCACAAATAATCAGAAAACGTCAATTTATGATATTACTTTATAATTTTAAATAAAAAATCTGTCTTAACAATTCTATAATTAAATTACATCATCGATAATATCATATTTTTTAGTATATAATAGTTTATAAAAAAATTACTTACGTACTCTCGCAAAGTTGAAATTTGGAGTTATAATTAATATTATGATATATTGTGTGGAATTGAAGACGTTTGAGAGAAATAGAGAAAACAGAAAAACCTTTTTCAACGTTGCGTTTTATATTCCAAATCATTTTTAACACTATCGTTATAAAAATCATGTCGAACAAGAAAAAATTCAGCGCAATAATTGGTTCAGCATGTTCGCTGTTGGTTTTGATTGCAATTGGGTACGTCCTTTACAATCAGTATGTTAAGTCGCAGCAAAAGGTTACATTGCCAGAACCGGAACAGATTGTTGTCCGCGTTTACACTGTCGGTCAGACTAACAAATCGGATCTGAGAACGTTTCCCGGATTTGCCAAAGAATCTCGACGCACAAAGGCGTCATTTCGCATTCCCGGCGAACTTTTGGAACTTAACGCAACTCTTGGAGTAACAGTTAAAGAAAACGACGTTTTGGCAAAGCTGGATCCGCGAGATTTCCAACTTGCAGTAGAACGTCTTGAACACAGCCTTGATGAAGCGAATGCCGTTTACACAGCGTTAAAAACAGGCGCCAGAGCGGAAGACGTTGCGACGTTAAAATCTCAGCTCGAAGCGGCAAAGTCTTCTGAAGAAACTGCAAAAGTCCAGTTTGAACGAATGGCGAACCTGCTGGAATCTCAAACGGCGTCAAAAGCCATGTACGATAAAGCCAAAATGGATTACGACGTTGCCAAAGCCGCCAGAGAATCGCTGGATAATCAGCTTGAAAAGGCAACTACCGGCGCTCGACCGGAAGAGATTGAAGCGGCAGAAGCGAAAATCGCTGGAATTCAGACGAGCCTCAAAACGGCGAAAAACGCTCTGGAAGACACCGTCTTAAAAGCTCCTTTTGACGGCGTTATCGTTCAGAAGTTTGTTGAAAATCACGAAGTTATTGCTCCCGGTCAGGCAATTGTTGAACTCTCGGACGCTCAACAGATTGAGGTTGCTATTAGCATTCCGGAATCCGTTTTGATTCGAGAAGGCGACTTTGATCAGGATAGTTTTTTATGCTCCTTTGAAGCGTTTCCCGGCAAGACGTTCCCGGCGAAAATCAAGGAAATCGGTTCGTCAATTCAACTTGGGCGTCAATCTTATCCAATGACGCTTACGGTTTCTCTGCCTGACAGTACCGATCCCAATTTTGTACTCATTCGCCCCAACATGGCGGCAACTGTTACGCTGGCATTCAACCGGAACAACCCGTATTTCATCATTCCTCAAAGCAGCATCGTTGCGCCGCCGGCTGACAATAAAGAAGTTAATAGCGGAAATACGGCTCAAGTTATGCTTTACGACGCTAAGACTTCAACCGTTACCGCTCAGACAATTACGATTCATCAAATTCGACCAGAAGGCGTAGAAGTTGAATCCGGACTCAAACCAGGCGACGTTATCGTCTCAGCCGGAGCGAGATTCCTCGAATCAGGGCAAAAGGTAAAACTGGAATCGTCAGAAGCTAAATAATGGCTCTTCCGGTAAGTTGGCGTCTATTGTTATGAAACAGCTTTTAGCTACTAGCTTCCAGCTTTGTGATTTTTGATTCAATCTTTAACAATTAACGCTTAGAACTACTATTAACCAAGCTAATAGCTAGCAGCTAATAGCTAGCAACTAATAAATCATGCTTCCACAATATGCTATTAATAATCGGAAAGTAATTGCTTTCTGCGTTGTATTGATAATACTGGGCGGGATATATTCCTATTTTTCCATGGGACGCCTGGAAGACCCGGAATTTGCGGTCAAGACGGCGGTCGTTGCGACGATGTATCCCGGCGCCAGCGCAGAACAGGTTCAAAACGAAGTTACAGACAAGGTTGAACGAATTGTTCAGCGATTGCAAGGATTGGATCACATTCGTTCCATTTCCAAGCCGGGGCAGTCGATTGTTTTTGTAGACGTCAAGCCAAACGTTCCGTCTAATAAACTGCCGCAAATTTGGCAGAATTTGCGTAACAAGCTGTCTACAGCCAAACTGACGCTTCCCGTCGAGGCGATGGCTCCGATTGTCATTGACGATTTTGGAGACGTCTACGGGATTGTTATCGCGCTGTCGTCTAACGATTACCCCGCTTCAGAACTGAGGGATAAAGCAAAACTGCTTCAAAAAGAACTTCAGCTTGTCAATCAGGTCGGTCGGGTTGAGTTATGGGGCGAGCAGAAAGAGGTTATCGAAATTGAGGTTTCCCGCGCTAAAATGGCGGAACTGGCAGTTCCGCCCGCCGCGCTTGTTTTGGCTCTGCAAGGGCAAAACGCGAAAACTTCTGCGGGAGAAATGACCGTTGACGGCGAAGTTATTCGTCTGGCTCCGCAAGGCGTTTTTGGGAGCGTTACGGAAATTGAAGACCTGATTCTTCCTGAAACAATCTCTACTCAACTGGAAAATCAGGCATCAAAACTACTTCAAAATCCGGAACTGGCAGGGCTGGCGCAAACTCTTTCAACCAGACATCAGGCGGGATCAAAGCAGATTCGACTCCGTGATATTGCAACTGTTAGAAAGGTTTACGCAGATCCGTCAGAAAAGATTCTGCGCGTTAACGGGATACCGTCTGTTGCGCTGGCAATTTCGCCTGTTCCCGGCGGCAACGTTATCGAAATGGGCGATGGCGTACGAAAACGAGCGAACGAAATACTCAAAACGTTCCCGGTTGGATTTGAACTACAAACAATCGCCTATCAGCCGGACAACGTCCGCATTTCAATTAAAGCGTTCATGAAAAACCTTTATGAAGCGGTTATAATTGTAACAATTGTCGTTATGGTTGCCATGGGTTGGCGAAGCGGTTTGCTGATTACCAGCTCTTTGCTGATTGTTATTTTGGCAACCATGTGCGTCATTTATCCTATGGGTATGACGCTTCACCGCGTTTCTTTGGGCGCGTTTATCGTTGCTTTAGGGATTCTGGTTGACGACGCCGTTGTTGTTGGCGACTTGATTCTGGTCAGAATGCAGCAGGGGATGGAACGAAAAGAAGCCTGTATTGAGGGCGCGCGCCGAGTGGCTCATCAGCTTTTGGGCGCGACAATCGTTGGATTTATCGCTTTTCTCCCCGTTTATCTGTCACAAGATATGTCGGGAGAATATTGCCGCGACCTGTTCCTCGTTTTAACCATTTCGCTTATTATCAGCTGGCTGGTGGCAATGCTGCAAACGCCGGTTATATACTTCATATTTGTTCATAACGTTACTTCAGATTCTGGAAAATCTCCGCACGGCGGATTGGTTTATCGCGGTTATAGAAGGGCGCTGGAATGGTCTTTGCATCATAAAATTACAGTCTTGCTGGGCGTTGGCATGCTCTTGGCGCTGTCAATTATTGAGTTCCGTCATGTAGAGCAGATTTTCTTCCCGCGAGCAACTCGAACCCAATTTATGGTCGATTACTGGCTTCCGGAAGGGACGTCAATCAATCAGACGTCTGCCGATGCGATGAAGATCGAAGAACATCTTAAAAGTCAAAAGGGCGTTAAAAATGTCGCGGCATTTATCGGTTCCGGTCCGCCTCGATTCTATTTGCCATACGAACCGGAATTGGCAAACTCGTCCTACGCGCATTTTGTAATCAACGTTGATTCGCTTGACGTTGTTGACGAACTATTGGAGCCAACGGGGGAATGGCTGCAAAAGGAATTCCCTCAGGCGTTTACTCGCGCTCAGCGATACTGCATGGGACCAACGACCAAGTTTGAAGTAGAAGTGCGTCTTCGCGGACCAAACGAAAAAACTCTTCGCAATCTGGCTTCTCAAGTAGAATCTATTATGCGAAAGAATCCGCATACTCACGCTCCGCAACCGAACTGGCGTCAACCTGCTTTGGCGTGGGCGCCAAACTATTCTCAACCCAAAGGTTCCCGAGCGGGCGTTTCCAGAACGGAAATGGGCATTATGCTTCGCTGGGCGTCATCTGGAATTCCGGTCGGTCAGTATGCCGAAGGCGATAACATCTTCCCGATTGTCGTTCGCGGTACGGAAGCGGAAAGAAACGACCTCGCCAACCTTGACAGTCTCCCGATTTGGGGGCGCGCCATGGAATCCGTGCCTTTGGGGCAGATTACGTCAAACAACCAGTACGTTTGGGAAGAACGGCTGATCCATCGTCGGGACAGAGTTCCAACAATAACCGTTGGCGTTGACCCGAAAGGCGTTCAGTGGACCCAGCTTGTGAAGGAACTTAAACCGGAAATCGACAAGCTTGAGCTTCCGGAAGGGTATACGATTGAATGGGGCGGTCAGCTGGAAAAATCCCAAACCGCTCAGAAGGAAGTGCTCAATAAAGAACCGATTGCGTTGATAATTATGGCGATTATTGTCGTGGCTCTGTTTAACGGTATGCGTCAGCCGATTATTATCGCTATCACGTTCCCCCTGGCAATGATTGGGATTACTTTCGGCTTGCTGGTTATGCGGCTGCCGTTTGGATTTATGGCTCTGGTCGGCGCGATGAGTTTGCTGGGCATGATGGTTCGTAACGGCGTCGTTTTAATGGATCAGATTGACGAAGAACGGCAAAAAGGAATCGATCTTTACCATGCCATTGTAGAAGCGGCGGTAGAACGACTTCGTCCCGTCACCGTTGCCGCTATGACGGTTATCGTTGGTATGATTCCGTTGCTGCAGGATACGCTATTCTCATCCATGGCAACGGCTATCATGTTCGGCCTGATTGTCGCAACGTTCCTGACCCTGTTCGTCGTCCCGGTGTTTTACATGATTTTGTTTGGGGGTAAAATCCCTGTAGAATCTGAGGAACAATAAAAACAATTATTACTTTTAATTATTTTTACCGCAGTTTGGAACGCTTCTTTCTGTTTGATCGTTCCAAACTGTTTTTTTAGGGAAATCATCTTGTATTTGTCCTCTACACAGAATTCTTTTCAAATTTGATCTTGATTTATCTTACAGAATTCGATAAACTTTTTCAGCTATATATTATATAGCAATACATACCAAACAAAAAATGTGAGATAACAATCGCAAAGATAGCAAAATTTCACTTGAACAACCGGTTGCCTATAGTTTATGCTCCTTTGCTCTCTATCCTGCAGACGCGCCGTAACGTTCACGCTGATTTTGGCGTTGAGCGCAACGCTTCTTACTGGGTGCTTTGCGCCTCAATCAATGTTGCGAGCAAAGAGCCGGTCCGCATTGTTGGAAGTTTCAAATTCTCAAGAGATAACTATTGCAGACGATAAACTTAGCGATCGAACCATGACGGTTTTGCGCACCTGCAACTGGGCGAAGCAAGTTAAAAATCATCGTCAACAGGTAATCGACGAAATTGAACCCTATATTCATTCTTCTACAGAATCTCGGCTGCTTTTCGCCGTTGCTGAACTGTGTTTCAAAGAAGGAAGAAAACTGGAACTGGAACGTCAATATCCGCACGCAATGCGGTTATACGCTCAATGTCTTGTCTATACCTATAAATTTTTATTTGAACCGCGCTTTGAAGTTGTCAGAAATTCCTATTCTCCGGATTTTCGCAATATGTGCATTTTGTACAACGCTTCTTCAGATCGCATTCTTCGGCTTCTTCAAATTCAGCTTGAACCGGACGCGGTCTCTCGGCACGCATTGCCGTTCCGTCCTGAAGCGCAATACGTTCTTGACGGCGGACAAGAGACGCTTAACGTCAAAATGAAGGTAAAATCAAACCTTAAAGAAGAAGACATCCAGGAGATACAATTCGCTTCTGACTTTGACCTCAACGGAACCATTAACCGTTATTGCCAAACGGGGTTAGGCGTTGGAATGATGATTCTTAACCGCTATGACAAATCAAATCCGGCAAGCAAATACACGCCTGTTCGACAGTTTTCCGTAGCAACGGCGTTAGTTCGTCCTAACCTGGACGCCTTCGACAACGAAGGGGACTCTTTGCTTGACGGTTCAGAGGCGGATACGCATTTAACGATTGAACTCTACGACTCTGTGGAGCAATCCTCCGTAGAAATTCAAGAGAAGAACGTGCCGCTGGAAAGCGACTGGACAGCAGCGTTGGTAGCCTCGATGGATAAAGTGCAAACCGACGACGTCGGTACGATTGGGCTGTTCACTCCAGACAAGCTCATGGACGTTGTTCCCGAATCTGGTAGAACTCTTAAAGGGTTCTACATGACCCAAAAATACGATCCGAATAAAATTCCAGTCATAATGGTTCACGGCTTGGCGTCGTCTCAAATTACGTGGCTGGATATGTTCAACACGTTGAGAATTATACCGGAAATCCGTGAAAAATACCAGTTCTGGTTTTATTTATATCCGAACGGTCAGCCGTTCTGGGTTTCGGCAGCGCAGTTCAGAGCCGATTTGGCAGAAATTCGCCAGACGCTTGACCCGAAACGCACGAATCCGGTTTTCGATCAGATTATTCTGGTAGGACATTCAATGGGCGGGCTGGTTTCACGAATGCAAACCATCGATAGCGGCGACCATCTTTGGAACTTGGCGAGCAGAGAATCGCTCGATAATTTTAACGGGTCAGAGGAACTCAAGGCAAAATTGCAATCGTGGTTTCGATTTAGCTACAATACGTCTATTCACCGGGTTATTTTCATTGCCGTCCCGCAGCGCGGCAGCGCTATGGCAAATCTCACAACGCGTTCTCTGGGAAAAGCGTTTATTGCCAAAAGTTCAGAAATCAAAGACTCTATCAAAGAGTTGATGAAACGTAAAAATAAGGGCGTCGGAGCGACTTCGTTTTTATTGGCGCATACAAACAGCGTTGATTCGCTATCTTCTATGTCGCCGATATTTCCTGCTTTGGAAAAATGTACGAAATCGCCTTATGTTACATACCATTCGATTATCGGACAAATCAGCGAGGGAGCTAAAAATGACGGCGTCGTTTCTTATCAATCGTCTCATTTGGACGATGTCGAAAGTGAATTGCTTGTTGAGTGTTCCCACACAGAAATTACGCACTCTCCTGCAACGATTATTGAAGTCGGTCGAATTCTACTGGAAAATACAGAAACTTTACGATGACGAGATTGAAAGACGGTAGTGCCATAAACGATGCCGAATGGAAACGTCTCTATGGCGCGGACAATGATAGAATAACCTTAAAATTCCTTTTTTTCTTAAAAAACTTCCCAGCCCCCGTCTTGCAAAAATCCCAAATATTTGTTTTAATATTAGAAATGTAGTTCTGTTTTTCGATTATTATTTGATCAGAATAGACGTATTTATTGTATTCATCAGAATATCATTGTTTAATTCATCAGAAATATTGTACCTCTTAAAAGAGAATTTGGTAATATTTCTGTCGTTCAAGGAGAAAGCATGTCAGAATCCAAATCCGTTGCGCTGGCGTATCCGCGGTTATGCCTGGCGTATTTTTTACAATTTGCCGTCTGGGGCAGTTACGGCTTCGCCCTGACCGGTTACGCATTGAACACTCTTAAATTTTCCGGACCTCAAATGGGCTGGATTGGAGCCGCCATTCCGATTGGAGCTTTGTTCGCTCCGTTTGTCGGTAGAATTGCCGACCGGTTCATGTCCGCTCAGTACGTTCTTTCGATTTTGCAGTTTATCTGCGCCGGTTTGTTGTTCTATGCAGGTTCACAAACAGAATTCATGCCTATGATGATCGCGTTGATTCTGGTGGGTATTTTCTACATGCCGACCATTCCGCTTATCAACTCGATTGTTTTTGAACACGTTCCCAACAAAGACAACGCGCCTCGCGTGTTCATGTTCGGAACGATCGGCTGGATTGTCATCGTTCTGATTATTCAGGCGTTCTTCGGCGCGGGCAATACCAAGCAGTTCTTCGATGTCGGCGCGGTATGCAGTTTGATTCTGGCTGTATACGCCCTGACTCTGCCCAACACGCCGCCCAAGGCCGCTGAAGAAACCTCATCAGAAAAAGCTCCCAGCGTCTGGTCTTTGATGGCTCAGCCGCAATTCCTTTGCTTTTCAATTGCCATTTTGATCGCTGGCATCGCCGCCTGCGGTCTATTCTTTGCAGCCTGTTTCCCAATGCTTAGTCAACGAGCTTATCCCGGCGGATTGGCTTTGACAACGCTCAACCAGTTCTCCGAAGTTCTGTTTATGGCTCTGCTCCCGATTTTCGCTTCGCGCTTCGGTCTGAAGAACGTTATTTTGATCGGTATTGCCGCCTGGTTGGCGCGTTACATCTGCTTCATGGAATCCGCGTTTGAATTTGCTCTGGCAGGTTTGCTTCTCCACGGCATGTGCTACTGCTTCCTCTATAACGGTTCCTACATGTACGGCGACAAGATCGCCCCTAAAGCTATGAAAGCCTCCGTTCAGAGCTTTATCGCCATGATTCTGCTGGGCGTCGGACAGATCGGCGGCTATCTGCTGGCTGGCTATCTGGTTGAATGGTTCCCGCCTGCAATTACAAAATACACCGTTGCAGAAACGACTGCTGACCTGCCCGCCTGGACGGATCCCGCCGCGGCGAATTCCGCCTGGAACAAGCTCGACTTGGCTCAGTACGTTCAGTCTGCAGACGAAAAAGCGGCTGCTGCCAAAGCGGCTGAAGCGAACGTTGACCTCGCCTCTATCGCCAAAGACGGCAAGATTACCGCCGAAGAACTGGCAGACGTTGTTTCCGCTGACAAGAGCAACACAATTCCCAAAGACGCTGTAACATCTCTGCTGACTCAGGTTCAGTCCAAGCTGGCAGGAAAAGAAGTCAAGCCGGAAGAAATCAGCATTACGCGTCAGGAATACCTGCAGGCGCAAACCAACGACTGGAAAAAGATCTTCATGGTTCCCACCGTCATGATGGCAGCCGCGTTTATCTTCTTCCTCTTTTTCGGCAAGAACCCGACAGCCGAGGAAAAGAATGAAGAAGACGCTCAGCCCGCTCAAGCGTAGTATTTTATCTAAAAAGACTTGAAAAAAGTCTATTCATTTTAATTGGATTATTTGCCGGGGAGTTTCCTTCCCCGGTTTTTTTATATAGAATCGTTACTCTTCCAGCCCAAAAGCTCCGTCAAGGTCGATATAATCGATACAGTCCATCAACGGATACCAACTTTTCATCTTTGTTCCCCGTTTAGCCCCCGATTTTTTTTTCTTCTTTTCCCGATGATTATAATGATAACTGCTAATTTTTATGCAGTTAAACTGGATATTTTAAAATTCTTGTAAAATTTCAACGTCTCATACTTGAATAATTAAAAAAGCGTGGTAAAATATATATACTACGTAAATTAGAAAACATCAATTGAGATGGACTTAACAGAAATTTTATTTTGGAGGATATTTTATGAAGACGTATCGCCTATTTTTAATGGCAGGCGTTGCTGGATTGGCTTTTATTTTAAGCGCCGGCGTTGCGTATTGCCAAACGGAACTTTCCACCCCTGCCGCTCAGAGCGTAGCAGACGCTGTGGCTGACACCGGCGCCGCAATTGCCACTGACGAAATTATCGAATCGGTTCCTGGTCTGTATGGCTATGCTGGATATGGTTACACGCCCTTTGGTTTTCGTCGTTTAGCTCCTCGCACCTTTGGCGGATATTATTTCCCCCAGATGGTTGAGCAATGCTGCCCTTACGAACAAAGCTATTACGAATATTCGCCCACTCGTTACGGAACAGACCCTTGCGCTCAATGGACGTATCGCGGTCGCATCTTCCGTTTTCCGATTTACGAATATACGCCTCAGTTAATTCCGCCGCGTCCTCATCGTTCTTTCCGATGTTGCCACAATAGCGGTTTATGCTCAGAAGAAATGCCTTGCTGCCCGCTGTGCAACATTAACGGTTGCTGCGATCACGAGCGAGCTATTGAAGCTGGCGAAGACTTCGTTCCAGACAAAAATCAGAAGCCGTCATTGGCTCCGATCCCTGCCGCCAAGTCTGAAGACGTCAAAGAAGAATCTGTTGACATCCCAACGCACTCTACAGATGAACCCGCTACTTCAGATACGCCCGATACAGATCCAGACGCAGTAAACTCTTTGCTTGATTCCGCTAACGCCAATAAAGTAAAAGCGTCTCAGGTTTCCTGGAGCAAACCCAGCCCTGACGGCGCGCCGTCAAACCGATTGTCTAACATCGACGTTCGTTCTTCTCGCGGCGTTGTATTTACGATCTGGGCGCCAAACCAGGCAAAAGTTTACATCAACGGCGCGCAAACCACCTCGGTTGGTTCAAAACGCGTTTTCGCTTCTGTAAATCTTAAACCAGGTCTGAAATATCAGTACGTTATCGACGCCGTCGTCGAAAAAGACGGAAAAACCTATTCCGAATCCAAAACGATTACGGTCAGCGCTGGCGACGTCAAGACAGTTGCGTTCTCGTTCCCGGAACTGAACGTTATCCCGTCTGATGAATGGAGCGGCGAAGGATTTTAGTTGTTATTCACAGACAATACCAAAGCATTTGTTTCTTCAAATAATGCTAACTGTAAAGCCGACGACGAATGTCGTTGGCTTTATTTATTATTGGCAAGCCGAGGGATGGAACCGTTGAGAAATTGCAAGACAATAACGGAGTTACACTTTGCTACGAGTGCGCTCAATCTTGGGTTGCGAAACCAGACAGTTTTTGTTTTTGAACGCAGGTTCACAGACTCCTCGCAGTTTACGGAACGACGACAAGAACAAATCGGCGCGTAAACGATTGCGTCTGTCCTTCGTGAATTTCGACTTCGCCGTAGACTTCTAATTGCCAAACAATGCGGTTGTGCGGAGAATCAAAAGAGTGCATTGCGTTGGCAGGAATATAAACATCGAAGAATTTTGAGAATCGTTCGTCAGAGGTAATATTAAAATTCTGTTCTGAAAGTAAATTGGCTCGATAAACAATATTCTTTTCACTCCGAACGTCCGTTCCGTATGTAAAAACTGCTTCTTCTTCGCAAATCAGATTTACTTCCAATTTGAAAATATAAAACGCGCCCATTTGAATGAGCAAAGCCGATGCAGATTCTCCCGGATGCAGCGGGGCTTCGTCCATTTCAAGCAACGTTGGAGCAATTGCCGTTGACTTCTTGGCAATTCTCAAGAAATAAAATATCAAAGCCAGCCAGATCAAAAAAAATGGCAAAATAGCAATAACGAGGCTCCATTCCGGACGGTGGTCTAAAAAACCTCCAACCGCGACAGAAACGGACGCTAAACACAAAGCGCCCCAGGCTATGCACATAATAAGAATTACCGCCAAGCTCCAAACCGGCGACTTGTCTAACGGGAGCCGATATTTCATTTTTACTCCCGGAGAATCAATTATACTTTGTATCGACGGAACGTTGGGGGTTGGTTTGATAACAGTACTTTCATCCGAATTAGCGGCATTTTCCTGTGTCTCAGGAACCGTTCCGGATTCAGAATTATTTGAACCGGCAGATTGAGTGGCGGCTTTCTTTTCGATGATGCGACCAAACCGGTAAACATAAATCAGATGGATTAACGAGCTTAAACCGAGTAAAAAGAGGGAGGCTGGCACAACAAGCAAAAGGATGTTAGTCCACGTCCAACAACAAAATAAAACTACTTTTTGAGGATCGTGCGGGTCATACCAGCAAGTATAGCCGCGTGAAACTATAAAGGCGTTTTTGAGCTTTTTGGCTTCACTTTCTGAATAAGAGTAACTGCTGTCAGGATTGAAAATCGTATTAAAATCGTATGTCCACACAAAATACTCTTTCGGGGACGAAGATCGAGAAGCGTTATCCGGATTTGCCGCAGGAATGGTAAACTTTATGTAAATTAAAGGACGATATAAGGAATTCGTCTGAGACTGTTCAATTTTTGCATCCTGGACAACGCAGCGAACGCTTTTAAACTCTTCCAACAGTCGCCATTGAGGCGCCACGTCTCCTAAAAAAATCCACAGGAAACCAATGACGCCGCTGAGAATAAACCCAATTGCAACCGTAACGGCAATCCAAACGCCAAGCCGGCGATCAGATGGAGTTATACGATCTTCGATTTTTAACGAGGTTAAGTCCAAACGAAGCGACATGTTCAGACATACAATTCAAAATTAAGCAACGTTCTTTTTCTGACGCGATTTCCGATAAAAACCAATCCGCTCCAATGCAAGATAAACCTCTTCGAGAGTTTTTTCTCCGAAATTGGAAATGCTCAGCAATCGCGACGGGTCGCTATTGAGCAAATCCTGAACCGTAAAAATGCCTTGTTCTTCAAGACAGTTTGTGGTGCGAAGCTGCAAACCAATTTCTGCTGTGCTGAGTTTAAGTTTACGCTGAAGTTCTTCGTGCGCTACGATTTCAGGGCGCAATGGGACGCGTGTAGACATAATACCTCCGTGAAAATTCAGATTGTTTTTTGGGAAAACTTCCAAATTTACCGTCAAGACCAATTTTAACGGTCGTTCTGATTATTCAGTCATCCATCAACTGATTCACCTATTATAGCAAATTTTATTCAAGTTTGAAATACCCCCCTTAGAAAAAATTTTTGGGGGCGCTCCCCGCAAGAATTTTTCATGCAAAACAGGTGAATTCACGTATTCAAAATTCTTTCCGCCCCTATTGACGATTTACTCAATTTACATTAAAATCATTATATATGAAAGAAGACATCCAATAATTCAATTTCGAATCCTCTTGTTTTCTTTTTTCTCATCCGCTCAGAGACGAAAAGGCTGGGGTATGTTTTTTATACAGATTTTCTTCTCTTTACGGATATGTATTTATTTTTCAACATTTGCCAGATTAGCGTTTGGACTTGAGTTGTTTTTCTCAGCCCTGCTGCGCTCTTCTTTGAACCTTTCACTCCTAAAAACAATTCAAATGCTTGCCAAACTCGCAACGTTCGCTCTGATGGGTATCGACGCCTTGCCGGTCGAAGTAGAAGTTGACGTCTCACCACTTCCGCCCAAGGGCGATGGTTCGCAAGAAGAAAGCCGGTACACGATAGTCGGATTGCCCGAAACCACAGTTCGAGAAAGCGTCTATCGCGTTGACCGAGCTATGGTCAATTCCGGGATCTACCGAGAGCCGATGAAAGTTGTTATCAATCTTGCGCCAGCAGAACTTCCCAAACAGGCAGCAGCATTTGATTTGCCAATTGCAATCGGAATGATGGCGGCGGCAAACGCAATCTCTCAAGAGAAATTTGGTCAATACGCTCTGATTGGCGAGTTGGCTCTGGACGGTTCCGTTCGAGCGGTTAAAGGCGCGCTGTCGATTGCTATCGAAATCGCTAAACGATACAAAGAAGGCTCCAGCGAAATTCACGGCTTGATTCTTCCGCGTCAAAACGCGCCGGAAGCGGCTGTCGTGCCAGACGTTGACGTCATTCCCGTCGATTCGCTCACACAGGCGTTGGCTTTTTTAGCTGATACACTGCCCATCGAACCGCTTCAGTGCAATATCGATCAATGGTACGCTGAGGGCGGGCAGTACGACATTGACTTCTCAGACGTTCGAGGTCAGGAAATGACAAAACGGGCAATGCTGGTTGCCGCCGCTGGTTGTCATAACATTTTGATGATCGGACCTCCCGGTTCCGGCAAGACGATGCTGGCGAAACGCATGCCGACGATTCTTCCTCCGCTAACGCCGGAAGAGTCAATCGAAACAACTCGTATTTACAGCGCCGTCGGGGCGGTTTCAGCCGAACGTCCTCTGTTTGCCGTTCGACCGTTTCGCGCTCCGCACCACACCATTTCCGAACCCGGTCTGGTCGGCGGCGGCTCCAATCCCGCGCCGGGAGAAATCTCGCTGGCGCATAACGGAATTCTCTTTCTGGACGAGTTGCCGGAATTCAATCGCCGGACGCTGGAAGTCCTTCGTCAGCCATTGGAAGAAGGGACGATTCTCATTTCCCGGGCGCAGGCGCACGTCAGCTTCCCGGCAAACTTCATGCTCGTTGCGGCAATGAACCCCTGCCCTTGCGGCTATCGTAACGACCCACGGCGAGACTGTCACTGTTCTGTCCCGCAGATTGAACGGTATATCAACAAGATTTCCGGTCCATTGCTGGACAGAATCGACATCCATGTTGAAGTCCCGGCTGTGCCGTACAACGACCTCGTTTCCACTCAGGAAACAGAGTCCAGCGCCAGTTTGAGAGAAAAAGTCGTAATGGCGCACGCCATTCAAGCCAAACGATATTCTCACGCTAAAATTCTGTACAATTCCCAATTAACCGCCAGGCAAATTCGACAATTCTGTCCATTAAATGAAGAGTGCCGAAATGTCATGGGCAGCGCCATTAACGAGATGGGGCTTTCCGCCAGAGCGCACGACAAGATTCTGCGTTTAGCCAGAACGATTGCAGATCTCGACAACGCGCAAAACATTCAGGTTGAACACCTCATGGAAGCGATTAATTACAGAACCCTCGACAGAGAGTTCTGGAAGTAACGCGGAGGGAGCTAAAGCTATCGTCTTCCCTTAAATATTTTGTGATCAAATAGCAGTTCGCGCCAGAAAAATCGCCAATGTGCGTCTATGCCGCGAACATGGTATGGCATAAGATATTTTGTTAATGAATGGTAATGCAGCATTTTCATGGAAATACGCTTACCGTCAACCGTCCAGGCTATCGGGAGGCCGTTTTCAAATCGAATCTTCTTGATTCGTTGTTTTCGCATCATCCACCATTCCGTCTGAAATCCGGCAGGGTCTGTAATTCGGTTCTCAAATCCCACGCCCTGTTCGAGCGTGTTTTCCAGGAAAAAGAAATTCGGCTGTTTCTGATCGTAATAATCGTTGAGCAAAGACATGTCGCTAACCCATGGCAGTCTTGCTCTGTTCCCTTTAGGATTTATATTTTTCTGTATAAGTCTTTGCAATTCTTTCTCGTTTGAATACAATTCTGTCATATAATCGCAAAAACCTTCCAGAATATTTGTGTTATTAACAAGAAGGAAATGCGCCATAAGACGCTGATCGTCCCATCGGGCGACGGTTGCGTCATAACCTTCAAACCGCTTTGCTTCCTCGGTTACGTTGCAAAATAAAAGAACGTCTGTATCAATATGAAGAAATCGGTTTATTCCCGTTGCACGGACAAAATCCCGTATGGCAAACCACCGTTCTATACAGACCCATTCAAAATCGTAAGAGAGAAAACTGCAATGCTTATACAGAGGCTTAAATTCTTTGGCTCCCGAAAAATCGTCAGCGTTATAATGTTCAGCCACTTTAATTTGGGCGTTGGAACTATCGCCTAAAAGAATTATTCTCGAATCTGGATTGTATTTTTTAGCCTGATTGAGACAGCACTCCAAATACACAGCATTGCCGCGATGAAAAACCAGAATCGGAATGGGTTCTTTTGTATTCACAATTATCAACAAAGCCTTTCAAAAGATTCTAAAGATATTGATCAAGCCCTTTTTCCGCTCGAATACGGAGCTGTTCAATACAGGATTGAAATTGGCTCTTATTTACAATTGACGTTTTAGATCGAGTTAAATGATACAAATGATATTGCAAAGCCGCAAACTTGATGATTTTTAACGCGATGTCTGCATGACACATTCGAACAGCAAAATCATAATCTTCTAATCCCCAGGTAGTATAATTTTCATCGAAACCGTTAATACGAATTGCATCCGCTTTCCAAAACGCCATATTACAAGACAGCGCCCTCACTCCATGTCGAAAAATTTTAATTCCACGAATTGTTATATTGCTTAACCAGCGATTTCTGATTGCATAAAAATTATAACCAAACTTTATTTTCGGAGAAAAAAAGAATGGCGCATTAAAATTTCCTGTCTCTAATATTTTCTTTGTAACCGATGGAACGAGTTTAACCCTTTTACCGCAAACGCAGCGTCCTGTCTGAGCATAATAAATATGATCTTCAATAAAGCGCTTGTCAAGAATATTGTCGCCATCAATAATAACAATATATTCTGACGATGCAACAGCAATGCCGCGATTGCGAATTTTTGCCGCTTGAAAGCCCTCGTCTGGCTGCCAGACATGAACTATCGGAACCGGGGATTTTTGGCGAAGCTGATCAACCGTTTCTCGCGTATCTTCTTTTGAACCATCGTCAGCAATAATGATTTCCTTGGGAAGAACCGTTTGATTAAAGACGCTTTCTACACACAAACGAAGCGCTTGCCGCCAATTATACGTAGTAATAACCAAAGATGGATTGACAACGCCATCTTTACTCTCTTGCCGAGTAATCATGCCGGTTCCATCTAATGCTTCTACGCTAATCATAGACAATGCGTTGTCTGTCATGTTTGTCATGTCAGGAAATCATAAACGTTCAAATAAAGGGTTAATAAAACTCGCTATAATATGGAAAGGGTGTGATAAATTTTGGGTTACAAAAATGGATAAGATTGACGAGCCAATGTCCATAGTTGTGTGGATGATTGTCATTAGCCCCGAAGGGGGCGCCACAAATGTAACCGTGGGGCGTAAGCCCACGAACATGCGCTCATAAAAATCTTTCTTAATCGAGTCAGTTCCTTTCCCTCCCGCGCGGCGCCAAGCGCCCCGCGGGAGGGAAAGGGGTATTTATCGATTTTTTGTTATTGATTTATTCACTCACCCGGAGGCTTACGCCCGCCGGTTATATACATTTCGCCCTTTCAGGGCTAAAGTTTTTGATGCTTCTCATCATTAATCCCCATCCACATAGTCAACCGAAAATTGAACGTATCCTATGGAAACAATAAGTGTACATACCCCCTTGTCAATTTGATATTATAAACATCTTAAACAATATGGTCAATATCAAATACCTAAAGTGATTTTGGAATATTCAATCACAGCTTCTGTTCTCCAGACTACGGCATGCAGCCCAATCAGGATTGCCGTCAACTCTTACTCCTGATTCTGCGCCATGGCAATTCGTTCTCCAATTGGCGGATGAGAATAAAACCAAATCACTTCCCATCGGGGCGGGTTGGGATCGGATTTATTCAACGTTGCCAATCGGGAAAACGCTCTAATATAGGCGTCTGCGCCGCAATGAGCTAAGGCATAGGCGTCTGCCTGGCGTTCAAAATGACGGCTAACCGCATTGTTGAACGGTTCGTATAGCGTAGAGAGAATCATTAAAAAGAAATTGACAGGCATAATAATCCACGGCTGCAAATTCGCGTAAGCAAAACCTCCGTCTGTCTGCCCGGAAAACCAGCGAATAAACAGATCGCACAATCCAAAAAGAAGCGCCGAAAAGAGCAAACTTATCGGAATCATTTTCCATAAATGCGAATGGACGTGATGACCGATTTCATGCGCGAAAACCGTCTCGATTTCGTCTTGTTCAAAATTATCCAACAAAGTGTCGCCTAAAATTACACGGCGAGTGCGACCTAACCCGGCAAGCATGGCATTAGCTTTAACAGTCTCGCTGGACAGGTTCATTCGGTATACGCCTTCCAGGCTCAGAGTCGTACCTTCTGTCAATTTCTTCAATCCGAGAAGCAAATCATCGTTCTCGATACGGTCGATTTTATAAAACAATGGCATTATAACGACCGGAAGCAGCATCCCCAAAACAACGCTTAGAAGAAAAAAAGTCAAAATAGCAATCGGAATCCACCAAATGCCAAGATATTTAATCAGCAAAAACATCCCGCTCATTAACGCACATTCCATCAATCCTGTGAGTATCCAGATTTTGACTTTTTTCCACAGCCAGGCGCCAAACGTCTGACGGCTAAGATTGTATTTGTGTTCCAATATGAACCCGCCATAAAACGAAAGCGGCAAAGAAACAAGTATATGCAATCCAAAGACGGTTAAAATAATTGTTGCCAATTGAGCGATTTCAGATTTAGCCCAAGAAATATTAGCGCCCCATTCTCCCAGTGGTTTTGCCAATACAAATGCGACTACTCCCCAAAAGACAAAATCAATCGCTTTGTCAATTAACGTTAATTTGAGCTGCGCTCGATTGTATTCTTGCGCTTCTTTGAGTTGCTGCTCTGTTTGTTCGACGGATGACATGCCTGTTCAATTTACGATAAAAAGGAATGCTTTACCTGCACGGAAAGCTATTTGATATAGTAAACGTAGTTTTCTTTCTTTGCGGTCGGAGCCGGAAGCGGCGCCGCGGCGTACCCCAAAACGCAATGACCAATGCCTTCGTAATTACCGGTAATGCCCAGGCGCTTAAGAATCTCTTTGCCTTCAGGACGTTCAAACTCTTCTTTGGCGCGATGAATCCAGCAAGAGTTCACACCGCACGCGGCAGCCGCCAACATAAGATTCTCCATAACCACAGAACCGTCATACAAATATGTTGGAACGTTTTTATCTGCCAAAACAATGACAACCGTCGGGGC
The DNA here is from genome assembly GCA_045546875.1 of Thermoguttaceae bacterium. Taxonomy (GTDB): domain Bacteria; phylum Planctomycetota; class Planctomycetia; order Pirellulales; family Thermoguttaceae; genus RUG11551. The sequence goes on along the minus strand of JAZQDP010000067.1, from coordinate 9,001 downwards.
GCCGTAAAACGGATCGTTGGAAGTTCCCAGAATTTCGCCGTTGATTTTCGACAGTTTGTCTCGCAGTTCCTTGTTGGTTACTGCGATAAGAATCGGCGACTGCAAATTACGACCGGTTGGCGCAAGCGTTCCAGCGTGTAGAATCTGGTTCAACACGTCTTCCGGAACAGGGTCAGACTTAAAATTTCGGCAACTTTGCCGAGCAGAAAACAGAGACAAATCGTAACTCATAATATTCAAAATGGTTAAATCTGTAGTATATGTCAAACTCTAAAACTCATTTTTGCGTTTTAGAATTACCGATAACAATTAAAAATCTTCTCTCAAAAAACGTTTAAGCGTTCCATCAAATTCACTTGTCGCGATTTGCCATTGAGGATTTTGATCCGTAAACGATTGAACGTGTTCACTCATCAATTCGTACAGGAATTTAAACACCCGCCGCGGCGTGCGAACCTTTTCCAGAGAAACAACAAGATGGTCAATTGTCATATTTGCGTCAAACAATTTCTCTAACGTCTCTGGAACCTCTTTCATGGTTCTGTCTGTACAGGCGGCAAGTCGCGCATTGACTAAATCGTAAAGCGATTGCCCCGTCCATGTCAAAGAGGCTATCATATTTTGCTTATCCAATCGACTTCGTTCATGAAATTCCTTGCTTTCTTTTTTCGCAAAATCGTACAATTCCGCCGGTAAAAGCGCCTTAAACGCAACGCCGGAAAATTTAAGCAGTTTATTATCCAACAAGGGCCAAATAAAAGATCGCATATACGGAGCGGAACCGTTAATTAAATACGGTTCATCAACCCGGTCAACCAAAATGACAATCGATTTGTATCCAAGAGCTTTGGTAAGCATTGAGAACTTTTCCAATAACGCATACCGGTCGTCCGATTGCGCTCTGGTTGGCATCGGTTGACCAGAAAGGCGAGAAGCCGGTATATCGAGAAAAATCTGACGCATAGGAGCTTGATCAAAATTGCGAACGCGCATATTTCTCCAAAGGCTGCCGACAGACATCCATTGCGTTACAAGACGCCAAAGCCACGGACAAAAGGCAATAAACATTACAATAAGTGAATACAGCGCGACATTGACAAAACCGACAGATGTATTTAGCATAAGTAAAACAGCCGCTGTAACAACTAACGCCGATAAACCGATTCCCATACTAAAGTATTTCCATGCGCTCCAATTGGAAACGCCCAATCTATGACGAAGCTTTGACCAGCGATTGTATTGACCGCCGGAAGGAGATTGGTCATACAGAGCCGCCAAAAGAAGAAAATCGGATTTTTGATTTTGGTCTAAGGAATCCAAATTGATTTTTTGTCCCGTCGAGCCGTTGGCGTCTCGGGCTTCCAATGCCATGTCGGTTAATTTGGTTACGCCCAGCGTCAAAATTGCGTCAATATGATCCCACAATTTCCAGTTTTTTAGAAGCGTGTCCGCTGTTCGCCGGAATTTAAAAAATCTTTCCTGAAACGCATCCAAAAAAGGATTGAAATTGTCATACTGAATGACATAATCGCCTTCATTTGGATGAGATTGATTGTATTTTTCCAGTTCGCCGGTCATTTGGATTTTCAACGCGGTTTTTCCAGAACCTTTTTCGCCAAAAACAATCGACGTTGACGGCAGTTCCGGGTCGCCGAAGATTTTATCCCACGCTGGATGTCGAGCCGATTCCAAACACCCGTTTTGAAAAACAATGTCTTGCTGAGCGTCTTCTTCCGCAAACGGATTGGATTGGATGCCGTGATGAACAAGAAAATCGGATATTCTCATATATAAACCCTTTTAATCTAATTGACTATTTGTTTTTATTATTTTTGCATTGCGTTGCACCCCCTCTAAACCGCAGCGCAAAACAGGCGTAGCGCCAAATTGAGCGTCAAATTGGTCTTGAGTCATGTTGAGCGCGACGTCAATATCGACATAAACCGGATCGCACGGAGGGTTATGCGGGCACACGTCCTGACAAACGTCGCAACCAAAAAGCTGATTCCCAACTTTTTCTGCAATATGATCTGGAATTTCCCCGCGATGCTCGATTAACCAGTAACTCAAACATCGTCGAGCGTCCAAACCGGATTCTGACAAAGCTCCGGTTGGACAGGCGTCAATACAGCGCCGGCACGCCCCGCAGGAAACAAATTTCGCCCCCTGCCCCGGCGTGGGATGAAGAACTTCTGTTGACAGTAAAACCGCCAAATTGACTCGGCTCCCCCATTCTCCGCATTGCAACAAGGTATTGCGTCCTATATATCCTAATCCTGCGCTAAGGGCAGCGTCTTTTTCTAAAACGGGGGCGGTGTCAACCACTCCACGGCATTTACCATTGGGAAACAACTCTCGATGAGTCTGCCCCAGCTTTTTGAGCAAACCTCGAATTCGATGGTGATAGTCTTCTCCCGTTGCGTATGATGCAATCCGTCCTAAAATCGACGTCGATGAATTGGGCTTATCTGCGCTCCACTCAGGAAATTCTGTATGCTCCGGATTTTGCTCTTTCCAAAACGGGGCTTGCGGAATAGCCAAAACGATCATCGAACGAACGCCCGGCAACACAGAATTGGCATCGGCATACGCTTCACGACGAGCGGATAAATACGTCATATCTGCACAGCGTCCTTCGTCAAGCCACGAATAAAATCGGTCAAGACTAACAGGACGTCGAGCTTCGATTATTCCAGCGCTAACCGCGCCAAGTTCCTTCGCTCGCGCCAGCAAAATTTCCTCTGCACTCATACTTTCTAAAGTATAACCTAAACTTAACCCAGAAAAAAGGGGGGGCGGCTGTGTCGGAAAGGATAAAAAGCAATCTATGAGAAGCTAGGGTTCTGACGACTAACTTACCGATTGAATTTTTTTATTTCTTAAATAAAATCGATGTTGCATTGTTTCATTTTTTTGATAAAATAGGAGAAATCGGTTTAAATATTTTTCCATTAATTCAATAGACCTTATTATGATTAGAGTATACAACACGCTCACACGTCAGAAAGAAGATTTCGTACCCGTTCAGACGCCCACCGGCGAGAAACGCCCAGTCGGAATGTATTTGTGCGGACCAACGGTTTATAAACCCAGCCATATCGGACACATGGTCGGTCCGGTTATTTTCGACTGCGTCAAGCGATACCTCACCTACAGCGGATACGACGTTACATTCGTTGTCAACATTACCGACGTTGACGACAAACTGATCAACGAGTCCAACGCCCGCAATATGAAGATGGCGGACTTGGCGGCGGAAATGACTCAGGATTACCTGGCGAACATTCAGGCGTTAGGCGTAACGACCATCGACCATTTCCCACACGCGACGGAATATATCCCTCAGATTATCAAATTCGTTCAGGATTTGATCGACAAGGGATTCGCTTACGAGTCCGACGGCGACGTTTATTACGACGTCGCGCAGTTTGCCGGTTACGGAAAGCTGTCCCATCGATCTGTCGAGCAGATGTTGGGCGAAGGCGGTTCGACGGCGGACAGAAAACATTCCGCGGCGGACTTCGCCTTGTGGAAAAGCGCGAAGCCGGGCGAACCGTCCTGGGATTCCCCCTGGGGACCGGGCAGACCGGGCTGGCATATTGAATGTTCCGTTATGGGTTCCTGCTTGTTGGGAGATACGTTTGACATTCACGGCGGCGGGCTTGACTTGGCGTTCCCGCACCACGAAAACGAGATCGCCCAGTCGGAAGCGCGAAGCGGCAAACAGTACGTCAAATATTGGATGCACAACGGTCTGATGCAGGCGTCAGATGAAATCGGAAAAGTCGGCGGTCGCAAGACAAAAGCGGCGGACGCTCCGGAAGCCAAAGAGGGCGACATTGCGTCACAGGAAGCTGGGAAAATCAGCAAATCCAAAGGCTCTGTTCCGTTCCGCGACATGCTCAAAACGTTTGCCGGCGAAACGATTCGATTCTTCCTGCTGTCAACGCATTATCGCCGTCCGATTGACTATTCCGTCAGACGCATTGAAGAAGTTCAAACCGGCTTGGAGGCCTTCTATCGATTTTTCAAACGCTTTGACCGCGTAACAGGAACGAAATTCTATCAAACGGAATTCGCCAAGACGCGCGATGCCGGCGAGTTCGATCCGGGTCAGTCGGAACTGCTGCAGTCAGTCGCGCAAAGCCGAAAGACGTTCCTCGACGCCATGGACGACGACTTCAACACCGGCGCGGGAATCGCAGAACTATTCGACCTGCTCAAAAAGCTCAACAAGTTCATCGACGATCAGAAATTGGAAACCGCTCCGAATCCTGACGCAGTTGCTCAGCTCGTTCAGGGCGTCAAGACGTTCCGGGAACTGGCTGGGGCTTTAGGTCTGTTCCTCGAACCGCCCAAGAAATCCGGTCAGGACGACAGCGCCGAAGACAACTCGCTCGTTGACGGCTTGATGAACCTGATTATTCAGATTCGCGCCAACGCCCGACAGAACAAAGACTGGGCAACAAGCGACCTCATTCGCGACGCACTGAAAAACCTCGGCGTCAAACTGGAAGACCGCCCCGACAAAACAACGACTTGGGAAAAAGCGTAATCCCGCTTTAAGATAAAAGCTGTAATCCCTAATCCAAAGCGTCAGCGCTGCAATACGCGCTGACGCTTGTATGAATGAGCGTACGCTTATTTTCTGATTGTAAAAACAGACAAGATTAGCATTTGTTAAACTACGGATTTTTAACATTGAGAGATTGCTGAAAGCTGTCTATAAGAACTATATTTTGCGGTTCAATATCAGTAGCCCCAGTTTACACCTGTGGCTTGCCGGAATTATTCGTTCGATTACCGCTTTTCATCAAGCGCAACTCGCAGCATTATTATGAAATCCCAATTATCGGTTATCCTTCTCCTGACGTTATTCACGTTCGCTGGCGTCAACGCGCTAGCGGACGCCCCGGCGGGCGGCGCTCAAATTGACGGCGTTCAAAATGAAGCTGACGAGGACAACTCTTTCGACATCGACGAGGACGCTGACGAGGAAGATCCGTTCGAACTCAACGAGGACGATTCTGTTTTGCCTCAAGACGACTCGTCAGAGGTTGAGAAAGCAAAAGAGCCGCGGTTGTTTAATCGGGCGTCAAAAGAAGTCATCGAAAAAGCCAACCAGATTTTTGAAAACCCGAACTATCGGCAAGCCCTTCTCGACGCCCAGCGTCTGATTGAAGAAAACCCCGGAACGTTCTTTCCCGCCAAAACAGAATCGGACATTTGCCGCAACGATGTAACAATTACTCAGTGGAGTCCGATTGAATGGGCGCTCAGTACAGGACGCAACCGGCGTTTGACTGACGACGAAGTCAAAATTTACCGTCAGGTTATGGACGAAGCGGCAAATGCGGCTTACGACGAGGCAAACAAGACGTCTGACCCGCAGCTTCGTCTGGCGAAACTGGACGACGTCCGCCGGCAGTATCCGGGATCAAGCGTTGCACCGGCTATCGCTCTGGAGTTGGGCGACGCGCTGGCAAAACAAAGCGCGGCGCTTATTGCTTTTGATTATTGGACAAGCTCAATTCGTCCGGAAATAACCGAACGTAAACAGAGTAACCATTGGGAATATACTTACCCTTCTGAAAAATGCCGCGTTTCGGAAGCGGAACTGGCCGCTCGTCTGCTTATTGGCAGTATTCGAACAAAAGGAGCTTTCCCTTCGTGTTTGAAAAAAATTTCTGATAAAGAAACCGACCTTGAAGCGTTTAGGCGTCTATTCCCCACAGCCAAAGCCGTTGTCAATTCCAAAAATATTGTTATTGACGATCCGAGTTTTCCTTTTCCAGAGTCCATGACGCGTTACGATGGAAAAGAAGTCGTTCTGGCGGATTATTTAACAGAGTTGAAAACGGAAATTGATAAGGCGCGAGAATCGTCCAAACCTTCATCTTTTGAGGACGATCCAGAAAATGACCCCTCTGTAGAAGAGAATCCAGAGGATTATTTATTATGTAATCAGTATGGTCTGTATGACGCTCGTCCTGTGGAAATAAACGGCGTTATGTATTCTGGAAAATATTTGTATTATCACAAATACGAATCTAAAGAACAGGATTGTATAAAACGACTTCCATTTACCGTTCAGTCGTCAACCGGGTTGACAGCGTTTCTGCAAGGAGTTCGTTTTCAAGAGTCTTGTGATTTAGAAACTTCCGAAGACGATGACGCTCCTTATACCAGCGCTGAATCTGTTCTTTATTCAGGTCGCGTTCCCCAAGACTTTGAACCTGCAAGCAACAGCCTGATTTGCATTGATCGCAACAACGGGAACAAAGTCCTCTGGACGCGAGCATGGAACAACAACCATTCTATATGGAAAAATTCAGGATATTTTTTTCACGATAAATTATTTGCGCTTGAAGTTTCCTTAAACCCAAATTATAACTCTGGTTTCAAAGCGATGTATTTGCATTGTCTGGATTCTCGAACGGGAAAAACAGTTTATACGGTCAAAGTCGCGAATTCTTTTAGCGCTAGCGAGTTAGGCTATAAGAATAATACGTTAGACCTTGTAGTAGATTATATTCTTTTACCAGCCTCGATTCAGCATGATAATTTTTCTACGGTAATTGACATTGATTTTAAGCCTTATACCACATTTTGTCAAGCAAGAATACTCGATGGAAAAATCATGTGTTATTATACAAGCTCAACCGACAAACTCGATGACGACGATAACATCGACGATTCAGATGACAATAACATACCCGGAGGCGTTTTTTGACGCATTCTGACAGAAAGAACGATAAAAACGCGCCCTTGCAATATTAACCTTAACAATTAACACTCATGAACATACAAACCCTGGCGGCGTCCTCAACCGCATGTTTTGGAAACGGTCTGGATTCAGACGTTGTTATATCGTCTCGCGTTCGCCTGGCGCGAAATATCGCTGAGTATCCGTTTGTAAGCCGTCTGAGCGTTGCGGACTCTAAACGTCTGGTAGACGAACTGACCCCGATTATTGCGGAAATTCTCGGAGAGGATTCCGGAACGTTCTCCATGAACGAACTGAAAGAGACGGAACGTCAGATGTTAATCGAACGGCATTTAATCAGCAAGGCGTTCGGAATGTCAACATTGACTCATTCCGCCGCCTGCATCGCGGCTGACGAAAGCGCATGCGTCATGATTAACGAAGAAGATCACTTGCGAATTCAAACTATCGCCCCGGGCATGGATCTGAAAACGCCTTTGGCGCGATGTCAGGAAATCGACAAGTTTCTGGAATCCAAAGTCATTTACGCCTTTGACAACAAGCTGGGGTATCTGACCGCTTGCCCATCCAATCTGGGAACGGGATTGCGAGCCAGCGTGATGATGCACTTGCCAGCTCTGACGTTGACCCGTCAAATGGAAAAAGTTCGCCGCGCTTTAGATAAAACGGCTCTTGTCGTCCGCGGACTGTTTGGAGAAGGCGAGCCGGCAGACGGAGACTATTTCCAAATAAGCAATCAGGTTACGCTGGGTTATTCAGAAGAAGACCTTGTTGGACTTTTGTTGGAAATGGTTCCCCATATCATCAATTACGAACGTCAAGCGCGAATGTACCTGCTAAACGAAAACCGGGATTCTATTACCGACAGAACCAATCGGGCGCTGGAAATTCTTCGTAAAACGTCGTCAATTAAAACGGCAGAAACGCTGACCTTGTTGTCAAACGTCCGCTTGGGCGTGTGCTTGGGCATCATAAAAGACATCGATCGTTCCGTTCTGGACACGCTGTTTTTACGCGTTCAACCTGCACACTTGCAACTTATGGAAGGGAATAAACTGGATTCCTCAGACCGGGATCTCATTCGAGCCAAATACCTTCGAAAGGCTTTGACAAGCGAACGATAAACCCTTCTGTCAGCAGTAATATCTCTGATTTTCAGATTTAATATCGTTTAACATACGTTGTCTAATAAACAAAAAAATGAACCGCAGCGCAATGCGTTGCGGTTCTAGGAGGTACGGCTCTAAAGCCATACAGGAGGTTCTGGAACGCTAACAATCGCTTGTTAGCAATAACCCAAATTATTTAGCGGCTTCTTTCTTGGCGGCAGCCTTTTTAGCGTCAAACTTCTTTTTGAGTTCGACAGCCTTGGCGTGAGCTTTAACAGCGGCAACTTTGGCTTCGTCGCGAGAAATCTGACCGTCTTTGTTCGTATCAACTTGAGTGAGAACGAAATCGACAGCTTTGTCAGCGTTGAAATTCTTCAGAATGGGGCAATCGAAAGTCTTTTTGCCTTCGGCGGCGCGTTTGGCGTCGATCTTCTTTTTGAATTCAACAGCCTTGGCGTGAGCTTTGACAGCGGCAACTTTGGCTTCGTCGCGAGAGATCTGACCGTCTTTGTTCGTGTCAACTTTGGCGAAAACGAAATTGACTGCCTTGTCGGCGTCAAAATTCTTCAGAATGTGTTCAGCAATTTTCTTGCAGCAGAATTTTTTGCCGCAGGGTTTCTTGCCGTCGACTTTCTTGCAGCAAGGTTTCTTGCCGTCGAACTTCTTGCAGCAGGGTTTCTTGCCAGCAAACTTCTTGAAGCATGGTTTCTTGCCGTCGAATTTGCAGCAGGGTTTCTTGCCAGCGAACTTCTTGCAGCAGGGTTTGTCAGCGCATTTAGCGGCGCAGGGTTTCTTGCAGCAAGGTTTGCCAGCGCATTTAGCGGCGCAGGGTTTCTTGCAGCAGGGCTTCTTGCCGGCAAATTTCGGCGGGAAGGGTTTGCCGGGGAACGGCTTGCCAAAATGCTTCGGCGGGAAAGGCTTCTTGCCGTCAAACTTGCAGCAGGGTTTCTTTCCACAAGGTTTCTTGCCAGCGAACTTCTTGCATTTGCAATCTTTGCAGAAGCATTTTCCACCCTTCATGCAACCACATTTCGGCGGGAAAGGCTTCTTGCCATCGAACTTAGGCGGGAAGGGTTTGCCGGGGAACGGCTTGCCAAAATGTTTCGGCGGGAAAGGCTTCTTGCCATCGAACTTAGGCGGGAAGGGTTTGCTGGGGAACGGCTTG